>CAYPZE010000001.1:0-64946 GCA_964415305.1 uncultured Methylotenera sp.
TCTTACAATGATTCGGTATCAGGAGGATTCAAAATGAAAAAGCAACGCGGATTTAGCTTGATTGAATTGGCCATTGTGCTGGTGATTGCGGGGTTGTTACTCGCCGGGGTGATGCGAGGGCAGGAGTTGATTGCCAACGCCAAGGTAAAGAGTTTGGCCAGTGATTTTAGAAATATACCCACTTACTTTTATGGCTACCAGGACAGGTTTCGTGTGTTACCCGGTGATGATCATGCGGCAGATGTTCATGTTGCAGGCACCAATGCCAGTACCAACGGGCAAACTCAGAATGGCTTGATACAAGGTGGCTGGAACTCAACGACTAACACGGATGAGTCATTTTTACTCTGGCAGCACTTGCGGCTGGCGGGATTGGCAACGGGTACGACAGATATTACTAACGTGGCGCAATATGCACCCCACAATAGCGAGGGCGGTCAGCTAGGGGTGACCAGTGTCGCAGCCTTAACGGCAGCCACTACCGGGACTTTTAATACCGCACATGCCATGTGTTCGGATGCGATTTTGGGGCGCTACGCGCTACAGCTGGATACCATGCTGGATGACGGTGCAGGCAATAGTGGTGTGATGCGCATACTGGTGAATGGGACGCCAGGCAGTGGAGAAGCCGCCCCCGCCGCTGCGACACCCTACTTAGTCTGTATGAGTTTTTAGTGTAGAATACAACATAAATTTGACACAAAAGGCCTGGTTTTTCAGGCTTTTTGTTTTATGTCTGATACATTCAACGAATGAGACAGATTCTGTTTTAGAATGGAACCCGTTTTACATCAACCACTTCCTATGGCAAACGCAATTGTAGAAATAAAAGACTTGTCTTTCGGGTATAAAGGCCGCTTGTTGCATAAAGGCATCAACATGACCTTTCCTAAAGGTAAGGTGGTTGCCATCATGGGCGGCAGCGGCAGTGGTAAAACCACTTTACTGCGCCTGATAGGTGGGCAGCTTAAACCGACGAAAGGCCATGTAGAGGTTGGCGGCGAAGTCGTTCATAAGCAAGACCGCGAAGGGATTTACCGCTTACGCCGGAAAATGGGCATGTTGTTTCAGCACGGTGCATTGTTTACCGACTTATCCGTGTTTGAGAATGTGGCTTTCCCAATGCGCGAACACACCAATTTACCTGAAAGCATGATCCGCGATCTGGTGTTGCTTAAACTCAACGCTGTCGGTTTGCGAGGGGCGCATGCATTGATGCCAACCGAGCTCTCTGGCGGCATGGCAAGGCGGATCGCGCTGGCACGTGCGATTGCGCTGGATCCCAGCATTATTATGTATGACGAACCGTTTGCCGGTCTGGACCCCATTTCGATGGCGGTCATTTGTGATTTGATCCGTAGCCTCAATGATGCCTTGGGTGCGACCTCTATTATTGTGACCCACGATGTGGAAGAAACTTTCCAGTTTGCTGATTACGTCTATTTTGTTGCAGATGGCGTCGTTGCTGCTGAGGGCACACCAGAAGACTTGCGTAAATCCGAACTGCCGTTTGTGCACCAGTTTGTGCATGGCGAAAAAGATGGCCCGGTGCCATTTCATTACGCCGCGCCTGAATATCACGCCAGTTTGTTGAGAGGGGCGCGTTAATGGTGTTGCATAAATTAAAGCGCATGCTGAGCAAGTTAGGCGCAGGTTGTATCAACAAAATCTGGCGTTTGGGTGCTGGTGGTCGTTTGTTCTGGCTGACGCTGATTTCTTCTGGGGAAAGCTTCCGCCGTTTCCGCCTGACAATCCGCGAGGTGTACTTCACCGGCGTCTTGTCACTGATTATTATCCTGGTCTCTGCTTTCTTTGTCGGCATGGTGCTCGCGTTGCAGGGATATCACACCCTGCAAAAATATGGCTCCTCAGAGGCGATTGGGGTGTTGGTCGCCTTGGCGTTAGTACGCGAGCTCGGTCCGGTGGTCACGGCACTGTTGTTTGCTGGGCGTGCTGGTACGGCAATTACCGCAGAAATTGGTTTGATGAAGGCGACTGAGCAATTGTCTGCCATGGAAATGATGGCCGTGAGCCCGATTGCGCGTGTTATTGCACCCCGATTCTGGGCGGGTGTGATTGCCATGCCGGTGCTGGCAACGTTATTTTCCATGGTCGGCATTCTGGGTGGTTACCTGGTGGCAGTGCCATTGATAGGCGTCGACGCCGGTGCGTTCTGGTCACAAATGCAGGCCAATGTTGATTGGGAGTATGACATTCTGAATGGTGTACTCAAGAGTGTGGTGTTCGGGGTGGCATGTACCATGATCGCCTTGTTTGAGGGCTATGATGCGCCGCCGACAGCGGAAGGGGTAAGTCGCGCCACAACTAGAACAGTTGTCACCTCATCACTGGCGGTATTGGGGCTGGATTTTATATTAACGTCGTTCATGATTGCAGTTTAGCAACACGGACGTACGCTAACTCGCGGGGAATAAACAATGGAAAGAACAACAATTGATTTGTGGGTAGGCATTTTTGTCGCACTCGGTTTTGCGGCATTGCTTGGTTTGGCGATGAAAGTGGGTAATCTCACCACCAGTAGTATCGGCCAAACCTATCTGGTGACCGCGAATTTTGAGAATATCGGTGGCCTCAAACCACGTGCGCCAGTCAAAAGTGCCGGGGTAGTGGTCGGTCGTGTGAGTGAAATTGTGTTTGACCCTAAAACTTATGAGGCCGTTGTGAGTCTCAACATCGACACACGTTATAACTTCCCTAAAGATACCTTTGCCAATATCTATACGGCTGGCCTGTTAGGTGAGCAATATATTGGCCTGGAAGCGGGTGGCGATGAGGTGAGTCTCAAAAATGGCGACAAGATTTCGCAAACACAGGATGCGGTTGTACTGGAAAAACTGATTAGCCAGTTCCTGTATAGCAAGGCGACTGAAAGCGATGACAAACCTGGTAAAACAGCGTCTGCATCAACCGAATCTGGCGTTGATGCGTTAGATGCCAGTCCATTGGACAAAATTGGTAAGTAACTCAATCAATTGATAAAGGGAACACAATGAAAAAGTGGTGGATGGCAGTTGCCATGTGGCTGTTAACCGGTGTGGCAATGGCTGGCATGACGCCGGATCAGCTGGTGAAAAAAACTGCGGATGATGTGATTGAAGTCATTAAAAATGACAAAGACATTCAGGCAGGCAACCAGCAAAAGATTTTTGCCCTGGCAGAAGAAAAGATTTTGCCTAACTTTGACTTTGAAAAAGTCTCTCGTTTAGTGTTGGGTAAAAACTGGACCAATGCGACGCCAGAGCAAAAAACAGCTTTCCAGGCAGAGTTTAAAACGTTGTTGTTGCGTACATATGCGACCGCATTGTCCAAGTACAAAAATCAAACTATTGAGTACAAACCTTTTCGTATGGAGGCTGGCGCTGATAGCGCAACGGTAAAAACAGCGATTCAGCAACCTGGTGGAGACCCTATTAGTGTTGACTACAGTCTGGGTAAAAAAGCTGATGACTGGAAAGTGTTTGATATCGTGATCGAAGGTGTGAGCTTGGTGACCAACTATCGTAGCCAGTTTGCACAAGAGATTCGCCAGAATGGTCTGGACAGCTTGACCAAAAAACTGGCCGATAAAAACAAAGCGGCCACTGGTAAGTAATTACTCGTTGGCATACAGTCATCTTCGGAGAGTTTTTGTGGCGCAAATTACGCAACAACAAAATACCTTGCTCTTCAGTGGTAATTTGCTGATTAACAACATCAGCGAAACATTGACGCATTTGCAAACGTTGCGTCTTGAGCAGCCATTGATTCTGGATTTCACCAAAGTGAAAGAGGTGGATACGGTGGCGGTGAGTTTGATTCTGGAGGTTCAGCGGCAGCTACATCACCAGCATCATGAGGCGACTGCTGTGTCAGTCATTGGGGTGCCTGAAAATTTGCGAAGTCTAATGCAACTTTACGGTGTCGACGGATTCTTGTTGAATTAGTTGAAAATCAAGTCTAACAGCCCCAGCTCTGACGAGATGGGGTTTCGTTTTTTGTGGGATAGCGAAAGGTCACATGTGGCTGCAGCCATAGAGATTACAGGCATTACCAAGCACTTTGGCGAATTTGAAGCGCTCAGGGGGGTGGACTTGCGCATCGAGCAGGGGGAGTTTTTTGCCTTGCTCGGCCCGAATGGGGCAGGCAAGTCGACCTTGATTAACTTGCTGGCAGGATTGTTGCAGCCTACCAGCGGCAGTATTCGTATCATGGGCCACGATGTGCAGGCTGATTATCAGCGTGCGCGCAGTGCATTGGGCGTGGTGCCGCAAGAGCTGGTGTTTGACCCGTTTTTTAATGTACGCGAAATGTTGCGCTTTCAGGCCGGCTATTTTGGTCATGGTCCTGAAAATGATACCTGGGTCGATGAGGTGATTGAAGGCTTAGGCCTGACGGATAAAGCGCATACCAATATGCGTAAACTGTCCGGTGGCATGAAGCGTAGGGCGTTGATTGCGCAGGCGTTGGCGCACAAGCCGCCGGTGATTGTGCTCGATGAGCCCACCGCCGGGGTGGATGTCGAACTTAGGCAAATGCTGTGGGCGTTTATAAAAAAGCTCAATCAGCAAGGGCACACTATTATTTTGACCACACATTATCTCGAAGAAGCGGAAACCCTGTGTGAGCGCGTCGCCATGATGAAGCAGGGCAAAATTGTCGCGCTGGATACCACGCGTGCTTTGCTCAAGAGCCATGCCGCCAAGCAGCTTTCTTTGCGTCTGGCTGGCGCGTTGCCAGCGCAGCTGCAGCCTTTGCTCAAGCAGCTGAATGGTGACGAAGTCGTGCTGGCATTATCCGAGTTATCGCAGGTGGAAATGGTATTGAGTGTGTTGCGTGAAGCCAATGTGGCCATCCAGGATATGCAATTGCAGGAGGCGGATTTGGAAGACGTCTTTTTGAATCTGGTCGGCAATCAGAAAGGAGTTCAAGCATGAAGTGGCTGAATCCTTTCTTCTGGCTGGATGACAAAGTCAGTCCACGCTGGCGCGGGGTCTATACGCTGTTTAAAAAAGAGCTGCTGCGTTTTTGGCGGGTGGCGTTCCAGACCATTGCTTCGCCGATTCTGACAGCTTTGCTCTATCTGCTGATTTTTTCGCATGTGCTGGAGTCGCATGTCAAAGTTTATGATCAAGTCAGTTATACCGCTTTTTTAGTGCCGGGCTTGATGATGATGTCTTTGTTGCAAAACGCTTTTGCCAATAGCTCATCCAGCCTGATCCAGTCCAAAGTGATGGGCAATATTGTTTTCTTGCTGCTGACGCCGATTAATACACTGGAGTTCTTTGTCGCATTTCTCGCTGCTTCCATGATTCGTGGCTTGTTAGTCGGCCTGAGTATTTATCTGGTGGCGCTGTGTTTTGTGAGTGTGCCTACGGTCTATCCCGGCTGGATTTTTGCATTTGCCTTGCTAGGCAGCGCCTTGCTGGGGACGTTTGGCATCATTGCCGGTATTTGGGCTGACAAGTTTGACCAGATGGCGGCTTTCCAGAACTTTGTCATTATGCCGCTGACCTTTTTGTCTGGGGTGTTTTACTCTATCCACTCTTTGCCGCCGTTCTGGCAAGCGGTGTCGCAGTTAAATCCATTTTTCTACATGATAGATGGTTTCCGTTATGGATTTTTTGGCCATGGCGATGTCTCACCTTGGCTGAGCCTGGCTGTGGTCGGCAGCTTCTTGCTGGCATTGGCGTGGCTATGCCTAAAGATGTTAAAATCCGGTTATAAATTACGCAGTTAGCGGATCTACACAGGCAATGTTTTCCTGTTAAAACGGCCTGTATTTTGTTGAATAAGTGAGGTTTTGTGTTAACAGCAGCGCAACTTGAGGCATACATCCGCAGTGGATTGGAATGCGACTACCTGAAAGTGAATGGCGATGACGGCACCCATTTTGATGCGGTGATTGTCAGTCCGGCCTTTGAAGGTAAACGCATGGTGCAACAGCATCAATTGGTCTACGCCGCCCTGGGTGATCGGATGCGTGCCGAAATACACGCGTTGTCTATGCAAACCTATACCCCCACGCAATGGCAGCAACAGCAAGCCTAGCGTTTTAATGCATTTTTGGAGCTAAATCAAGATGGATGTACAAGCAAAAATTAAAGACACCGTGAGCAACAATAAGGTGGTGTTATATATGAAGGGTAGCCCGAAGTTTCCGCAATGTGGCTTTTCTAGCGTGGCGACACAAATCCTCAGCGCCTGTGGTGTTGAGTATGTCACGATTGACGTATTGCAAGATATGGATATCCGCGAAGGCATCAAACAATATGCTAACTGGCCAACCATTCCGCAGTTGTATGTGGATGGCGAATTTATTGGCGGGGCTGACATTATGCGCAGCATGTATCAAAGTGGCGAACTGCAAACCCTGTTGGCGAAAGCGTAATTTTGGACAAGTTGATTATTGAAGGCGGCGTGCCGCTACACGGCGAAGTGATCGTGTCTGGCGCTAAAAATGCCGCGTTGCCGATTTTATGCGCTGGCTTGCTGGCAGAAACGCCGTTTACCTTAACCGGTGTGCCTGAGTTGCGCGATGTCGCGTCTACGCTCAAATTGCTGGATACCATGGGTGTGAAGGTCAGCAAAGACGGAGATCAGGTGACGCTGGATGCCAGCGATGTGGCTTCTTTTGAAGCCACCTATGACATGGTGAAAACCATGCGCGCCTCTATTCTGGTGCTAGGTCCGTTGCTGGCGCGTTTTGGGACGGCGCGTGTTTCGTTGCCCGGTGGTTGTGCCATTGGCTCACGCCCAGTGGATCTGCACATCAAGGGTCTGCAAGCCATGGGCGCTGCCATGCATATCACGCATGGGTATATTCAAGCCAGCACCCTGCATTTGCCTAACCGTCGTTTGCAAGGCGCCAAGTACTACATGGATATGGTGACGGTTACCGGCACCGAAAATCTGATGATGGCCGCTGCGCTGGCGCAAGGCACGACAGTGCTGGAGAACGCGGCTAAGGAGCCTGAAGTGGTCGACCTGGCTGAATGCCTGAATAAAATGGGTGCCAAAATCACTGGCGCAGGCACCGATACCATTACCATCGAAGGCGTTGAGCGTCTAACTGGTGCCCAACATCATGTGGTCTGTGACCGCATTGAAGCGGGCACCTATATGGTGGCGGCGGCCATGACAGGCGGCGAAGTCACCTTGAAAAATGCACGCGCGGATTTGCTTGAGGCCGTGATTGAAAAGTTGCGCGAGGCAGGGGCGACCATCAGCCATGACAGCAATAGTATTACGGTGAAAAGTGATGGCAAGTTAAAAGCAGTCAATGTGCGCACAGCGCCGCATCCGGCTTTTCCTACCGATATGCAGGCGCAGTTTATGGCCATGAACACGGTGGCAGAAGGCGTGTGCACGGTGATTGAAACGATTTTTGAAAACCGTTTTATGCACGTGCAGGAGTTGCAGCGCATGGGCGCCAATATTGACGTGCAGGGCAATACGGCCATGGTGCAAGGTGTGTCTGCATTAGAGGGCGCCAGTGTCATGGCAACCGACTTGCGCGCCTCGGCTGGCCTGGTACTGGCCGGGTTAGTGGCTGAGGGTGAAACGGTAATTGACCGTATTTACCATTTAGACCGTGGCTACGAAAAGCTGGAAGAAAAACTGAATCAATTGGGCGCCAAAGTGCGTAGATCGAACTAATCATGATTACTATTGCACTCAGCAAAGGGCGCATTTTTGAGGAAACCACACCGTTGTTGGCAGCGGCTGGCATACACGCGCTGGAGGATCCAGAGTCTTCCCGCAAGCTGATTTTGCCGACTAACCGTGATGACGTACGCTTGGTGATTGTGCGCGCGACCGATGTGCCAACCTATGTGCAATATGGCGCGGCGGATTTGGGCATTGCCGGTAAGGATGTGCTGGATGAGCATGGCGGCGAAGGCTTGTATCAGCCCTTGGACCTGAATATTGCCAAGTGCAAAATGATGGTGGCCGTGCGTGAGGACTTTGATTATGAGGCCAGCATCCGCCAAGGTGCGCGTCTCAAAGTAGTGACCAAATATGTGAAAACCGCGCGTGAGCATTTTGCCGCCAAGGGCATGCATGTGGACTTGATCAAGCTCTACGGCTCGATGGAGCTAGGGCCGCTAGTCGGCTTGGCCGATGCCATTGTCGACTTGGTCAGTACTGGCGGCACCTTACGTGCCAATCATCTCAAAGCAGTTGAAGAGGTGGGTGCGATTAGCTCGCGCCTGGTGGTTAATCAGGCCTCTTACAAGGTAAACCGTCCGTTGTTACAACCGATTATTGACAGTTTTGCGCGCGCCATTCGTAAAGAGTAATTGATAGAAATCATGAATATTAAACGTTTAAATACACGCGACACCGGATTTGATACTGAATTAAAGGCATTGCTGGCTTTTGAAACTGCGCAGGATGACACCATCGACCAGGTGGTCGCCAATATCCTCAAAGATGTCAAAGCCCGTGGTGATGCGGCGGTGCTCGAATACACCAATCGATTTGATAAAACCAACGCTGCCAGCCTAGCGGCATTAGAGATTCCGCAGGCAGAGTTGCATGCCGCTTTAAATGGCCTGCCCGCTGCGCAACGTGAAGCCTTGCAGGCAGCCGCTGACCGTGTGCGCAGGTACCACGAAAAGCAAGTGATGCAATCCTGGCAATACACCGAAGCGGACGGTACGCTGCTCGGCCAGCAGGTGACGGCGCTGGATCGTGTTGGCTTGTATGTGCCTGGCGGCAAAGCAGCCTACCCATCCTCAGTGCTAATGAACGCCATCCCGGCCAAAGTCGCCGGTGTGCAAGAGTTGGTGATGGTGGTGCCTACGCCTAACGGAGAAAAAAATCCGCTGGTGCTGGCCGCCGCGGCTGTTTGCGGCGTGGATCGCGTATTCTGTATTGGCGGCGCGCAAGCGGTTGGCGCCTTGGCTTATGGCACCGAGACTGTGCCGCCAGTCGATAAAATTGTCGGCCCGGGTAATGCCTATGTCGCGGCGGCCAAGCGTCGCGTGTTTGGTGTGGTTGGGATTGACATGGTGGCAGGTCCGTCAGAGATACTGGTCATCAGTGATGGGCACAGCAACCCGGACTGGACCGCCATGGACCTGTTCAGTCAGGCCGAGCACGATGAGTTGGCGCAAGCGATCTTGCTGTCACCGAGTGCTGAATTCCTCGATCAGGTGCAAGCCAGTACCGAACGCCAGGTCGGCGAGATGCCACGTCAGGACATTATTCGTACCTCGTTACAAAACCGTGGTGCTTTGATTCAAGTAAAAGACTTGGCCGAGGCCGCTGAGATTTGTAACTTTATCGCGCCTGAGCACTTAGAGTTATCTATGGATGATGCCTTGGCATTCAGTAAGCACATCAGACATGCCGGTGCGATTTTTATGGGGCGCGATACCTGTGAGGCGTTGGGGGATTATTGTGCGGGCCCTAACCATGTACTGCCAACCTCGCGTACCGCGCGTTTTAGCTCACCGCTCGGCGTGTATGACTTCCAGAAGCGTTCCAGCCTGATTATGGTGTCATCAGCAGGTGCGCAAACCCTGGGCAAGATCGCCGCGACCCTGGCCTATGGCGAAGGCTTGCAAGCGCATGCCCGCAGTGCCGAGTACCGTTTGAAATAATCGCCTGACATTAAGAGTATCGCCATGAGTCAATATTGGAGCAATCTCGTACACCGCCTGACGCCTTATGTGCCAGGCGAGCAGCCTAAGTTGCAAAACCTGGTCAAGCTGAATACCAATGAAAATCCTCACGGGCCAAGCCCGAAAGTGATTGCTGCGTTACAGGCAGAGGCGGCAGACACACTGCGTTTGTATCCAGACCCTGATTCCAGCCGCCTGAAAGCGGCGATTGCCGAATATCATGGCTTGCAACCCAATCAGGTATTTGTGGGCAATGGTTCGGATGAGGTGCTGGCGCATGTGTTTCAAGCCTTGCTTAAGCACGATCAACCTTTGCTGTTTCCAGACATAAGCTATAGTTTTTACCCGGTGTATTGTGGGTTGTATGGCATTGATTTTGAAGTGGTGGCGTTAAATGCGCAATTTGAGATCGCAGTTGATGATTATCTGCGCCCCAATGGCGGCATTATTTTCCCTAACCCGAATGCGCCAACAGGCGTGCCCGTGGGCCTGAGCGACATTGAGCGTTTGTTAAAAGCCAATACGCAATCCGTGGTGGTGATTGATGAGGCCTATGTCGATTTTGGCACCGAGTCAGCCGTGTCTTTGGTCAATCAATATCCCAATCTGCTGGTGACACATACCTATTCAAAATCGCGTTCATTAGCCGGGTTGCGCGTGGGTTACGCCGTAGGTGATGCCGCGTTGATCGAGGCTTTGATTCGAGTCAAAGATAGTTTTAACTCATATCCGATTGACCGTTTTGCCGAGGCTGGCGCGATTGCTGCTTTGCAAGATGAAGCCTATTTTCAGCAAACACGACAACAAGTGATTGCAGCACGTGATCAACTGGTGCTCGATTTACAGGATTTGGGCTTTGAAGTGCTACCTTCTGGCGCTAATTTTATTTTCACGCGCCATCCGGCGTACTCGGGCGAGCAGCTGGCCACCGGGTTACGTGAGCAGGCGGTGATCGTGCGTCATTTTAAAAAACCGGCCCGGATTGCTGACTTCTTGCGCATTACGATAGGCGATGAGACGCAAAATCAGGCCTTGATGCAGGCATTGCGTACCCTTCTGTTGGCTTGATGTCGTTAAAATCAAACTAATTGCCGTAATTTGCCCGCTAATGTGCGGCAAATGATTACATTGTGACGTAAAAAAAATCCTCTCAATATTGTCATTTTTTTGAAAATACGGTTATGATGCACGCTATTGTACATAATGTGCAGTGAGGGTTGCGTTTGCATAATTGCTGCGCATAGATTCATTGGATTTAAAATAGAGCAAACTCGGAGGAAGAAAAATGGCACAAACCCAGATGGCATTGGACTCATTGGATTTCGACGCAACGATCGCTTTGGCAGCTAAAGTTGCTCCACACGTTGATATTCTGGAAATTGGTACCCCTTGTATCAAACACAACGGTATCGAATTGTTGAAAGCATTGCGTTCAAAATTCCCTAACAACAAAATTCTGGTTGACCTGAAAACCATGGATGCTGGCTTTTACGAAGCTGAGCCATTCTACAAAGCAGGTGCTGACATTTGTACCGTTTTGGGTACTGCAGACATCGGTACGATCAAAGGTGTGATCGACGCTGCTAACAAATATGGCAAAGAAGCGCAAATCGACCTGATCAACGTAAAAGACAAAAAAGCCCGTACGCTGGAAGTGGTTAAATTGGGTGCACACATTATTGGTGTTCACACTGGTTTGGACCAACAAGCGGCTGGTCAAACACCATTTGCTGACCTGGGTCTGGTATCCGGTCTGAAAACAGGCGCTAAAGTATCTGTCGCTGGTGGCGTGAAAGCTGCAACGACTAAACAAGTGGTTGATGCTGGTGCTGATATCGTTGTTGCCGGTGCGGCGATCTACGGTGCTGCTGACCCAGCTGCTGCTGCCACTGAAATCACTAAAATTGCTCACGGTGCTGGCACTGCGACTAAAGGTGGTAACAAGTTGCTGCCATGGATCATCGCTGCTGTTGCTGCGGTATTGGTATTCTCCCTGTTGGGCAAAAAATCTGAAGAAGCTGCGCCTGCTGCTGAAGCGCCAGCGGCTGAAGAAGTTGCTCCAGCTGAGGCAGCACCTGCTGCTGAAGCGCCAGCGGCTGAAGAAGCTGCACCTGCTGAAGCTGCACCTGCAGAAGCAGCTACTGAAGAAGCTAAATAATCGACTGTTATCTTTACAGATAGCTTTATGATTTAAAAAAAGCAGCCCAAACGGGCTGCTTTTTTGTTTTTATGTCGGCTTTTTGCCAGTCCGGCAAGACTTGCTGTAAAATAAGTGGAATATTTGCCAACTCTCTGTGAACACCCTCCTTCTTATATGTCACGTCAAGCTGAAGTCACGCGTAATACGCTAGAAACACAAATTACCGTCTCGATTAACCTCGATGGCACCGGCCAATCAGACTTGCATAGTGGCTTGGGTTTTTTAGACCATATGCTGGACCAAATTGCACGCCATGGCATGATTGATATGAAAATCCATGCCAACGGTGACTTGCATATTGATGCACACCATACGGTTGAAGATATTGGCATCACGCTGGGGCAGGCTTTTACCAAGGCGTTAGGTGATAAAAAAGGCCTGACGCGTTATGGCCACAGCTATGTGCCACTGGATGAAGCGTTGAGCCGTGTGGCGCTGGATTTGTCTGGTCGCCCCGGCCTGGCTTTTGATTGCACGTTTACGCGTGCCATGATCGGCGAGTTTGATGTCGATCTGATCCATGAATTTTTCCAGGGTTTTGTGAATCATGCGCTGGTCACGCTGCATATTGATAACCTCAAGGGAAATAATGCGCACCATCAGGCGGAGACGATATTCAAAGCCTTCGGTCGTGCATTGCGTATTGCCGCGACCCCAGATCCACGTATGGCAGGATTGATGCCATCTACCAAGGGTGCGTTATAACGCCTGATTGCTTATCATGAGTCACTTGCAAGTCGCCATTGTTGATTATGGCATGGGTAATTTAAGATCGGTGGCCAACGCATTTAAAGCGGTGGCGCCTTCTATTTCTATTGCGATCACCAGCGATCCTGAGCAGATTGCACAGGCTGAGCGCGTCGTGTTTCCAGGCCAGGGTGCGATGCCGGATTGTATCCGTGAGCTCGATGCGCGTGATTTGCGCCAGGCCGTCATTGCCGCCACTCAGCAAAAGCCGTTTTTAGGCATTTGTATCGGTTTGCAGATGCTGTTTGAGCATTCTGACGAGGGTGATGTGCCGGGGTTGGGTGTTTACCGCGGCGAGGTTAAGCGCTTTCCTGCAGACAAAATGCATGATGCGCAAGGTGCCAAACTGAAGGTACCACACATGGGCTGGAGCCAAGTGCATCAAACACAGGCGCATGCGCTGTGGGCAGAGATTCCAGATCAGTCGCGCTTTTATTATGTGCATAGCTATTATGTGGCACCAGCAGAGCCTACTTTAACTGCAGCCACCACTGCTTATCCGTTTGATTACACGGGCGCAATTGCCTGCGATAATGTGTTTGCCGTACAGTTTCACCCGGAAAAGAGCGCCAATGCAGGCTTGCAACTTTTACGTAATTTTGTACACTGGAAACCCTAAACAGCTTTTCAGTCGTTTTAGTCACTACTCGTTATTTATCTATTGAAAACAACATGTTAATTATTCCAGCAATTGATTTGAAAGATGGCCATTGCGTGCGTTTGAAGCAGGGTCTGATGGAAGAGTCCACAGTATTTTCCGAAGACCCGGGCGCCATGGCCAGGCATTGGGTAGATAAAGGCGGCAAGCGTTTGCATTTGGTGGATCTGAATGGTGCTTTCGCTGGTAAGCCAGTCAATGAGGATGCAATTAAGTCCATCGTTGCCGCAGTGGGTGGGGATATTCCTATCCAGTTGGGGGGCGGTATTCGCGACCTGGATACCATTGAGCGCTATCTGGATGACGGCATCAGCTATGTCATTATCGGCACCGCAGCGGTGAAAAACCCTGGCTTTTTGCATGAGGCTTGTTATGCCTTCCCTGGCCAGATCATGGTTGGGCTGGATGCCAAGGATGGCAAGGTTGCCGTGGATGGCTGGTCTAAGCTAACCGGTCACGACGTGATTGACCTGGCGAAAAAGTTTGAAGATTACGGTGTGGAAAGCATTGTTTATACCGACATTGGCCGTGATGGCATGTTGACAGGTGTCAATATTGAAGCCACCGTTGCTTTGGCGCAGGCGTTAACGATTCCTGTGATTGCCAGCGGCGGCGTGACCAATCTCGACGATGTGCGCAAGTTATGCGATGTGCAGGACGAAGGCATTATTGGCACCATCACTGGTCGGGCTATTTATGAAGGCACGCTGGACTTCGCGGCAGCGCAACAGCTGGCAGACCAGTTGAGCGGTCAAAAATAATGGGCTGTGCCAAACGCATTATTCCGTGTCTGGATGTCACCGATGGCCGCGTTGTCAAAGGCGTCAACTTCCTGGAGTTGCGCGATGCGGGTGACCCGGTAGAAATTGCACAACGTTACAATGACCAGGGTGCGGATGAGCTGACGTTTTTAGATATCACGGCCAGCTCTGATAATCGCGACCTGATTCTGCATATTATCGAACGGGTTGCCGAGCAGATTTTTATTCCACTCACTGTTGGTGGCGGTGTGCGCAAGGTGGAAGATGTGCGCCGTTTGCTCAATGCGGGTGCAGATAAAGTCAGTATCAACACGACGGCGGTGCTAAATCCGCAAGTGGTTGAAGATGCTGCCAGCCGCTTTGGCTCGCAATGTATTGTGGTGGCCATTGACGCTAAAAAGGTTGATAACCAGCCATTTGAGTGGGAGGTTTTCACGCATGGCGGCCGTCATGCCACTGGCCTGGATGCGGTGAAATGGGCGCAGAAGATGGTCAGCTTGGGCGCAGGTGAATTGCTGGTGACCAGTATGGATCGTGACGGTACCAAAATTGGTTTCAATAACCCGCTCAATAAAGCCATTAGCGACGCCGTGGATGTGCCATTGATTGCCTCAGGCGGTGTGGGTAATTTGCAACACCTGGTCGATGGTGTGACCCTGGGTGGCGCCGATGCTGTATTGGCTGCCAGTATTTTTCACTATGGTGAATTCACGGTACAACAGGCCAAAGACTATATGCGCGAACACGGGTTGGAAATACGATGAGCTGGCTGGATCAAGTCGCCTGGACGTCTGATGGCCTGGTGCCGGTGATTGCGCAGGAGAAAGATACCGGCAAGATATTGATGTTTGCCTGGATGAACCGTGAGGCGTTACAACTGACCCGCGATACAGGTCATGCTGTGTATTTCTCCCGCTCACGTAACAAGTTGTGGCACAAGGGCGAAGAGTCCGGTCATACACAAATCGTGCATGATATCCGCCTCGATTGCGACGACGACGTCGTCTTGCTCACGGTAGAACAACTGGGCGGCATTGCTTGTCATACCGGTCGACACAATTGCTTTTTCCAGCAATTGCAAAACGATGACTGGGTCACGGTGGAGCCGGTCATCAAAGATCCGAAAGCGATTTACCATGAGTGATGTATTAAATCGACTGTCTGAATTAATGGAGCAGCGTAAAGCGGCTGATCCAGCGTCTTCTTATGTGGCTAAACTCTACGCCAAAGGCATGGACAGCATCCTGAAAAAAATTGGTGAAGAGGCCACTGAAACCGTGATTGCCGCCAAGGGCGGTAATACAGACGAAATCATTTATGAAACGGCTGACTTATGGTTTCATACCTTGGTCATGCTGAGTCATGCCGGGCTCAGAGCGCAGGACGTGCTGGATGAACTGGCCCGACGCGAAGGCTTATCGGGCATTGCAGAGAAAGCGAGCAGAACAGAATGAGCGCGGATTGTATCTTTTGTAAAATCGCTGCTGGCACTATTCCGTCTAAATCGCTTTACGAAGACGACGATGTGATCGTGTTTCATGACATTCGTCCTCTGGCAAAAACACATTTTTTGATTGTACCTAAAGCACACATTGAAACACTCAAAGACTGTCGCGCCGAGCATCAGGCGCTGTTAGGCAAAATGATGCTGCTGGCGGCAAAGCTGGCAGCGGAGCAAGGCTTGGTAGGCTATAAGACCTTGATGAATGTTGGCCGCGAAGGCGGGCAAGAAGTGTTTCATATTCATCTGCACGTTTTTGGCGGCGGCGCTGCCGCTTAATATCGGCGGATAAAATAAAGGAGATTATGATGGGATCATTTAGTTTGTGGCACTGGCTGATTGTATTGCTGATTGTGGTATTGGTGTTTGGTACCAAAAAACTGCGTAATATCGGCGGGGATGTCGGCGGTGCGGTCAACGAATTTAAAAAAGCCGTCAATGAAGGCAAAGGCGAGTCCAAGCCTGAAGAGTTGTCAGACAAAAATAAATAAGCACTGACGCATTGTGTTTGATATTTCATTCTCAGAATTACTGGTCATCGCAGTGGTTGCCCTGGTGGTGATCGGGCCGGAAAAATTACCAAAAGTCGCCCGCACTGCGGGCGCTTTTTTTGGCCGTTTGCAGCGTTTTGTCACGCAAGTGAAAGAGGAAGTCAACCGTGAAACCCGGTTTGCCGAGCTGCAAACGCTGCAGCAGGAAGTGCAATCCGGCTTACAGCAAACCTACGACGACATCGAGCACAGTATTCTGCCGGGTGAACCGGCGGTAGATGCCGTCGTGGATGCTGAAGTTGCCAGCACGGCCAAGAAGCCTCGCAAGCCGCGTCAGGGTAAAATGACCGTTGCTGATGAAGCAGCTGCGACTGCAACTGCAACTGCAACTGCTGAGCAGCCAGTCTTGGATGCAGATCCACAGGCCGAATTATTTGCTGTTGCAGACAGTCAGAAAAAGCCACGCCGGCCGCGTCACACGGCCAAAAAGGCCGCCGCCGCTGTGTCTGATGCCGAACAAAACCCACTGGCTTAAGCCATTCTGGATGCCTCCTTCATCATGACACCCACTGAAAGTTTCATTTCTCACCTGATTGAGTTACGTCATCGCTTACTGCGCGCCGTCATTGGCTGGCTGCTGGCGTTTGCTGCTTTGTTCCCTTTTGCAGACCGCCTATATACTTTGTTAGCCGCACCCTTGCTGGCAAAGCTGCCACAAGGCGCACAAATGATTGCGACTGCAGTCACCACGCCGTTTTTTGTGCCGATGAAAGTCACCATGTTAACGGCGTTTTTGATTGCATTGCCGTGGATGATTTATCAATGCTGGGAATTTGTCGCCCCGGGTTTGTATACACATGAAAAGCGCTTGATTCGCCCATTGCTGGCCTCGGCGGTTGTTTTATTTTTTATTGGCATGGCCTTTGCCTATTTTGTCGTGTTTCCGGTTGTGTTTGGCTTTTTGGTGGGGAGTGCCCCAGCAGGGGTGGCTGTGATGACAGACATCGCCGAGTATCTGGATTTTGTGATTGGCCTGTTTCTGGCGTTTGGGTTTGCGTTTGAGGTGCCGATTGCCGTGGTGTTGCTGGCTTTGATGGGCTGGGTAACCGAGGCGCAGCTCAAAGAATCACGTTCTTATGTGATTGTAGGAGCATTTGTGCTGGGGGCCATTTTCACCCCGCCGGATATCGTGTCGCAGTGTATGTTAGCGATTCCGCTATGGTTGCTGTATGAGCTTGGGTTGCTGGTGGTGCGCTGGCTGCCACGAGCGCCAGCCAGCGACTCTGCTGCAAGTTAAGTTATTGCAGCAGTTTGCTCGGTAGTGGGCGCTTGCCAACTACCAGGGCAATATTCACTTTTTTACCTGCACGGATAATGGATAGCGTTGCTTTGTCACGTGGCTTGAGCATGGCAATGATGTTCAGCATTGATTGACTGTCCACCACTTGCGTGTCGTCAATCGCTACCAGAATATCGCCAGGGCGCAAGCCTGC
The DNA here is from genome assembly GCA_964415305.1 of uncultured Methylotenera sp. GTDB lineage: Bacteria > Pseudomonadota > Gammaproteobacteria > Burkholderiales > Methylophilaceae > Methylophilus. The sequence goes on from CAYPZE010000001.1 coordinate 17,481, forward strand.
GCGATCGGCTGGGCTATCCAATAGCACGCCTGCAATCAATGAGCCGTTAGCCGTTTTCAGGTTAAATGATTCAGCCAGTTCTGGCGTAATGTCTTGTGCTTCAATGCCTATCCAGCCACGCGTGACTGTGCCATTGGAGCTGATTTGCTCCATGACCTGTTTGGCGATACTGACAGGAATGGCAAAGCCGATCCCCATGCTGCCGCCGTTACGCGAATAAATCGCACTGTTAATCCCAATCAAATTACCGTTGACATCAATGAGTGCGCCGCCCGAGTTGCCAGGGTTGATCGAGGCATCCGTCTGAATAAAATTTTCAAAGGTGTTAATCCCAAGGTGGTTACGGCCTAGTGCACTGATAATGCCTTGTGTCACGGTCTGGCCGACGCCAAAAGGGTTGCCAATGGCTAACACAACATCGCCGACTTTCATCTGGTCACTATTGCTAAATGTAATCGCTGGCAGGTCTTTACGGTCAATCTTAAGTACCGCCAGGTCAGTGTCCGGGTCTGTGCCGACTACAGTGGCTGAGGATTTGCTGCCATCACTGAGCGCGACTTCGATCTGGTCAGCCGAACTGATGACGTGATTGTTGGTGAGGATCAGGCCGTCGGCGCTGACGATGACGCCACTGCCCAGGCTGTTTTCTGGTTGTTCGTCTTCTTCTTCCATTTCCTCGCCAAAAAAGTGACGAAACAGCGGGTCATTTTTCAGGGCATGATGCGGGTCCTGGCTGATGCGTGCCGTGGTGAAGATGTTGACCACAGAAGGCATGGCCTTGCTCACAGCAGTGCGATAGCCATTTTTGGCGATGACTGCTGTAGTATTGTCTGCGACCTGTTTGCTGACCGGCGCTTGGCTGGGGGCGGGCATTAACACGCCGGGATAAAATAGCTTCAAGACAAACAAAATGCCCAGACAAACGGTGACGGCTTGTGAGAAGATAGACCAGAGATGTCGCATCATTGCAAAAATAAGTGAATGTCTTAACAATGCCTAGTATATATGAGAGTCGCAGATGGAATTGAATCTTCTTGTCACTGAGTTGGCCAATTTTTTACAAGTTGGCAAATTTCAAGATTATTGCCCAAATGGTTTACAGGTAGAAGGGCGGCCACAGGTGCGGCGTATCGTCAGCGGTGTGACGGCTAGCCAGGCGCTGATTGAGGCCGCAATTGCCGCTGATGCCGATGCAATTTTGGTGCACCATGGTTACTTTTGGCGCGGTGAGGCGGCTGAAGTCACGGGGCTTAAGCGCAACCGCTTAAAGCGGCTGCTGACACATGATCTGAGCCTGCTGGCCTATCATTTGCCGCTAGACGCCCATCCTGAGGTAGGGAATAACGTGCAGTTGGGCGGAGTGTTTGAGTGGCCAATTACACGCTACCTGGATGATAAAAGCATGCTGCCGATGGCAGAGTTGCCTCAAGCGCTGACATTGGCGCAGTTGGGCGAGCACGTCAGCGCTTGCCTGGGGCGGCAGGCGCAACTGCTAGGTGATCCGCAAAAACAGGTGCGAACCGTGGCCTGGTGTACGGGGGCGGCACAATCTTATATTCAGCAAGTGGTGAATGCCGGGGTGGATGTGTTTATCAGCGGTGAAGTGTCGGAGCAAACCTGGCACACGGTATGTGAAACCGAAACAGCGTATATCAGTGCTGGTCATCACGCGACTGAGCGCTATGGCGTGCAGGCGCTCGGGCAGTGGATTGCCGAAAAGTATGGCATTGAGCATATTTATGTTGAGCTGGATAACCCTGTTTAATTGATTAATATCAATGACTTATTGAATTAAATTTGGCTTGTTTATGCGAAAAATGTATAATCGCGACTCAAGTTTTGATCACACTGTTACCTCAAAAGGGTAGATTAAGGAAGCCAATGTCAGAAAACAAAATTGACAACAACTGTTTGTCGTTTTGCCAGCCATCTGAGGTGGATTTGCAAAAACGCGATTTTTTGGTGAAAGCCACGGCAGCGACTGGTGCTGTGGGTGTTGCCGCGGTCGCCGTGCCATTTGTTGGCAGCATGCTACCTAGTGAGCGCGCCAAAGCGGCTGGTGCACCCGTCGAGGTGGATATCAGCAAGCTGAAACCGGGTGAGAAAATGACGGCCGAATGGCGCGGTCAGCCAGTATGGATTGTGCGCCGTACACCGGAAATGCTGGCCAAGCTGGTCAAGCATGATGATCAGTTGTCTGATCCAAACCTGGAAGTGCCGCAACAGCCTGAATACTGTAAAAACAAAGATCGTTCAATTAAGCCTGAGTTCGCTGTAATGTTGGGGACATGCACGCATTTGGGTTGCTCACCGAACGATAACTTTGCAGTTACAGCTGACTGGGATGGTGGTTTCGTTTGTCCATGCCACGGCTCTAAATTCGATCTGTCCGGTCGTGTGTTCAAGGGCTCACCTGCCCCTAAAAACCTGTTGATTCCACCCCATCAATACCTGACAGACACGACATTGCTGATCGGCGAAGACAAAAAGGCGGAGGCTTAAAATATCATGGCAACGACTAAAAAAACAATTGCCGCTGGTGTGTTGGACTGGGTGGACGCCCGCTTTCCGCTCACCAGTACCATCAAGGGACATCTGACTGAGTATTACGCGCCAAAAAACTTCAATTTTTGGTATTTCTTTGGTTCATTGGCTTTATTGGTGTTGGTGCTGCAAATCGTCACCGGTATCTTTTTGACCATGAACTACAAGCCGGATGCGGAACTGGCGTTTGCTTCTGTTGAATACATCATGCGTGATGTGTTTGGCGGCAATATTATTCGCTACATGCACTCAACGGGTGCTTCCATGTTTTTTGTGGTGGTTTACCTGCATATGTTCCGTGGCATTATTTACGGCTCATACAGAACGCCGCGTGAATTGATCTGGCTGTTTGGTGTAGGTATTTTCCTGGTGTTGATGGGCGAGGCGTTCTTTGGTTACCTGCTGCCATGGGGCCAGATGTCCTACTGGGGTGCACAAGTGATTGTGAACCTGTTCTCTACTGTGCCATTTATCGGACCTGACTTGTCCGAGTGGCTGCGTGGTGACTATCTGGTTTCCGATGCCACTTTAAACCGTTTCTTTGCTTTTCACGTGATTGCGTTGCCGCTGGTGTTGTTGGGTCTGGTGGCCGTGCATATCGTGGCCTTGCATGAAGTAGGTTCAAACAACCCTGACGGCGTTGAAATTAAAGCGACGAAGGATAAAGCCACTGGTATTCCATTGGATGGTATTCCTTTCCATCCTTACTACTCAGTGAAAGACCTGGTGGGTGTGGTCGCGTTCCTGATGGTGTTCTTTGCTATCGTGTTTTTTATGCCTGAAATGGGTGGTTACTTCCTCGAGGCCAACAACTTCGTACCGGCAGATCCACTGAAAACACCTGCACACATTGCGCCAGTCTGGTATTTCACGCCTTACTACTCCATTTTACGTGCTGTGCCGCCTATCGGTATTTCACAATTCCCTGGTGTGGTGGCGATGGGCTTGTCTGTAGTTGCCTTTGCATTCCTGCCTTGGCTGGACAAGAGCCCGGTGAAATCTATTCGTTATCGTGGCAAATTGTACAAGCGCTGGTTGACTGCGTTTGTGGTGAGCTTCGTGATCCTGGGGTATCTGGGCACGGTGCCAGGTGACATTTGGGGTCAATTCGGACCATGGTTGGGTCGTGCAGATCGTGCAACAGTGCTTGCCCGTATTTGTAGCGTGGTGTACTTCGCATTCTTTGTTTTGATGCCTTGGTTCACTAAAAAAGATCAAACCAAGCCTGTGCCAGAAAGGGTGACATACTAATGATGAAGAAAATCTTTTTGCAGGCTTTTGCCAGCCTGACATTGCTGGTTTCTGGCGTGGCATTGGCCAATGAAGTGCACATTGACGTGAAAGCGCCAATCAGCATGAGTGATAAGGCTTCTTTGCAACGCGGTGCCAAAAACTTTGTGAACTACTGCTTAAACTGCCATAGCGCGAACTACATGCGTTATAACCGTTTGCAGGATATCGGCCTGACCGACAAACAGATCAAGGAAAACTTGCTGTTTGCCGGTGAAAAAGTCGGTGAGACCATGCGCGTGAGCATGAATCCCAAAGATGCTAAAAAATGGTTCGGTGCTGCACCGCCAGACTTGAGCGTTGAGGTGCGTGCGCGTGGTGCAGATTGGGTGTATGCCTACCTGCGTAGTTTCTACAAAGATGACACCCGTCCAACCGGCTGGAATAACCAGGTATTTGACAAAGTGGCCATGCCGCACGTGCTGTATGAGTTGCAAGGTGTGCAGGTGCTGGATCACGAAACGCATACTCTTAAGTTGGAAAAAGCCGGTAAGTTGAGTCCTGAAGAGTATGACCAGTTTGCGGGTGATTTAACCAACTTCCTGGCGTTTATGGCCGAGCCAGCCAAACAGTCCCGTTTGTGGATTGGTGTGGTGGTATTGCTGTTCCTGTCTGTGCTGTTAGTCTTGGTGAAAAAAATCAAAGCCGAATACTGGAAAGATATTCGCTAATTGCAAACCAAGTCCGACACCAAGGCGTGAGGCCTTGGTGTCTTTTTTTATAGGGAAAATAAATTATGATGAGATTGTATTCGGGCACTGTCGATCCTTACAGTCACCGTTGCCGTATCGTATTGTTCGAAAAAGGCATGGACTTTGAGGTGATTGATGTCGACCTGACCAACAAAACTGAAGACCTGGCCATTTTGAATCCTTATGGTGAAGTGCCGGTGTTGGTAGAGCGCGACCTCGTATTGTCAGAAGCCAATATCATCAATGAATATATTGATGAGCGTTTTCCACATCCGCAGTTAATGCCGGCAGATCCAGTGATGCGTGCACGTGCGCGACTGTTTCTCTACAACTTTGAAAAAGACTTGTTCAGCCACATCAAGGATATCGAATCCAGTGATGCAGAAACGGCAGATAAAGCACGTAAAACGGTGCGTGATAACTTGACGCAGCTGGTGCCAATTTTCGGTAAGCAAAGTTACCTGATGGGTGATGAATACTCCATGCTTGACGTGGCGATTACGCCATTGTTATGGCGCTTGGGCCATTACGGCATTGAGTTGCCTAACCAGGCTTCGCCTTTGTTGAAGTATGCAGAACGCCTGTTCTCGCGCCCAATGTACGCTGAAGCTATGACGCCGTCTGAAAAGGCCATGCGTAAATAACGTTAGTTGTACCCAAGCAGCGCGAATGCCATTCGCGCTGTTTTTTTAAGGAAACTCGCATGAGTGCTTTGATCCCCACTACCGCTTATCTGATACGCGCCATTCATGAGTGGTGTGTTGATAACGGATTGACGCCACATTTACTGGTGAAAGTTGACGCCCAAACGCGTGTGCCTACTGCCTATGTGAAAAATGGCGAAATCGTACTCAATATGAATTACACCGCCGTCAAAGACTTGCATATCGATAATGATGCGGTGGTGTTTTCTGCCCGATTCAGTGGTGTTGCGCAGCATATTTATGTGCCGATTAACCGTGTCGGCGGCGTGTTTGCCCGAGAGAATGGCCAGGGCATGTTCTTTGAAGTGGTTGATGGCCAGGCGCCTGATCCGGGAATCCGCACGGCTGCTGATGCGGACGCCGTGCCGGAAGCGCCTGCTGCTAAAAAGTCCCACCTCAAAGTTGTGAAGTAATAGCGGGTGGCTTGTCATGCTTTGTGGTGTGATTGGCCTGTGAAGATTGGTCCGATAGCCTTTTTTCAGCAAAAAATAAAAAATTCTTAAAAACCACTAGATTACTTCTCAAAAAAAGTGATATAGTTGCGCCTTCCTGAAATGCCGGGTTAGCTCAGTTGGTAGAGCAGCGCACTTGTAATGCGAAGGTCATCAGTTCGATTCCGATACCCGGCACCAAATTTATGCTTGCTGACATTGACGTCAGCGGCATTAACCGCGATAATCGCGGTCGATTTTTTGGAGAGGTGGCCGAGTGGTTAAAGGCGACGGACTGTAAATCCGTTCTCTCTGAGTACGCTGGTTCGAATCCAGCCCTCTCCACCAAAAAATGATTGCCTGTAGGTATTGCTGTAAAGCGGGTCGGTGAGAACCCTCCTTGGGTGTTCTGCATAGTGCGGGTGTAGCTCAGTTGGTAGAGCACTTGCCTTCCAAGCAAGATGTCGCGAGTTCGAACCTCGTCGCCCGCTCCAACAATAACAATAGGCAAAACGCCCATGTGGCTCAGTGGTAGAGCACTCCCTTGGTAAGGGAGAGGTCGCGGGTCCGATTCCCGCCATGGGCACCAGATTTGCTCTGTAAATCTACGGGGCTTGGTAAGTAGTCGCGTGCAAGGGTGCTGTCATCCGTGTCGCATAATTTGTGAAAACAATTATTGGCTTTATTTAGTACTAATAAAGGAAAAACATCATGGCAAAAGGCAAATTTGAACGTACCAAGCCACACGTGAACGTTGGTACGATTGGTCACGTTGACCACGGTAAGACGACATTGACAGCGGCGATCACCACTGTATTGACGAAGAAATTTGGCGGTGAAGCAAAAGCTTACGACCAAATTGACGCTGCACCAGAAGAAAAAGCGCGTGGTATTACGATTAACACAGCCCACGTTGAGTACGAGACAGCCACCCGTCACTACGCACACGTTGACTGTCCAGGTCACGCTGACTACGTTAAAAACATGATTACCGGTGCTGCTCAGATGGACGGCGCGATCTTGGTATGTTCTGCTGCTGACGGCCCAATGCCACAAACACGTGAGCACATCCTGTTGGCCCGCCAGGTTGGTGTTCCATACATCGTTGTGTTCCTGAACAAAGCCGACATGGTTGACGATGCTGAGTTGTTGGAGCTGGTAGAGATGGAAGTGCGTGACTTGCTGAGCAAGTATGACTTCCCAGGTGATGACACCCCAATCGTTCACGGTTCAGCTAAATTGGCGCTGGAAGGCGACCAATCAGACATCGGCGAACCAGCCATTTTCAAATTGGCTGACGCGTTGGACAGCTACATCCCAACTCCAGAGCGCGCAATCGACGGCGCATTCCTGATGCCAGTAGAAGACGTATTCTCTATTTCTGGTCGTGGTACTGTGGTGACTGGCCGTATTGAGCGTGGTATCGTTAAAGTCGGCGACGAAATTGAAATCGTTGGTATCAAGCCAACTTTGAAAACCACCTGTACTGGTGTTGAAATGTTCCGTAAACTGCTGGACCAAGGTCAAGCAGGCGACAACGTAGGCGTATTGCTGCGTGGTACTAAGCGTGAAGAAGTTGAGCGTGGTCAAGTATTGTCCAAATCAGGTTCTATCAAGCCACACACCAAGTTCACAGCAGAGATCTACGTGTTGGGTAAAGATGAAGGTGGTCGTCATACCCCATTCTTCAACGGCTACCGTCCACAGTTCTACTTCCGTACGACTGACGTAACTGGTGCAGTTGAATTGCCAGCAGGTACCGAAATGGTGATGCCAGGTGACAACGTATCAATCTCAGTGGCGCTGATCGCTCCAATCGCGATGGAAGAAGGCTTGCGCTTCGCTATCCGTGAAGGTGGTCGTACCGTTGGTGCTGGCGTCGTTGCCAAAATCATCGAGTAATAGTTGATGACGTGAAAGCTGCGCTACAACCCGTGCAGCTTTCGCTTTAAAGAGTACAGGCCAATAGCTCAATTGGTAGAGTATCGGTCTCCAAAACCGAGGGTTGGGGGTTCGAGACCCTCTTGGCCTGCCAAACACCCAGAATAAACTGTGGTGTTCACTATAAAGTTAAGGTTATGATCGATAAAATCAAACTGGCTTTATCCCTGTTGTTACTAGCTTTAGGGATCGCCGGTTTTTATCTTTTTGAAGATAAAGCAATGGTTATCAGGATACTTGCCGTTTTGGCAGGTATTGTTGCGTCTGTCGCAGTGGCGTGGACTGCGCCACAAGGCAAGCAGGCGCTAGGCTTTTTTAATGAATCTGTTGCGGAAGCCAAGCGAGTTGTCTGGCCAACGCGTCAGGAAACACTGCAAACTACGCTGGCGGTTGTTGTGCTGGTCGTGATTATGGCAGCGTTCCTGGCGTTGGTAGATATCAGCTTCGCCTACATGGTGCAATGGATTATGGGTAAAGGAGCTTAATGTCTATGCGTTGGTATGCAGTTCAAGCTTTCTCCGGCATGGAAAAATCCGTGAAAGCCGGTTTGGAAGAGCGCATCATCAGATCTAATTTGCAAGATCAGTTCGGTGACATTTTGGTGCCTGTGGAAGAAGTCGTGGAGCTGAAAAATGGTCAGAAGACTATTTCTGAGCGCCGCCTGTATCCTGGCTACGTGCTGGTGCAGATGGAAATGACCGATGAAAGCTGGCACCTGGTGAGAAGTACGCCAAGAGTGACCTCGTTCATCGGTGGTACTGCGCAGCGTCCTACCCCAATTAAAGACAAAGAAGTAGAAATTATTCTGCGCCGTATGGATGACAGCAAGTCAAACCCAACGCAGAAAATGACGTTTGAAAAGGGCGAGAGCGTACGCGTGATCGACGGCCCATTCAAAGACTTCTCTGGTAGCGTCGAAGAAGTCAATTACGATAAAAACAAACTGCGTGTTTCTGTGGTGATTTTTGGTCGTGCGACACCAGTGGAACTGGATTTTGCACAGGTAGAAAAAGAAGTCTAGTTGTGTATTGGTCGGCTGCCGAGAAGGGTAGTCGATATTTTTAACGGGGAGCCTTCACAGGCGTTATTACCCATTTTAGGAGTTAGACATGGCAAAGAAAGTCATTGGCTACATTAAGCTGCAGATCCCTGCAGGTAAAGCCAACCCAAGCCCACCAGTTGGTCCAGCACTGGGTCAACGTGGTTTGAACATCATGGAATTCTGTAAGGCGTTTAACGCTGCAACGCAAGGTGTAGAGCCAGGCTTGCCAATTCCAGTGGTGATTACTGCTTTTGCAGACAAGAGCTTCACATTTGTGATGAAAACGCCACCGGCGACTATTCTGATCAAGAAAGCTGCAAAACTGGAAAAAGGTTCTGCCCGTCCTCATACAGACAAAGTTGGCAAGATTACTCGCGCACAAGCTGAAGAAATCGCCAAAACAAAACAGCCTGACTTGACGGCTGCTGACCTGGATGCCGCTGTGCGTACCATTGCTGGTAGCGCACGCAGCATGGGTATCGAAGTGGAGGGTGTATAACATGGCTAAAAGAATTGATGCATTGCGTGCGAAAATCGACCGCAACAAATTGTACCCAGTCACTGAGGCCCTTAGCCTGGTTAAAGAAGGCGCAAATGCCAAATTTAACGAGTCTGTAGATGCTGTGATTAACCTGGGTATTGACCCACGTAAATCTGACCAGTTGGTTCGTGGCGCAATCGTATTGCCTAATGGTACTGGTAAAACAACGCGTGTGGCTGTATTTGCACAAGGTGCGCAAGCTGAAGCTGCTAAAGCAGCGGGTGCTGACATCGTTGGTTTCGAAGACCTGGCTGAACAAGTAAAAGGCGGCATGCTGGACTTTGACGTGGCGATTGCTACGCCAGACGCAATGCGTATCGTTGGTGCCTTGGGTCAAGTATTGGGTCCACGTGGTTTGATGCCAAACCCAAAAGTGGGTACCGTGACTCCAGATGCAGCCACTGCTGTTAAAAACGCCAAAGCGGGTCAAGTACAATACCGTACTGACAAAGGTGGTATCGTGCATTGCACGATTGGCCGTGCTTCTTTCACCACTGAGCAATTGCAAGGTAACTTGTCTGCGTTGGTTGATGCATTGAACAAAGCCAAGCCAACCAGCTCTAAAGGCGTCTATCTGAAGAAATTGTCCGTTTCCAGCACCATGGGTCCTGGCGTACGTGTCGATCAAGCATCAGTCGTTGCATAAATTAAAGCCCCTGGCTCAATCAGCCAGGGCAAATAACTTTGGGCTTGAGTGTTTGTGCAGTCTGGCGAGTACTCAAGAGCATCAAAGACCGTTGGTGTAACACTTAATTGATAATTGAATGTAAATGGGCGAGCAATCCTCTGTTTGCAGCAATTTGAAACCAACGCAGATGGCGATCCCCAACACAGGATATATCCATGCCCTGAACAAGGACGCCGTGAGTGGCTTGATGAAAATCGAGCTTTCATTAACGGAAGGAGAACAGACCTTGAGTCTTAATCTTACAGAGAAAAAAGAAGTCGTTGCCGAGGTAGCTGCCCAAGTGGCAAATGCACAGTCAATCGTACTTGCTGAGTATCGTGGTATTGGCGTTGCCAATATGACGAAACTACGTGCAGATGCGCGTGATGCAGGTGTTTACCTGCGTGTGTTGAAAAATACCTTGGTTCGTCGTGCAGTAGAAGGTACGCCTTTTGCCGCATTGGCTGACGACATGGTTGGTCCACTGGTATACGGTATTTCTACCGATGCTGTGGCTGCCGCTAAAGTGATGAACAACTTTGCCAAAGGCAATGACCTGTTCAAGCTGGTAGCGGGCGCGATGCCTAATGAGCGTTTAGATGCTGCCGGCGTGCAAGCATTGGCCGCCACATTGAGCCGCGAAGAGTTGCTGTCCAAACTGGCTGGCACGCTCAACGAAATCCCAACCAAGTTTGCTCGTGCCGTTGCAGCAGTACGCGACGAAAAAGAAAAGCAAGCGGCTTAATTTTTAATCAAATCAATTTTAGGAAATTATTATCATGGCAATTTCAAATGCTGACATCTTAGATGCAATCGGTAGCATGACCGTATTGGAACTGACTGCATTCGTTAAAGAAATCGAAGAGAAATTTGGTGTTTCTGCTGCTGCTGTTGCAGTTGCTGGTGGCGCTGCTGCTGGTGGCGCTGCTCCTGCAGCTGCTGAGCAAACTGAGTTCAACGTGATCTTGAACAGCGCTGGCGACAACAAAGTGAGCGTGATTAAAGCTGTTCGTGAGTTGACAGGTCTGGGCTTGAAAGAAGCTAAAGACGTTGTTGACGGTGCACCAAAAGCAGTTAAAGAAGGCGTAAGCAAAGCTGACGCTGAAGCTGCTGTTAAGAAATTGATCGAAGCGGGCGCGACTGCTGAGATGAAATAATTCACAATTGTGAATCTGGCTGGGCTGACGGGAGACCGTCGGCCTTCGCCATTTCTGGCGTAGGCAGATTGCTTGACTGCTGATTACCCAGAAAAAATGTTGTAAATCCGGTGTTGTGGCCACAGTTAGTTAAACTAAGTGGTTGATTTTTAATCGAAGTTAGATGTCAAAACATTGCAGTGGATGAAAAGTGTTTTGTCTTCTACCCTCAAAAATTTCAGGAGACGCTATGAGCTATTCCTTTACCGAAAAGAAACGCATCCGCAAAAGCTTTGCCAAGCGCGACAGTGTTCAAGAGGTACCTTACCTGCTAGCCATGCAGTTGGAATCCTACAAATCATTCCTGCAGGAAAACGTTCCATTAGACCAACGTAAAAACGAAGGTTTGGAATCGACTTTCCGTTCCATTTTCCCGATTGTCAGCCATTCTGAGAATGCACGTCTGGATTATGTGAGCTATCAATTAGGCGCAGAGCCATTTGATGTCAAAGAGTGTCAACAACGTGGTCTGACCTATGCCGTTCCTTTGCGTGTCAAAGTGCGTCTGACCATCATGGACCGTGAAGCGTCCAAACCAACCGTTAAAGAAGTCAAAGAGCAAGAAGTGTATATGGGTGAATTGCCACTCATGACCGAAAATGGTTCTTTCGTAATCAACGGTACAGAGCGTGTGATTGTGTCGCAATTGCATCGCAGCCCAGGCGTGTTCTTTGAGCATGACCGTGGTAAAACCCACAGCTCCGGCAAGTTGCTGTTCTCAGCCCGTATTATTCCTTACCGTGGTTCCTGGCTGGATTTCGAATTCGATCCAAAAGACTACCTGTACTTCCGCGTTGACCGTCGTCGCAAGATGCCTGTCACTATTTTGCTTAAAGCACTGGGTTACAACCCAGAGCAAATCCTGGAAACATTCCACGATACAGACACTTTCCACATTGGCCCTAAAGGCGTGGAATTTACTTTGGTGGCTGACCGTCTGCGTGGCGAGGTGGCTAAGTTTGATATTGCCGATAAAGATGGCAATGTGCTGGTTGCGAAAGACAAGCGCATTACCGTTAAACACATCCGTGACATCGAAAAAGCCGGCGTGAAAACCATGGCTGTGCCGACCGATTTCATGATGGGCAGAGCTGTTGCTAAAAATATCATCGATACTGAGACTGGCGAGTTGATTGCCAATGCCAACGATGAAATCACGCCTTCATTGCTGGAAAAACTGGTCGCGGCCAAGATCTCTGAAATCGACACGATTTACACCAACGATCTGGATCACGGTAACTTCATTTCGCAAACCTTGCGCAGTGATGAAATCCCTGACCAATACAGTGCGCGTGTAGCGATTTACCGCATGATGCGACCAGGCGAACCACCAACCGAAGAAGCCGTAGAAGCATTGTTTAAAGGCTTGTTCTTCACAGAAGATCGTTATGACCTGTCTGTGGTGGGCCGTATGAAGTTTAACCGCCGTGCTTACCCAAGCAAGCTGGAAGAGCGTACTGCCACCTGGATGCGTCGTTTCTATGAAAACGTCGGCCCACAAGGCGATACCGGTGCCAATGTATTGTCTAACGAAGACATCCTGGCCGTGATTGGTGTGTTGATCGAGTTGCGCAATGGTCGCGGCGAAATCGACGATATCGATCACCTGGGTAACCGTCGTATCCGTTCCGTGGGTGAATTGGCAGAGAACCAGTTCCGTGCTGGTTTGGTGCGTGTTGAGCGTGCAGTGAAAGAACGTCTGTCTCAGGCTGAGTCTGAGAACCTGATGCCGCACGACTTGATCAACGCGAAACCAGTGTCCAGCGCGATCCGTGAATTCTTTGGTTCCAGCCAGTTGTCACAGTTTATGGACCAAACCAACCCATTGTCCGAGATTACGCACAAGCGTCGTATTTCTGCGCTGGGCCCAGGCGGTCTGACTCGTGAACGTGCGGGTTTTGAGGTACGTGACGTACATACGACCCACTACGGCCGTGTATGCCCAATTGAAACCCCGGAAGGTCCAAACATTGGTTTGATCAACTCATTGGCGCTGTACGCACGCACCAATGAATACGGTTTCCTGGAAACTCCTTACCGTTTGGTTGAAGACAATAAGGTCTCGGGCAAGATTGATTACCTGTCTGCAATTGAAGAGAGCCAGTATGTGATTGCACAGGCCAACACCGAAGTGTCTAAAGAAGGTGGCTTCAAAGAAGACCTGGTGTCAGCGCGTTTCCATAACGAATTTACCATGACGCAACCGGGTCGCGTACAGTACATGGACGTGGCCCCAGGCCAGATCGTGTCTGTAGCGGCTTCGCTGATTCCGTTCCTGGAACACGATGACGCGAACCGCGCATTGATGGGTGCCAACATGCAACGTCAAGCGGTGCCATGTCTGCGTGCTGAAAAAGCCGTGGTGGGTACAGGCATTGAGCGTACGGTAGCGGTTGACTCCGGTACTGTCGTGACTGCCCGTCGTGGTGGTGTGGTTGACTATGTCGACTCAGGCCGTATCGTGGTCCGCGTGCATGATGTGGAAGCATTGGCAGGCGAAGTCGGTGTGGACATCTACAACCTGACCAAATACACACGTTCTAACCAGAACACCAACATCAACCAGCGTCCGCTGGTCAAGGTTGGCGACATCATCTCCCGCGGCGACGTGGTAGCGGATGGCGCATCTACAGACATGGGTGAATTGGCGCTGGGCCAGAACATGCTGGTAGGCTTCATGCCATGGAACGGTTATAACTACGAAGACTCGATCTTGATCTCCGAGCGCGTGGTGGCTGATGACCGTTACACGTCTATCCATATTGAAGAACTGTCAGTGGTTGCACGTGACACTAAACTGGGACCTGAAGAGATTACCCGTGATATTTCCAACCTGTCCGAGCGTATGCTGGGCCGTCTGGATGACTCCGGTATTATCTACATTGGTGCTGAAGTTGAGGCTGGTGACGTGTTGGTGGGTAAAGTGACACCAAAAGGTGAAACCACTTTAACGCCAGAAGAAAAATTGCTGCGCGCCATTTTCGGTGAAAAAGCGTCTGATGTAAAAGACACTTCACTGCGCGTGCCATCAGGCATGACCGGTACCGTGATTGACGTACAAGTCTTTACGCGGGAAGGCATAGACCGTGATACACGTGCACAGCAGATTATTGACGACCAGTTGTCTCACTACAAAAAAGATCTGGGTGACCAGATGCGTATTGTAGAAGACGATACCTTTGGCCGTATCAGCCGCTTGCTGGCTGGTAAAGTGGCGACCGGTGGTCCGAACAAACTGAAAAAAGGTGACACGCTGAACCAGGAGTACCTGGAGAGCGTTGGCCGTTATGACTGGTTTGATATTCGCTTGAGCGATGAAGAAGCCGCACGCCAACTGGAGCAACTGAAAGACAGCTTGAGCCAGGCACGTGTTGAGTTCGACAATAAGTTCGAAGAGAAGAAACGCAAACTGACGCAAGGTGACGAATTGCCACCAGGCGTACAGAAAATGGTGAAAGTATATCTGGCGGTCAAACGTCGTATTCAACCAGGTGACAAGATGGCGGGTCGTCACGGTAACAAGGGTGTGATCTCCAAGATTTGCCCGGTTGAAGATATGCCGCACATGGCTGACGGTACACCGTTAGACATCGTGTTGAACCCACTGGGCGTGCCTTCACGGATGAACATCGGCCAGATTCTGGAAACCCACTTGGGTTGGGCAGCTAAAGGCTTGGGCAAACGCCTGGGCGATATGTTGCAAGCTGAAGCCAAAGTAGCTGAGATTCGTGGCTTCCTGGACAAGATCTACAACAGCAGCACAGGCAAGAAAGAAGACATTGCTGGCCTGACTGACGTCGAAGTGATCGATTTGGCAACCAACCTGAAACACGGTGTGCCATTTGCAACGCCAGTGTTTGACGGTGCTGCTGAGTCTGACATTCGCGCCATGCTGGATCTGGCGTTCCCAGATGACGACGAACACACCAAGAAATTGCAGTTCCATGCAGGTAAAACACAGGTCAAACTGTTTGACGGCCGCACTGGCGATGCCTTTGAGCGTCCAGTCACCGTTGGTTACATGCACGTACTGAAACTGCACCACTTGGTCGACGACAAGATGCACGCACGTTCTACCGGTCCTTACAGCCTGGTGACACAACAGCCGTTGGGTGGTAAAGCCCAGTTCGGTGGCCAGCGCTTCGGTGAGATGGAAGTTTGGGCACTGGAAGCGTATGGTGCGTCATACACCTTGCAAGAGATGTTGACAGTGAAATCAGATGACGTGAATGGCCGTACCAAAGTGTACGAAAACATCGTCAAAGGTGAGCACAAAATTGATGCGGGTATGCCTGAATCATTCAACGTGTTAGTGAAAGAAATCCGTTCACTTGCGATTGATATTGATTTGGACCGTAACTAAGCCCCGCCATTAAGGAGAGTCTCTATGAAAGCGTTATTAGATTTATTTAAACAGGTTACGCAAGAAGAAGAGTTCGACGCGATCAAGATCGCGCTGGCTTCACCTGAAAAAATCCGTTCATGGTCCTATGGCGAAGTGAAAAAGCCAGAAACCATCAACTACCGTACCTTCAAACCTGAGCGGGACGGTTTGTTCTGCTCCAAAATCTTTGGCCCAATCAAGGATTACGAGTGCTTGTGCGGTAAATACAAGCGTTTGAAACACCGCGGTGTGATTTGCGAAAAGTGTGGCGTTGAAGTCACCTTGAGCAAAGTACGTCGTGAGCGTATGGGCCACATCGAGCTGGCTTCGCCAGTGGCGCACATCTGGTTCCTGAAATCCCTGCCTAGTCGCTTGGGTATGGTGCTGGATATCGCCCTGCGTGACATCGAGCGCGTGTTGTACTTTGAAGCATTTATCGTCATCGATCCAGGCATGACACCGCTGACGCGTGGTCAATTGCTGACTGAAGATGATTACCTGGCCAAGGTAGAAGAGTACGGTGACGAATTCAATGCCGTGATGGGTGCTGAAGCGGTGCGCGAATTACTGCGTACGATGGACATTGAGCGCGAAATCGAGAAGTTGCGTAGCGAATTGTCTGCGACCAGCTCAGAAGCCAAGATCAAGAAGATCGCCAAGCGCCTGAAAGTGCTGGAAGCGTTCCAGAAATCTGGGATTAAGCCAGAGTGGATGATCCTGGAAATCTTGCCAGTGTTGCCACCTGAGTTGCGCCCATTGGTGCCACTGGATGGCGGCCGTTTTGCGACGTCTGACCTCAACGATCTGTATCGTCGCGTGATCAACCGTAACAACCGTTTGAAGCGTTTGTTAGAGTTGAAAGCCCCGGAAATCATCGTCCGTAACGAAAAACGGATGTTGCAAGAAGCGGTAGACTCACTGCTGGACAACGGTCGTCGCGGTAAAGTGATGACTGGCGCTAACAAGCGTCCGCTGAAGTCACTGGCTGACATGATTAAAGGTAAGGGCGGTCGTTTCCGTCAGAACTTGCTGGGTAAACGCGTGGACTACTCTGGTCGTTCCGTGATTGTGGTGGGTCCAACCCTGAAGCTGCACCAGTGCGGTCTGCCGAAGAAAATGGCGCTTGAGCTGTTCAAGCCTTTCATTTTCCACAAGCTGGAAGTATTAGGCCTGGCGACAACCATCAAAGCCGCCAAGAAGAAAGTGGAAGAAGAAGGACCAGAAGTCTGGGATATCCTGGAAGACGTGATCCGTGAGCATCCGGTGTTGTTGAACCGTGCGCCTACGCTGCACCGTCTGGGTATCCAGGCCTTTGAACCAGTCTTGATCGAAGGTAAAGCGATCCAATTGCACCCATTGGTGTGTTCAGCCTTTAACGCCGACTTTGACGGTGACCAAATGGCGGTACACGTTCCATTGAGTCTGGAAGCACAAATGGAAGCACGCACCTTGATGCTGGCTTCTAACAACGTGCTGTCTCCAGCCAACGGTGAACCAATCATCGTGCCGTCACAGGATATCGTGTTGGGTCTGTACTACATGACCCGCGAGAAAGTGGCTGCCCGCGGTGAAGGCATGATCTTCAGTGACATTAAAGAAGTACAACGTGTATACGATCAAGGTTTGATCGACTTGCACGCTAAAGTCACTGTGCGTATCCGTGAGTTTGAGTTGGATGTCGCGGGTCAGAAAGTTGAAAAAATCAACCGTTATAACACCACGGTTGGTCGTGCTCTGTTGTCTGAAATCCTGCCACCAGGTTTGCCATACAGCTACATCGACAAAGCGCTGAAGAAAAAAGAAATTTCACGCCTGATTAACGCCAGTTTCCGTAAAGTGGGCATCCGTGAAACAGTGATTTTTGCTGACAAACTGATGTACACCGGTTACTCCTACGCCACCAAAGCCGGTATCTCTATCAGCATTAACGATATGTTAGTGCCACCAGAGAAAGAGCAATTGATCGCAGCGGCGGATGCTGAAGTGAAAGAGATCGAAGACCAATACGTCTCCGGTCTGGTGACACAAGGTGAGCGTTACAACAAAGTGGTCGACATCTGGGGTCGCGCCGGTGACAAAGTGGCTGATGCCATGATGAAACAGTTGCGTGAAGAAGATGTGAAAGACAGCGACGGCAATGTGGTGACTAAAGACGGTAAAGCTGTTCGTCAGGAATCGTTTAACGCGATTTACATGATGGCCGACTCCGGCGCCCGTGGTTCTGCAGCGCAGGTGCGTCAGCTGGCTGGTATGCGTGGCCTGATGGCGAAACCGGATGGTTCCATTATTGAAACGCCAATTAAGGCGAACTTCCGCGATGGCCTGAACGTGTTGCAATACTTTATTTCTACCCACGGTGCACGTAAGGGTCTGGCCGATACGGCACTGAAAACAGCGAACTCCGGTTACCTGACACGTCGTTTGGTAGACGTGACGCAAGACTTGGTAGTGACCGAGCATGATTGCGGTACGGTTGAAGGCTTGGTTACCAAGGCATTAGTCAAGGGCGGTGAAGTGGTTGAACCGTTGCATGACCGTATCTTGGGCCGTACTTCTGCGCTGGATGTCATCCATCCTGAAACGCAAGAAGTGGTTTTCCCGGCCGGTACCTTGCTGGGTGAAGACGAAGTTGAGAAAATCGATGCCCTAGGTATTGATGAAGTGAAAGTGCGTACAGCGCTGACTTGCGATACCCGTTACGGTATTTGTGCCAAGTGCTACGGTCGTGACCTGGGTCGCGGCAAACTCATCAGCATGGGTGAAGCCGTTGGCGTGATTGCGGCGCAATCGATTGGTGAACCGGGTACACAGTTGACCATGCGTACGTTCCACATCGGTGGTGCGGTATCACGTGCAGCGTCTGTATCTCAGGTTGAGAGCAAGTCTAACGGTATTGCCAGCTTCACTTCAACCATGCGTTACGTGACGAACTCACGTGGCGAGCAAATTGTGATCTCCCGTAACGGTGAAGTCATTATTGCCGATGATAATGGTCGTGAGCGTGAGCGTCATAAAGTGCCTTATGGTGCGACATTGACAGTCACCGACGGTAAAACGGTCAAAGCAGGTCAAGCCTTGGCGACTTGGGATCCGCATACCCGTCCGATTATTACTGAATACGCGGGTCAAATTAAATTTGAAAACGTGGAAGAAGGTATCACTGTTGCGAAACAGATCGATGAAGTGACTGGTTTGTCATCCCTGGTGGTGATCGATCCTAAGCAGCGTGCTGGTCAAACCAAAGGTCTGCGTCCACAGGTTAAATTGCTGGATGCCAATGGCGTGGAAGTGAAAATTGCTGGTACCGAAACACCAGTCAATGTGACCTTCCAGTTGGGTTGTATCATTACGGTGAAAGACGGTCAGGAAGTTGGCGTGGGTGAAGTGCTGGCACGTATCCCGCAAGAATCTTCCAAAACCCGTGATATTACCGGGGGTCTGCCACGCGTGGCTGAGCTGTTCGAAGCCCGTTCACCAAAAGACGCTGGTATGCTGGCCGAAGTGACTGGTACGGTTTCTTTCGGTAAGGACACCAAAGGTAAACAACGTCTGGTCATCACTGACCTGGACGGTATTACCAGCGAGTTCCTGATTGCTAAGGACAAGCACGTGACTGCGCATGACGGTCAAGTGGTAACCAAAGGTGAAACCATTGTCGACGGTCCGGCAGATCCGCAAGATATCTTGCGCCTGCAAGGTCGTGAAGCATTGGCCCGTTACATCATCGACGAAGTGCAAGACGTTTACCGTTTGCAAGGCGTGAAGATTAACGATAAACACATTGAAGTGATTGTGCGCCAGATGTTGCGTCGCGTAAAAGTACAAGACGCGGGTGACACCGGTTTCATTCCTGGTGAGCAAGTAGAACGTGCTGATCTGTTGACAGAAAACGAACGCGTGATTGCCGAAGACAAACGTCCGGCCACTTTTGAGTACGTGTTGTTGGGTATTACCAAAGCATCGCTGTCTACCGATTCGTTCATCTCTGCGGCATCGTTCCAGGAAACGACTCGCGTGTTGACCGAAGCGGCTATTTTGGGCAAACGCGACGATCTGCGTGGCCTGAAAGAAAACGTGATTGTGGGTCGCCTGATTCCAGCCGGTACCGGTCTGGCTTATCACGAGTCTCGCAAGCGTGCAGCCGTGGCTTCGCTGACACCAAATGCAGCAGAGCCATCTGAAGCATTGTTGGCGGCAGAAGCGATGTTTGCAACTGAAGCCGTTGTTGAGGAAGTCGCAGCAGACGACCAGCCGAACGAATAATTCGATCACTATTGTCTCTGTGTGCAAGGGGTGTCAAGTATGAATAATGCTTGACACCCCTTGACTCATTTATTAAAATGCTGGGTTTCTCAGAATAGCCTTATTGTCTCAATAAGGCGTTATTGTTGATATGCCGCCAAACTTGAGTCTTCCTGCTCAAATGGTGGTTTTTTAAAGGTGAAGAGGTTAAGGCAATGCCAACCATTAATCAGTTAATACGTAAGCCACGCGTTAAAGTGGTTACCAAGAGCAAGGTTCCAGCCCTGGAAGCTTGTCCTCAAAAGCGTGGTGTGTGTACCCGTGTATACACAACAACGCCAAAAAAACCAAACTCCGCGTTGCGTAAGGTCGCTAAAGTGCGCCTGACCAACGGTTACGAAGTGATTAGCTACATCGGCGGTGAAGGCCATAACCTGCAGGAGCACTCTGTTGTGCTGTTGCGCGGCGGTCGTGTAAAAGACTTGCCAGGTGTGCGTTACCACATGGTGCGCGGTAGCTTGGATACGGCTGGTGTGAAAGACCGTAAACAGTCCCGTTCCAAATACGGTGCTAAGCGTCCTAAAGAAGCTAAAGCTTAATTTAGCGCGTTTGTCCGGACGAATTGTCCATTTTTATAGCGGCTGAAATGCCTTGCGAGTGTCATTGCTAGCAAAAATTTAATTGAAAAGAGAATCATATGCCAAGACGTAGAGAAGTCCCTAAACGTATTATCTTGCCGGATCCAAAATTTGGTAGCCAGGAAGTGTCCAAGTTTGTAAATGTGCTGATGACAGGTGGTAAAAAATCTGTTGCTGAACGTATCATTTACGGTGCCTTTGATCAGGTGGCCAGCAAGAGCGGTAAGGACCCGCTGGAATTATTCACCACAGCGTTGAATAATCTGCGTCCTGTTGTTGAAGTGAAGAGTCGCCGTGTGGGTGGTGCAAACTACCAGGTGCCTGTAGAAGTGCGTCCTAGCCGTCGTAGTGCGTTGGCCATGCGTTGGTTGCGTGATGCGGCGCGTAAGCGTGGCGAAAAATCCATGGGCCTGCGTTTGGCTGCCGAGTTGATCGAAGCCTCTGAAGGTCGTGGTTCTGCAATGAAAAAACGTGAAGAAGTTCACCGTATGGCAGAGGCAAACAAAGCCTTCTCACACTTCCGTTTTTAATTAAACGACCTCGTTCTTTAATAATTAGTTGAATTGATAGCAAAGGTAAAGCATCGTGGCACGTAAAACCCCTATTGAACGCTACCGTAATATTGGTATTTCTGCGCATATTGACGCAGGTAAAACAACCACGACAGAACGTATTCTGTTCTACACTGGTGTAAACCATAAGATTGGTGAAGTGCACGACGGTGCAGCGACCATGGACTGGATGGAGCAAGAGCAGGAGCGTGGTATTACCATTACTTCTGCGGCAACCACCTGTTTCTGGAAAGGCATGGACCTGTCTTTGCCTGAGCATCGATTCAACATTATTGATACCCCTGGGCACGTTGACTTCACGATTGAAGTTGAGCGTTCTATGCGTGTGCTGGATGGCGCTTGCATGGTGTACTGTGCGGTGGGTGGTGTGCAGCCTCAGTCTGAGACTGTTTGGCGTCAAGCCAATAAATACAAAGTGCCACGTCTGGCCTTTGTGAACAAAATGGACCGTTCAGGTGCTGACTTCTTTAAAGTAGTTGAGCAAATGAAAACTCGCCTGCGTGCGAGTCCCGTGCCTATCGTGATTCCTATTGGTCGCGAAGATACTTTCACTGGCGTGGTTGATCTGATCAAAATGAAAGCCATCATCTGGGATGAGGCTTCTCAAGGCATGAAATTCACATACGGTGATATTCCGGCTGATCTGGTAGAAACCGCCAAGAAATGGCGCGAGCAAATGGTTGAGTCTGCTGCTGAAGCCAGCGAAGAGCTGATGAATAAATACCTGGAAAATGGTGATCTGGAAGAAAAAGACATCGTTTTTGGTATCCGTACACGTACGATTGCTGGTGAAATTCAGCCAATGTTGTGCGGCTCAGCATTTAAAAACAAAGGCGTGCAACGTATGTTGGACGCGGTTGTTGACTTCCTGCCTTCTCCAATCGACATTCCGGATGTCACGGGTGAAGATGATGACGGCAAACCAGCTAGCCGTAAAGCTGACGACAAAGAAGGCTTCTCTGCATTGGCATTTAAATTGATGACTGACCCGTTTGTTGGTCAGCTGACATTTATCCGTGTGTACTCTGGCGTGTTGAACAAAGGTGATACCGTGCTCAACTCTGTGAAGGGTAAAAAAGAGCGTATTGGCCGTATCGTACAGATGCACGCTAACAACCGTGAAGAGGTTGAAGAAGTGTTGGCTGGTGACATCGCCGCCTGTATCGGTTTGAAAGACGTGACCACAGGTGAATCTCTGTGCTCACCAGATAAGCCTATCATTCTCGAGCGTATGGTGTTCCCGGAGCCAGTGATTCACGTGGCTGTAGAGCCAAAAACCAAGAGCGACCAGGAGAAAATGGGCTTGGCCTTGGGCCGTTTGGCACAAGAAGATCCTTCATTCCGTGTACGTTCCGATGAAGAGTCTGGCCAGACGATTATTTCCGGTATGGGTGAATTGCACCTGGAAATTCTGGTAGACCGCATGCGTCGTGAGTTCAACGTTGAAGCCAACGTAGGTGCGCCACAAGTGGCATACCGTGAAGCGATCCGTAAGTCTGTTGAAGTTGAAGGCAAGTTCGTTAAGCAGTCCGGTGGTAAGGGTCAATACGGTCACGTATGGCTCAAAATGGAGCCTAACGAAGCTGGTAAGGGCTTTGAGTTCGTTGACCAGATTAAAGGTGGTACCGTGCCGCGTGAATTCATTCCTGCGGTTGAAAAAGGTCTGCGTGAAACCATTCCTGCAGGTATCTTGGCGGGCTTCCCGGTCGTTGACGTAAAAGTGACGTTGTTTGATGGTTCATACCATGACGTTGACTCTAACGAAAACGCCTTTAAGATGGCTGCTTCTATCGGCTTTAAAGATGGTATGCGTAAAGCGGATCCAGTCTTGCTGGAGCCTATGATGGCCGTTGAAGTGGAAACGCCTGAAGATTACATGGGTGATGTGATGGGTGACTTGTCATCTCGTCGCGGTATCATCCAGGGTATGGATGACATGCCTGGCGGTGGTAAAGCCATTAAAGCTGAAGTGCCACTGTCTGAAATGTTTGGTTACTCCACTGTGGTTCGTTCCTTGTCACAAGGTCGCGCGACTTACAGCATGGAATTCAAGCATTACTCCGATGCGCCGAAAAACGTTGCTGATGCAATCATCAACAAAAAATAATTAATTTTTAAGTATTAAATTTAAAAGTATTGAATTAAAGGAAAAACATCATGGCAAAAGGCAAATTTGAACGTACCAAGCCACACGTGAACGTTGGTACGATTGGTCACGTTGACCACGGTAAGACGACATTGACAGCGGCGATCACCACTGTATTGACGAAGAAATTTGGCGGTGAAGCAAAAGCTTACGACCAAATTGACGCTGCACCAGAAGAAAAAGCGCGTGGTATTACGATTAACACAGCCCACGTTGAGTACGAGACAGCCACCCGTCACTACGCACACGTTGACTGTCCAGGTCACGCTGACTACGTTAAAAACATGATTACCGGTGCTGCTCAGATGGACGGCGCGATCTTGGTATGTTCTGCTGCTGACGGCCCAATGCCACAAACACGTGAGCACATCCTGTTGGCCCGCCAGGTTGGTGTTCCATACATCGTTGTGTTCCTGAACAAAGCCGACATGGTTGACGATGCTGAGTTGTTGGAGCTGGTAGAGATGGAAGTGCGTGACTTGCTGAGCAAGTATGACTTCCCAGGTGATGACACCCCAATCGTTCACGGTTCAGCTAAATTGGCGCTGGAAGGCGACCAATCAGACATCGGCGAACCAGCCATTTTCAAATTGGCTGACGCGTTGGACAGCTACATCCCAACTCCAGAGCGCGCAATCGACGGCGCATTCCTGATGCCAGTAGAAGACGTATTCTCTATTTCTGGTCGTGGTACTGTGGTGACTGGCCGTATTGAGCGTGGTATCGTTAAAGTCGGCGACGAAATTGAAATCGTTGGTATCAAGCCAACTTTGAAAACCACCTGTACTGGTGTTGAAATGTTCCGTAAACTGCTGGACCAAGGTCAAGCAGGCGACAACGTAGGCGTATTGCTGCGTGGTACTAAGCGTGAAGAAGTTGAGCGTGGTCAAGTATTGTCCAAATCAGGTTCTATCAAGCCACACACCAAGTTCACAGCAGAGATCTACGTGTTGGGTAAAGATGAAGGTGGTCGTCATACCCCATTCTTCAACGGCTACCGTCCACAGTTCTACTTCCGTACGACTGACGTAACTGGTGCAGTTGAATTGCCAGCAGGTACCGAAATGGTGATGCCAGGTGACAACGTATCAATCTCAGTGGCGCTGATCGCTCCAATCGCGATGGAAGAAGGCTTGCGCTTCGCTATCCGTGAAGGTGGTCGTACCGTTGGTGCTGGCGTCGTTGCCAAAATCATCGAGTAATTATCGTTATGAGCGGCAGGGTTATCCTGCCGCTTTTTGCTCTTTTTAAGGAAAAAACATGGCAGCTCAAAAAATTCGTATCCGTCTGAAAGCATTTGACTATCGTTTGATCGACCAATCTGCTTTGGAAATCGTTGATACTGCGAAACGTACTGGTGCAGTTGTTAAAGGTCCAGTGCCATTGCCAACACGTATCGAGCGCTTTGACATTCTGCGTTCACCGCACGTGAACAAAACTTCCCGTGACCAGTTTGAAATCCGTACCCATCAGCGTTTGATGGACATCGTGGATCCAACAGACAAAACGGTTGATGCATTGATGAAGCTGGATCTGCCAGCTGGCGTGGATGTAGAAATTAAGTTGTAATTGCAAATAACCTTTTCGAATGAAAAGGTTATTGTCAAATCTAGAATAGTTCGGTATAATCCGCGCTCTTCGGTGGACGGTCAATTGTAATCGTCCACTTTAACTATTATAAGGAACTGATCATGAGCTTAGGGCTTATTGGTCGCAAAGTGGGCATGACCCGCATTTTTACAGATGAAGGCGCAAGCATTCCTGTAACGGTGCTGGAAGTGATTCCTAACCGCGTGACACAAGTTAAGACAGTCGCAACGGATGGCTATACAGGCCTGCAGGTTGCTTACGGTGAGCGTCGTGCCAGCCGTATCAACAAAGCGTTGACTGGTCACTTTGCCAAGGCTGGCGTAACTGCTGGTGCTGGTATCAAAGAATTCAATGTGGCTGAAGATGTATTGGCTAACTTCCAAGTAGGTGGAAATGTCACTGTTGATATTTTCTCTGTTGGTCAGTTGGTTGATGTGACGGGTACTTCCATCGGTAAAGGTTTTGCCGGTGCAATCAAGCGTCATAACTTCTCCTCTAACCGTGCTTCTCACGGTAACTCACGTTCGCACAACGTACCAGGCTCTATCGGTATGGCGCAGGATCCAGGTCGAGTATTCCCTGGTAAGCGCATGCCTGGCCATTTGGGTGATGCTAAAGTCACTACCCAAAACCTGGAAATCGTTCGTGTAGACGCAGAGCGTAACCTGTTGTTGATTAAAGGTTCCGTACCTGGCTCCAAAGGTGGCAATGTCGTTGTACGTCCAGCCATCAAAGCGAAAGGGGCTAAATAATGGAATTGAAATTAATCGATCAAAACGGCAAAGTAGCTAAAAAAGGCGTTGATGCGTCTGACGTTACTTTTGGTCGTGAGTTTAACGAGTCTTTGGTGCATGAAGTGGTTGTTGCCTACATGGCAAATGCCCGTACTGCGACTCGCGCACAAAAAACACGTGCTACTGTTGCTCACACGACACATAAGCCATATGCACAAAAAGGGACTGGTAACGCCCGTGCCGGTATGGCATCCAGCCCGATCTGGCGCGGAGGCGGTCGTGCATTCCCAAACAGCCCTAACGAAAACTACAGCCACAAAGTAAACCGTAAGGCTTACCGTGCTGGCATGCAGACTATTTTGTCTGAGTTAGTTCGTCAGGACCGTTTGAAGGTAGTAGACAATTTCACGATTGATGCACCTAAAACTAAACAATTCGTACAAAAAATCAATGCTCTGGGCATCGATGGCGGTGTATTGCTGTTGACTGACGGTTTTGATGAGAACTTGTACTTGTCTTCCCGTAACCTGCCAAACGTATTGGTGGTTGAAGCGCAGTATGCTGATCCAGTAAGTCTGGTGCGTTTCCCTAACGTTTTGGTCACAGCCAATGCTGTGAAAAAACTTGAGGAGATCTTGGCATGATTACCGCAGCAACTAAAACACAAGATCGTTTATTGCAAGTGATTTTGGCGCCTCAGATTACTGAAAAAGCAACCTTCATTGCTGACAAACATCAGCAAATTGCTTTCAAAGTACGCACTGACGCGACTAAGCCAGAAATTAAAGCGGCTGTTGAACTGGTGTTCAAAGTCGAAGTGGCTTCTGTATCTGTGATTAACGTCGCAGGTAAAGTGAAGCGTGCTGGTCGTCGTATCGGTAAGCGTAACGACTGGAAGAAAGCTTATGTAAGCTTGAAACCAGGTCAAGAAATTAACTTTGCAGCTGGCGAATAAGGAGAGAAGACATGGCATTAGTTAAAGTCAAACCAACTTCCCCCGGTCGTCGCGGTGTATTGAAAGTTGTTACACCAGATTTGCACAAAGGCAAACCTTACGCGCCACTGTTGGAAAGTCAAAGTAAAAACGCAGGTCGTAACAACAACGGTCGCATTACAACCCGTCACCAAGGTGGTGGTCATAAGCAGCACTATCGTATTGTTGACTTCCGTCGCAATAAAGATGGTATCCCTGCGACTGTTGAGCGTATTGAGTACGATCCAAACCGTACGGCGAACATTGCACTGCTGTGCTACGCCGATGGTGAGCGTCGTTACATCATTGCACCACGTGGCATTGCTGCCGGTGCGCAATTGATCAGCGGTTCTGAAGCACCTATCCGTGCTGGTAATGCATTGCCTTTGCGCAACATTCCAGTGGGTAGCACGATTCACTGCATCGAAATTC
This sequence comes from uncultured Methylotenera sp., assembly GCA_964415305.1. Classification (GTDB taxonomy): domain Bacteria; phylum Pseudomonadota; class Gammaproteobacteria; order Burkholderiales; family Methylophilaceae; genus Methylophilus. The sequence continues at coordinate 44,240 of CAYPZE010000001.1, forward strand.
AACCAGGCAAAGGTGCTCAAATCGCCCGTTCAGCAGGTACTTCAGTACAGTTGCTGGCGCGTGAAGGTTCCTACGCTCAGTTGCGTTTGCGTTCCGGTGAAGTACGTCGTGTGCACGTTGACTGCAAAGCCACATTGGGCGAAGTAGGCAACGAAGAGCACTCACTGCGTTCTATCGGTAAAGCTGGTGCAATGCGCTGGCGCGGTGTTCGTCCAACTGTTCGCGGTGTGGTGATGAACCCGGTTGATCACCCGCACGGTGGTGGTGAAGGCCGTACAGCTGCTGGTATGAATCCTGTGTCACCATGGGGTCAGAAAACTAAGGGTTATCGTACTCGTAAGAATAAACGTACTGATAACATGCGTGTAAGTCGTCGTCCGAGAAATGTAAGGTAATCGCTATGGCACGTTCTATTAAAAAAGGTCCATTTGTGGACGCTCACTTGGCTAAGAAAGTCGAAACTGCCACTGCGAACCGCGACAGAAAACCAATCAAAACTTGGTCACGTCGTTCGACTGTATTGCCAAACTTTATTGGTTTAACCATCGCAGTGCACAACGGTAGACAGCATGTGCCTGTGCTGATTTCTGAAAACATGGTTGGTCACAAGCTCGGTGAATTTGCGTTGACGCGCACATTCAAGGGCCACGCGGCTGATAAAAAAGCGAAGAAGTAAGGGGCTGATTATGCAAGTTACTGCAGTTTTAAGAGGCGTACACCTTTCTCCGCAAAAAGCGCGTCTGGTGGCCGATCTTGTGCGTGGCAAAAAAGTAGATCAAGCACTGAACATCCTGGCATTCACACCTAAGCGTGGTGCCGAGATTATCAAAAAAGTGGTTTTGTCTGCGATTGCTAACGCCGAACATAATAACGGTGCTGATATCGACACATTGAAGGTGACTTCAATTTATGTGGATAAAGGCTTGGTGATGAAGCGTATCCGTGCACGTGCAAAAGGTCGCGCTGGTCGTATTACGAAACCAACCTGTCATATTCATGTGACAGTCGGTGACTCAAAGGAATAATATGGGACAGAAAATTCATCCAATTGGGTTCCGTTTGAGCGTTCAGAAAAACTGGGCCTCACGTTGGTACTCTAATAGCCAGAACTTCCCTGCGATGTTGCAAGGCGACATCAAAGTGCGCGAGTTTCTGAACAAAAAATTGGCGAGCGCCGCGGTAAGTAAAATTATCATTGAGCGTCCAGCTAAAAACGCCAAAATTACGATTCACAGCGCCCGTCCAGGGGTTGTGATTGGTAAAAAAGGTGAAGACATCGAATCTTTGCGTTCTAGCTTGCAGGGCCTGATGGGCGTGCCAGTGCACCTGAACATTGAAGAAGTGCGTAAACCTGAATTGGACGCTACTTTGATTGCACAATCCATTGCTCAGCAATTGGAAAAACGTGTGATGTTCCGTCGTGCCATGAAGCGTGCCATGCAAAACGCCATGCGTTTGGGCGCACAAGGTATCAAGATCATGAGTTCCGGTCGTCTGAACGGTATCGAAATTGCACGTACCGAGTGGTACCGTGAAGGCCGTGTGCCTTTGCATACACTGCGTGCTGATATCGACTACGGTGTGGCTGAAGCTTCAACCACCTACGGTATTATCGGAATTAAAGTTTGGGTATTCAAAGGCGAGATCTTCGGTGACAACGCTGCTAACGCTGCGGTTGCTGATGCTGAGCCAGAGAAAAAAGTAAGAAAGCCGAGGGCTAAAGATGCTGCAACCAGCTAGACAGAAATACCGCAAGATGCAAAAGGGTCGCAATAAAGGTATTGCGACTACTGGTAACAAGGTGAGCTTTGGTGAATTTGGTTTGAAAGCGATCGGTCGCGGTCGTTTGACAGCGCGCCAGATTGAAGCTGCTCGTCGTGTGATGACTCGTCACATTAAACGTGGTGGCCGCGTTTGGATTCGTGTGTTCCCGGATCAACCGATCTCTAAGAAACCTGCTGAAGTACGTATGGGTAACGGTAAAGGTAGCGTGGACTACTACATCGCCCAGATTCAACCAGGCAAAATGCTGTACGAAATGGATGGCGTGAGCGAAGAGCTGGCACGTGAGGCTTTCAGATTGGCCGCTGCCAAGCTGCCAGTCGAAACTACATTCATGACCCGTCAAATTGGCAGTTAAGGAGTAGTAACGATGAAAGCTTCTGAATTGAGAGCAAAGTCAGCAGATGAGCTCAATAACGAGTTGGTTGAGTTGCGCCGTGCGCAGTTTTCACTGCGTATGCAGGTAGCCACCCAACAATTGAACAAAGTAGATCAGCTGGGTAAAGTGCGCAAAGATATCGCTCGCGTGAACTCTGTATTGGCTGAGAAAGCGAAACAGGCATGATGACTGAAAAAGCGAAAGTAGTACGCAGTTTGACTGGCCGCGTGGTAAGCAACAAGATGGATAAAACCGTGACTGTGCTTGTCGAGCGTAAAGTGAAACACCCTCTGATTGGTAAAGTGGTTGTTAAATCGAACAAGTTCCATGCACATGATGAAACAAATGCATGCAACGAAGGCGATGTTGTGACAATCACAGAAACTCGCCCATACTCCAAGAGCAAATCTTGGATTGTAAGCAAAATCGAAGCTAAATAAGGCTTCAAATATAAAACCGGAAAAACGCTTGTCATAAGCGTTTTTTTGGTTGTATAATGTTGGACTTTTCGGTGCCCGCCTTAGTTGGCATGTAGCTGGCACCCCAATACTGACCGTGGTCTATTGGCCGAAATTGTGAAAGCAAGCGGCTGTAGTGGTTATAACGGATTAAGTTGGAGATTATTTCTCATGATTCAAATGCAATCTCGGCTGGAAGTAGCCGACAACACTGGTGCGCGTTCCGTTCAGTGTATCAAAGTCTTGGGTGGTTCCAAGCGTCGTTATGCCAGCATTGGCGACATCATTAAGGTCAGCGTGAAAGATGCTGCGCCGCGTGGTCGTGTCAAGAAAGGTGAAATCTACAACGCTGTGGTAGTGCGCACTGCTAAAGGTGTTCGCCGTCCAGATGGTTCGTTAGTTAAATTTGATGCCAATGCCGCAGTCTTGTTGAACAACAAGCTTGAGCCTATTGGTACGCGTATTTTTGGCCCTGTGACACGTGAATTGCGTAGTGAGCGCTTCATGAAGATTGTTTCACTGGCGCCTGAAGTGTTGTAATCGGCTTGGAGACAATCAAATGAGCAAAATTCGCAAAGGTGACCAGGTCATTCTGAACACAGGTAAAGATGCAGGTAAAACAGGTGCTGTTTTAAGCGTCTTGCCAACCGGCCATGTAGTGGTTGAAGGTTTGAATGTGGTTAAAAAACACACTCGCCCAAACCCGATGCGTGGTATCACTGGTGGCATCATCAGCAAGGAAATGCCGGTAGACGGCTCCAATGTGGCAATCTTCAATGCTGCAACACAAAAAGCTGATCGTGTTGGTTTCAAGGTACTGGAAGATGGTCGCAAGATTCGTGTATTCAAATCTAGCGGCGAGTCTATCGACGCATAGGACAATATATGGCACGTTTAAAACAGTATTATAACGATAGCGTGGTCGCCAAATTGACAGAACAATTTGGTTACACCTCAGCAATGCAGGTTCCACGTATCGAAAAAATTACCCTGAACATGGGTGTAGGCGAGGCTGTGGCTGATAAGAAAGTCATGGAGAACGCTGTTTCTGATATGCAGAAGATTGCAGGTCAAAAACCAATCGTAACCAAGGCTAAGAAATCTGTCGCTGCATTTAAAATCCGTGACGACTATCCTGTTGGTTGCAAAGTAACGTTGCGTCGTGAGCGCATGTACGAATTCCTAGATCGCCTGATCACTGTGGCTATTCCACGTATTCGTGACTTCCGTGGTATCTCTGGCAAGTCTTTTGACGGCCGTGGTAACTACAACATGGGCGTGAAAGAGCAAATCATTTTCCCAGAAATCGAATACGATAAAATCGATGCGCTGCGCGGGATGAATATCACGATTACTACAACTGCGAAAACAGACGAAGAAGCGAAAGCTCTTTTGGCTGCGTTTAGTTTCCCTTTCAGAGGTTAAGTCATGGCAAAAGTATGTATGACAGAGCGCGAGCAAAAGCGTCGCGAAACCGTTAAAAAATATGCAGCTAAACGTGCTGAATTGGTTGCTGCTAGCAACGATCAGTCTGCCAGCGTCGAAGATCGCATGGCTGCACGTTTGAAGTTGCAAAGTCTGCCACGCAACTCCAGTCCTGTTCGCACACGTAACCGTTGTGCTTTGACTGGTCGTCCACGTGGTGTGTTTAGTAAATTTGGTATCGCACGTAACGAGTTGCGTAAATTGATGATGGCTGGTCACGTACCAGGTGTCACCAAGGCCAGCTGGTAACGGAGGAATAGAACATGAGTATGAGTGATCCGATTGCCGATATGTTGACCCGTATTCGTAACGCGCAACGTACGAATAAAACATCTGTGTCAATGCCGGCTTCCAAAGTTAAAGGCGCCATTGCAAACGTGTTGAAAGATGAAGGTTATATCGATGATTTCAACGTTCAGAACAATGATGGTAAGCCTGTTTTGAACATTAGCCTGAAATACTATGCCGGTCGTCCAGTCATTGAGAAGATCGAGCGTGTATCTAAGCCAGGTTTGCGTATTTATAAAGGTAGTCAGAATCTGCCAAAAGTGATGAACGGTTTAGGTGTGACTATCGTTTCCACTTCCAGAGGCGTGATGACAGATCGTAAAGCACAAGCTGCCGGTATCGGTGGTGAAGTTTTGTGCATCGTGGCCTAAGGAGAATCAATATGTCACGTGTTGCTAAAAACCCGATTGCGATTCCTGCGAAAGTGGAAGTTGTAATTTCTGCGTCAGAGATCTCAGTAAGTGGTCCTCTGGGCAAATTAAGCCAAGCGCTGGTTTCAGAGATTTCTGTTTCCCGTGAAGGTGAAGAGTTGTTGGTAAAAGCGAACAGCGAAACACAACACGCAAGAGCGATGTCAGGTACGACGCGCGCTTTGCTGGCCAATATGGTTGTGGGTGTTTCTACTGGCTTTACCCGTAAATTGTCACTGATTGGCGTTGGCTATAAAGCAAATGCTCAAGGTTCTACCCTGAACCTGGAGTTAGGCTACTCTCACCCGATTAACCACAAAATGCCTGAAGGCGTGACTGTACAAACACCTACTCCAACAGAGGTGATTTTGACGGGCGCCAACAAGCAAGTGGTTGGTCAAGTGGCTGCCCAGATTCGTGCTTACCGCGCTCCAGAGCCATATAAAGGCAAAGGTGTTCGTTACTCCGATGAAGTGGTCACCATTAAAGAGACCAAGAAAAAATAACTAAGGCACTTGCAGCGTAATGCTGCAAGGTTAGACACTGGCCTTAACAGTGAATCAACATTAAAGGTAAATTCAATGAAGAACGTAAATAACCGCTTGCGCAGAGCACGTAAAACCCGTGCCAAAATCGCCGAGTTAAAAGTTACACGTTTGAGTGTACATCGCACCAATACCAATATCTACGCACAGATCATTGCTGAAACTGGCGATCGCGTATTGGCGAGTGCATCCACCGTTGAGGCTGAAGTGCGTCAACAACTGAAAAATGGCGGCAACATCGAAGCTGCAACCCTGATTGGTAAGCGTATTGCTGAAAAAGCAGCACAAGCTGGCATTACCACTGTTGCATTTGATCGTTCAGGCTACAAGTATCACGGTCGTATCAAGGCTTTGGCCGAAGCTGCCCGTGAAACCGGTCTCAAATTCTAAGGGTGAGATAAAGAATGGCTAAAGATATTGAACAGCAGCAAACCGACGGTTTGCGCGAAAAGATGATCACCGTTAACCGTGTAAGTAAAACGGTTAAGGGCGGTCGTATCATGAGCTTCGCTGCATTGACCGTGGTTGGTGATGGTGATGGTGCCGTTGGTATGGGTAAAGGTAAAGCACGTGAAGTGCCAGTGGCTGTACAGAAAGCCATGGATGAAGCCCGTCGCAACATGGTTAAAGTCAACCTGAATAACGGTACATTGCACCACGCAGTGACTGGCGTTCACGGTGCAGCCAAAGTGCTGATTCAGCCAGCTTCTGAAGGTACTGGTATTATCGCTGGTGGTGCAATGCGCGCTATCTTCGAGGTAATGGGCGTGACTAACGTGGTTGCAAAAAGTATTGGTTCTACCAATCCTTACAACCTGGTTCGCGCAACTTTGAACGGTCTGGCATCCATGAATACGCCGGCTGAAATCGCCGCTAAACGTGGTAAGACCGTAGAAGAAATCAGAGGTTAATCATGGCTAAAGCAAAAAAAGAAAGCGCTACTTTAAAAGTAACGTTGGTTAGAAGTTTGATTGGTCGTATTGAAGCTCACAAAGCCACTGTACGTGGTTTGGGTCTGCGTCGTATGCACCACACTGTAGAAGTGCAGGACACTCCTGAAATTCGCGGCATGATCAATGCAGTGAGTTATCTTTTGAAGGTTGAATAATCATGCAATTAAACACGATTAAGCCTGCTGCAGGCGCAAAAAAAGCACCTCGTCGTTTAGGTCGTGGCATTGGCTCTGGTTTGGGTAAAACTGGTGGCCGTGGTCATAAAGGTCAAAAATCCCGTGCTGGCGGTTTCCATAAGGTCGGTTTTGAAGGCGGTCAAATGCCTTTGCAACGCCGTCTGCCTAAGCGTGGTTTTAACTCATTGACTCAAGCTGACACTGCACGTATCCGTACAAGCGAGTTGGCTTTGGTGGATGCTGAAGTGATCGACATTTTGTCTTTGAAAGCAGCCAAATTGGTGCCTGCCTCTGCCAAAGCAGTCAAGGTTTACCTGTCTGGTGAAGTGGCTGGCAAAGTACAAGTTCAAGGGTTGTTGTTGACTAAAGGTGCTCAAGCTGCCATCGAATCTGCTGGCGGAAAAGTACTGGAAGTCTAAATCTGTTGTAAGAAAAGAGTATCAGCTTGGCACAGGATAATATCTTAAGTTCCGTAAGCAAACTTGGCGAGTTAAAAAGCCGTTTGTGGTTCTTGTTGGGCGCATTGGTGGTTTACCGCTTAGGTGCGCATATTCCAGTGCCAGGCATTGATCCAACTGTATTAAAGCAGTTGTTTGATACGCAGAAAGATGGCATTTTGGGCATGTTTAACATGTTCTCCGGTGGTGCGTTGTCACGCTTCACCGTGTTTGCCCTCGGCATCATGCCTTACATTTCTGCCTCAATTATTATGCAGTTGCTGACAGTGGTTTCACCACAGCTCGAGCAGCTGAAAAAAGAAGGCGAAGCTGGTCGTCGTCAGATTACCAAATACACCCGCTACGGTACGGTGTTGTTGGCAACTTTCCAGGCATTAGGCATTGCCATTGCTCTGGAAGGACAGGCTGGTCTGGTATTGGATCCAGGCTTTGCATTCCGTATTACTGCTGTGACCACCCTGGTGGCTGGCACAATGTTTTTGATGTGGTTGGGCGAGCAGATTACCGAGCGTGGTATCGGTAATGGCATCTCGATCATTATTTTCGCCGGTATCGTGGCTGGCTTGCCGCACGCAATTGGCAGTACGCTGGATCTGGCTAAAACTGGTGCATTCTCCATTCCGTTGGTGATGTTCTTGTTTGTGGCGGTGATTTTAGTGACCGCACTGGTGGTGTTTGTTGAACGTGGTCAACGCAAGATCACCGTCAACTATGCCAAGCGTCAGGTCGGTAATCGAATTTATGGTGGTCAGTCTACGCACTTGCCACTGAAGCTGAATATGTCAGGTGTGATTCCACCGATTTTCGCTTCAAGTATTATTTTGTTCCCGGCCACTTTGGCTGGATGGTTTGGCAGCAGTGAGCATATGTACTGGTTGAAGGATGTGAGTGCAAAACTTTCTCCAGGCCAGCCCTTGTATATTTTGTTGTTTGCGGCCGCGATTTTGTTCTTTGCTTTTTTCTACACGGCATTGGTATTCAATCCGAAAGAAACAGCAGATAACCTGAAGAAGAGTGGTGCGTTTGTGCCGGGGATTCGTCCTGGTGATCAAACCGCTAAATACATTGATCGCATCATGGGACGTTTGACGCTGATTGGTGCGCTGTACATTACGCTGGTTTGTTTGTTGCCAGAGTTTTTAGTGTTGAAGTTTAATACCCCGTTCTATTTTGGTGGTACTTCATTGTTGATTATCGTTGTTGTGACGATGGACTTTATGACGCAGGTGCAATCACATCTGATGTCACAACAGTATGAGGGATTGCTGAAAAAAGCCAATTTTAAAGGATCGGGCAAGTAGCAATGGCAAGAGAGGATCGCATTGAGATGCAAGGCGAGATTCTGGAAAACCTGCCTAATGCAACTTTTAAAGTGAAACTTGAAAATGGTCATACTGTACTAGGTTATATCTCAGGCAAGATGCGCATGCATTACATACGCATTTTACCTGGTGACAAAGTTACAGTAGAAATGACCCCGTATGATTTAACCCGTGCGCGAATTACATTCCGCGCAAAGTAAGTGAATTAAATAAAGGAAAGTAAGATGAGAGTTCGCGCATCAGTTAAAACATTATGCCGTAACTGTAAAGTTGTAAGACGTCGCGGCGTTGTTCGTGTTATTTGTACTGACCCACGTCATAAACAACGTCAAGGGTAATGGTAAAACATTTGCTTGTGAGAGAATTGATTCGCTGATATAATATGCGGCTTTTCTTTTCTACGCACAAGTTTGATCGTGAAAAACGATTGATTATTGGAGTTTAAGTATGGCTCGTATTGCCGGGGTAAATATCCCAAACCACAAACATGCAGAAATTGCTTTGACCTCTATTTACGGTATTGGTCGCGATACTGCGCAGAAAATCTGTGCTGCGGCTGGTGTACTGACAACAGCAAAGGTGAAAGACCTGAGCGACTCAGAAGTTGAAAAGCTGCGTGACGAAGTGGCTAAATACACTGTTGAAGGTGATCTGCGTCGTGAGGTAACCATGAACATCAAGCGTTTGATGGACCTGGGTTGCTATCGCGGTATTCGCCATCGTCGTGGCTTACCAGTGCGCGGTCAGCGTACCAAAACCAATGCGCGTACTCGCAAAGGTCCGGTAAAAGCCATCAAGCAATCTAAATAATCTTTTATTGAACATCAGTAGATATTAAGGACAGTACAACATGGCAAAAGCTAATGTACGCGTTAGAAAAAAAGTTAAAAAGAATATTGCCGAGGGTATCGCTCACGTGCACGCTTCTTTTAACAACACGATTATTACGATTACCGATCGTCAAGGCAATGCGTTGTCATGGGCTACTTCCGGTGGTCAAGGTTTTAAAGGTTCACGTAAAAGTACTCCATTTGCTGCACAGGTAGCTTCTGAAGTAGCTGGTAAAGCTGCACAGGAATCCGGTGTGAAAAATCTGGAAGTACGTATCAAGGGTCCAGGTCCAGGTCGTGAATCTGCTGTGCGTGCGTTGAATGCTGCTGGTTTTAAAATCACTAGCATTACTGATGTGACCCCGGTGCCACACAACGGTTGCCGCCCACCGAAAAAACGCAGAATTTAATTCATTTCGCTGTCACAGATTAGCGAATCGATTACTGGAGAACTATTTTGGCTAGAAATTTAGACCCTAAATGCCGTCAATGCCGTCGTGAAGGTGAAAAACTGTTTCTGAAAGCAGAAAAATGCTTTACAGACAAATGCGCAATTGAAAAGCGCAACTTCGCACCAGGTCAGCATGGTCAGCGCCGCAACTCACGTCTGTCTGACTACGGCGTGCAATTGCGCGAGAAGCAAAAAGTACGTCGTATTTACGGCGTGTTGGAAGGTCAATTCCGTACTTACTACGCTGAAGCTGATCGTCAAAAAGGCATTACTGGTGAGAACCTGTTGCAATTGCTGGAGTCCCGTTTGGACAACGTAGCATACCGCATGGGTCTGGCTGGTTCACGTTCTGAAGCACGTCAAGTAGTGCGTCACAACAGCATTTTGGTTAATGGCAAGCGCGTAAACATTCCTTCATATCAAGTGAAGGCTGGTGACGTGATTACTGTTGCTGATAAGTCAAAAACACAATTGCGTATTAAAGCTGCGGTTGAAGCGGCTGAACAACGTGGTTTCCCTGAGTGGTTGGAAGTCGACGTCAAAGCATTGTCTGGTAAGTTCAAGGCTAAACCTCAGCGTGATGAGTTGCCTGCTACCATCAATGAATCATTGATCGTTGAATTGTATTCCAAGTAATCACTTAGCCTAGGCTAAGGATTACTTGTTATTACCCAATTACTTCAAGGAGTTGTATGCAAAATAACCCTACAGATTATTTGAAGCCACGTGTTGTGGACGTTGAAGTGATTACTCCACTGCGCGCACGTGTGACTTTAGAGCCAATGGAACGTGGCTTTGGCTATACCTTGGGTAATGCGTTGAGAAGAGTGTTGCTTTCCTCCATCCCGGGTTTTGCCATTACTGAAGTAAAAATTGATGGTGTTGTACATGAGTACTCCACCATTGAAGGCGTACAGGAAGATGTTGTTGACATCTTGCTGAACCTGAAAGGTGTTGCTTTAAAGCTGCACAATAAAACTGAAACGATTTTGGTATTGAGTAAATCTGGTGAAGGGATTGTGACTGCTGGTGACTTTGAAGTTGGCCATGATGCTGAGATCGTTAACCCGAACCACATTATTGCTAACATCACCAAAGGTGGCAAGTTGAACCTGGAAGTGAAAGTTGAAATGGGCCGTGGCTATCAGCCAGTGCCAGCCCGTCAAAAAGCTAACGATGAAGATCGTGTATTGGGCTTTATGATGGTGGATGCTTCTTTCAGCCCAATCAACAAAGTGAGCTACCATGTTGAGAGCGCACGTGTTGAGCAGCGTACTGATCTTGACAAACTGATTATGGATGTTGAGACGAACGGCATTATCGAGCCTGAGCAGGCAATTCGTGATGCAGCGCGTATCCTGATTGGTCAGTTGTCTGTGTTTGCAAATCTGGAAGGTGCTTCAGCAGATGTTGAAGTGAAAGCAGCGCCTCAGGTAGATCCTATTCTGTTGCGTCCGGTCGATGACCTGGAATTGACAGTACGTTCTGCCAACTGCCTCAAAGCGGAAAATATTTTCTACATTGGTGATCTGATTCAGCGTACGGAAAACGAATTGCTGAAAGCGCCTAACCTGGGTAGAAAATCATTGAATGAAATTAAAGACGTGTTGGCCTCTAAAGGCCTGACACTGGGAATGAAGCTGGAAAACTGGCCACCTGTTGGTCTGGAAAAAGCTTAATTTCTGATCAAATAAATACTTAAGGAATTACTATGCGTCACGGTAATAGCAATCGTAAATTGAACAGAACCAGCAGCCATCGCGCAGCTATGTTCCGCAACATGGTGGCCTCTTTGCTGCGTCACGAAGTGATCAAAACAACTTTGCCAAAAGCAAAAGAACTGCGTAAATATGCAGAACCACTGATCACTCTGGGTAAAACACCTACACTGGCAAACCGTCGTTTGGCATTCAGCCGTCTGCGTGACCGTGACATCGTAGGTAAGTTGTTCGGTGAACTGGGTCCACGTTACAATGCACGCAATGGTGGCTATCTGCGTATTTTGAAGTGTGGTTTCCGCCAAGGCGACAATGCACCAATGGCATTTGTTGAGTTGGTTGATCGTCCAGAAGTTGCAGAAGCACCAGCAGCAGAATAAGACGTGACGCAAGTATAAAAAAGCCAGCTTTTGCTGGCTTTTTTATTTTCTAGGCTTGGTTGGCAAGCCAGGTACGCATTTTTTCCGTATCAAATGGCCAGAGCAGTGCATTGGCGTGGTCGTTGTGTTCGTGAAGCAGTACTGGGATGCTGATTTCATAGCGCTGTAGCAATTTTTCGTCATCAATGATGTCTAGGTATTCATAAGGCAGATTAAGTCCCTGCAACAGCTGCTCTGCGTCCTCACACAAGTGGCAACCTTTGGTGCCCAATAATATCAGTTGGTTTTGCATAAAACTCTAGGTAGTGTCATCAACGCTTTGTACAATGATACCTGCAAAATTAACGCCTGCTCAACATTGGATCATGCATGACAGAAATTCACGAACACGATGAGAAAGTGACCGAAGGCAAGGAAAGCCTGAGTGAGACTTTGCAGCAGGTGATCCACTTGCTGGATAAGCACAAGCTGGTCGAGCATGTGGTGCACAGGCAAGACATGCCTAAGCATGATCTGGTTGAGAATCTGGTTCACAAGCAAAATCTGAATATTCTGCAGCACAAGCTGGATCAGTTGCACCCGGCTGACGTCGCATACATCCTTGAGTCACTGCCATTAGATGACCGTTTGATGGTGTGGGACCTGGTCAAAGCTGACCGTGACGGTGAGATTTTGCTGGAGGCCTCCGATGCCGTGCGTCAGACGCTGATTGCGGACATGGACAGTGACGAGTTGCTCGCGGCTGCCGAGCAATTGGACACTGACGAGCTTGCTGACCTCGCGCCTGACTTGCCCAAAGACGTATTGCAAGACCTGCTTTATAGCCTGGATACGCAACATCGTGAGCGCCTGCAATCTGCGCTGTCATACCCGGATGACACCGTGGGCGCCATCATGGATTTTGATATTGTGACGATTCGTGACGATATTACGCTGGAAGTTGTATTGCGTTACCTGCGCCGACTGCCAAAATTCCCAGACCATACCGATAAGTTATTCGTCATTAATCGCGATGACATCCTGCAGGGGGTGTTGCCGCTCAAGCGCATTATTCTGAATGACCCGGAGACGCGGGTCGGCGATATTATGTCGACAGATGCCGTGGTGTTTCATCCGGAAGATATGGCCGACCAAGCGGCGATGGCGTTTGAGCGTTATGACCTGGTAACGGCGCCGGTGGTCGACAACAACCGAAAACTAGTCGGACGGATTACCGTCGATACGGTCATGGATATTATTCGTGAGGAAGCTGAGTCAGATATGTTGTCTTTGGCCGGTTTGCGCGAAGAAGAAGACTTTTTTGCCTCGATCTGGAAGTCGGTACAAAACCGTTGGGCCTGGCTGGCAATCAACCTTGTCACCGCATTGGTGGCATCACGCGTGATTGGCCTGTTTGAAGGCAGTATCGAGAAAATCGTGGCGCTCGCCGCACTGATGCCGATTGTTGCCGGTATTGGTGGCAACTCTGGTAATCAAACCACCACCATGATTGTGCGCGGTTTGGCGCTGGGCCAGATTTCTGGTTACCACATGAAGTCGTTGTTGCAAAAAGAGATGGGGGTGGCCTTGCTCAATGGTTTGCTGTGGGGCGGGGTGCTTGGCTTGATTGCCTTCTGGTTGTACCACAATGCGGCATTAGGTTTGGTGATGATGGCGGCGATGGCGCTCAACTTATTATTAGCGGCGATTATCGGCGTCATGATCCCGCTAGTGATGAATAAACTGGGCCGAGACCCGGCCGTTGGTTCAAGTGTGTTGATTACTGCACTCACTGACAGTGGCGGTTTCATGATCTTCCTCGGCCTGGCCACAATCTTTTTGTTGTAAAAACTATGATGGATAACGATATTAATATTCTCTGGAAAGAAATCGTTCAGGACCTGAGTACGGTTTCTGCTTTGTGGCAGCTGTTTGTATTTGGCGTGATTTTGGGCGTAAGCGGCTTGCTCAATTGGCATCTGCGCAAGCAAATCGAGGCCGGCAAAGTAAACACTGTTTATAAAATGCTGTTAGGTGGGATTGAGCGCCTGTTTTTCCCGTTTGTGGCGTTTTTGCTACTGGTGGTCGCGCGCTATTCGCTTGAAGGCTTTATACATGTTGGTCTGTTGCGACTGGCGTCGCGGATGTTGTTGGCGATGGTGATTATTCGCAGCCTGGTTTATGTGTTGCGCTATGTATTCTCGCCCAGCGCCTGGTTGCATTCGTTTGAGCGCGTCATCGCATGGAGTGTGTGGGTGGTGGTGGCTTTGCATATCAGCGGTTTCCTGGATCCTGCCTTGCAGATTCTGGAAGATGTGACGTTTAATGTTGGCAAGCAGAAGTTAAACCTGTTGCTGCTGATTCAGGGCGGGCTGACCATCGTCATCACTATGTTGGTCGCTTTGTGGTTAAGTCGCATGATAGAGCTGCGGCTCATGGCTTCAGAGAGTATCAATAGTAACTGGCGTGTCATTATGGTCAAGCTGGTGCGCATGGTGGCCATTGTCATTGCCTTGCTGATGTCGATGGCGGCTGTTGGCATTGATGTTACCATGCTGTCTGTGTTTGGCGGTGCGCTTGGTGTAGGCCTCGGTTTTGGTTTGCAAAAGATCGCCAGCAATTATGTCAGTGGTTTTATTATCCTGATGGATAAATCGCTGCACATGGGAGACATTGTCACCATCAGTAGCCACTATGGCATCGTCAAAGAGTTACGTTCGCGCTACATGATTCTGCGTAAGTTGGATGGAACAGAAGTGATCATCCCTAACGAAACGATGATCACAGATGTCGTCATTAATCACACGTCTGCCGCACATAAGGCGAAAATACCGATTCCTATCCAGATTTCCTATGAAAGTGACTTGGATGCTGCCATGCAGATTTTGAAACAGGTTGGTCAGGCCCATCAGCGCACCATAAAAGATGAGTCTGCTGTGGATGTGATTATCAAGGCGTTTGCAGAAAGTGGCATTGATTTGCAATTGTCAGTATGGGTTGCTGATCCTGAGGAAGGTTCGGCCAAGTTGCAAAGTGAGATCTATTATGAGATTTGGCAGCGCTTTAAAGCGAATAATATTCAGATTCCATATCCTCAGCGCGACGTGAGGTTGATCTCCGTGCCAGCCGCTTCTACGGCGATTTAAACAACAAAAATCCCAATACTTGCGTTGGGATTTTTGTTGGTCGATAGAAAGTGGCAATAATAATATATAGATAATAAAAAAGCCTGCAGTTGCAGGCTTTTTTATTAATGCTTAAAACTAAAATTATTTCAATTTAGTTTCTTTGTACATCACATGCTTACGAGCAACTGGGTCAAATTTCTTGATCTCCATTTTCTCTGGCATAGTACGTTTGTTTTTTGTGGTGGTATAGAAATGACCTGTACCAGCACTAGACTCTAATTTGATTTTTTCACGCATGATAATGTCCTTAGCTGACTAATGTCGCGAGTTAGATTTTTTCGCCAGCAGCACGCAAATCAGCCAACACAGCGTCGATACCATTTTTGTCAATCGTACGCAAAGCAGCGTTGGTAATGCGCAGGCTTACCCAGCGGTTTTCGCTCTCAACCCAAAACTTACGGTTTTGCAAGTTAGGCAAGAAACGACGTCTTGTTTTGTTTTGTGCGTGAGAAACATTGTTGCCCACCATTGGTTTTTTACCGGTTACCTGACATACACGTGCCATGGTTGTCTCCAAATACTTTTATCTTTTCAGAAAGAGCGAGATTATAGATTGAATCGTATACACAAATCAAGCGATTATTATCATTTTTCAAACAATTAGTGCTTGCCTGTGCTGCCAAAGCCACCTTCACCCCGTTCGCTGCTGGTAAATTCGTCCACAATATGAAAATCTGCCTGCACCACAGGCACAATTACCATCTGCGCCACACGCTCCATCGGGTTCAAAATAAAGGCTTCTTTGCTACGGTTCCAGCACGAGACCAATAGTTGGCCTTGATAGTCAGAGTCGATCAGCCCCACCAGATTGCCCAGCACAATACCGTGCTTATGGCCCAGCCCTGAGCGCGGCAGAATCATGGCCGCATAATAAGTATTGTCGATGTGTATGGCCATCCCCGTTGGAATCATTATCGTCTCGCCCGGCTGAATAGTTTGCGTGTGCTCGATACAGGCGCGCAAATCCAGCCCGGCAGAACCTGGCGTGGCATAGCTAGGCATCATGTGATGCAAGCGGGGGTCAAGAATCTTGAGGTCTACGGTAATCGACATGCTGCATACTCCATAAAAATGATTGCGCTATTAAACACGAAATAAGGCTGAAAATCACTGATTACGATAATAAGTCAGCAACAAAAAAGCCAGCAGTTGCTGGCTTTGCAAATCGTGTGGATGCTTAAAATTTATATTGTGCACTTAAGCCAAGCAGGTAGTTGCGGCCCGCGGCAGGTTCGAAGAATAAGCCGTTACCGTCATTGACGCGTACAGAACCGATGTAGTCTTTGTCGGTAATGTTTTCTAAACGGATAAATTCTTTAAATCGCCAGTTGGTCAGGTTTTGTTCAAGTCCTGCGCGGATATTGAATATGGTGTAAGAAGGTGCCTTGTCTGTGTTGATATCGTTCACGTAGACTTGACTGTTATGGCGACCTTCGAGAGCTGAGAAAAAGCCAAGGCTAGGGTACTTCCAAGCGACTTCTCCGTACACTTGAGACTTGTAGGTGCCAGGGATGCGGTTACCTGAGTTGACTGTCCCGGTTGTGCCTGCTGCGTTAATCACTGTTACGAAAGGATCATCAAATTTTGCATTGAGTAATGTGTAGGCGGCGAACACAGTGATGTTGTTGTCCAGATTGGCATCAATCGACGCTTCTATGCCTGTCCTTTTTGTTTTGCCTGCGTTTTGATAGCTTGAACGCCCTGAAACGGTTTGACGCGTCACAATTTCATTGTCAGTGTCGACTTTAAATAGCGTCACGTTGGCTCTGATATCGTCAGTGATAAAAGCTTTTGCGCCCAATTCAATATTAGTACTTTCAGCAGCCTTCAGTGAAAGGTTCGGTTTGCTTGCTACACCGCCCGTGACATTATCAAAAGCTGCTTCAATAAACGTAGGCGTTTCGAAGCCTTTTCCGAAGTTAGCATAGAAGTTTAACTTCTCTGTTGCTTTCCAGATAATACCGACCACTGGCGTGGTTTTCTGGTACTCGACATTTCCACTGTTATCGCCGTTTGAGCCTGTGCCGGTAATGAAGTTGTCTTGAACTTCCAGTTTTACTTTGGTGTGACGTGCACCTGCGTGCAAATCAAGGTTAGGCGTGATGCTTAAGTTGCCTTGTAAATATTGATCGAAGTTGCTGGAGATGTTTTGTTCCAGCCTATTTGGTGTGTTAACAATTGAGCCTAAGCGCAAAAGGTTGGTGTCTTTACGGTCATCGGTTGACTTCCCATAATTCAACCCAAGGGTTATTTGGTAGGGGAGGTTGCCTAGGCTTCCTTTATTGTCCCATCTCAAGTCTGCACCGTAAAATTCTCTACTGATTTCACTGAGTCGAGAACTGGTAGCCGCAAGGGTTGTAGCAGTTGCCGTCGTCGTTAAAATTTGGGCATTATTTCTATTACCTACGTAAGGAATAAAACTGATTTTGTTATTTTCGTTAAACGCATGCTCAATGTTAAAACCCACTTGCGTATGGTCACGTTTAACACTTGTGTTGGCAAATAAGGCAGCAGGAACAACTTTATCTCGTGTTGCATTAGAAAATGCTCTTGCACGGTTTAAGCCCAATGGGTCTTGCGCTTCCTGGTCAAACCAGTTCACTAAAGCTGTGACTTTAGTATCTTCGTTTAAATTAAACTTGAATTTGGCAGTGGCCATTTGTTTATTGCTTGAGCTATTGGCTCTGTAGCCGTCAGACTCATAGTTGGATACATTCAGCGAGTATTCCAAACCCTCTAATTGTCCAGCCGCCTCCAGCACATTGCGTTTGGTGTCGTAGCTACCAAACATGGTAGTGGCGCCGATGGTTGGCGTAGCAGGCGCATCTTGCGTAAACATTTGAATCACACCACCAGACGAGTTGCCATACAAAGATGAGAACGGGCCGCGCATCACTTCTATGCTTTTAATCGATGACAAATCGACAACGCCCGGTTGGCCCTGGCCATCTGGCATGGTGAGAGGGATGCCGTCTACGTAGACACGAATTCCGCGCACGCCAAACGATGAACGTGATCCAAAGCCGCGGCTGGAGATTTGTGGGTCTTGTGCTTGTTGTGTTCTGTTTTGTGCCGTGATGCCAGGTACGCGGATCAGGCTTTCGGACAAGTTCATTTGCAACTGGCCGTCTTTGATGTTTTTTTGCTCAACGACATCAATGGCGACTGGCAAATCAAAGCTGTTTTGGGCCTGGCGGGTGGCAGTGACTACCACTGGCGACAGCGTGATTGTCGTCTCTTCATCGGCAAATGCCGGAGTGTTGAATGCCGTGGAGACGGCAATATAAATAGGTGCAAGGCGTAACGCGCGCATGATGATTCTCGATACTAAAAATTAAGCTGCGCGATTGTAAGCTGATTGTAAGTTTGGGCAGCTCAGTATTTTCATGAAAATACTGAGAAATATCGATTTAATTAGCTTGGATCAAATTGGCTTTTAAGGTGGGTTAAGAGTTTGAATGCGATGTTAATTTTGTCGTCGGTGCCAAGGGGATGTTCGCCGCCTGCGTCAATAATGGTGACAGCATTTTGTTCGCTGCCCATGGCGGTGCTGGCGTGATTAGCTACAATCATGGGGATGCGTTTTGCCAGTCTTTTTTGCCTGGCGTAATCCAGCACCTGTTCTGTCTCGGCGGCGAATCCAACGCAATAGGGTGGCTTGGGTAAAGAGGCGACATCTGCGAGGATGTCCTTGTTTTTGATGAGTCTGACGGTGAGTGACTCTTCACTTTTTTTGATTTTCTGCTCAGAAGACATCTCTGGCCTGTAGTCGGCGACCGCGGCGACCGCAATAAAAATATCCTGATCTGCAATATGCTGCATCACCGTTTGGTACATCTCATTTGCGCTGCTGGCAAAGTAGGCGCGGCTGGTGGTTGGGCGCGCGGCACTGGCATGGCCATAAATCAGTGTGACCTCCGCGCCCATGTGCATGGCGGCTTGCGCCAGCGCATAGCCCATTTTTCCGCTACTGAGGTTGGTGATGCCACGCACTGGGTCCAGCTTTTCTAGCGTGGCGCCAGCGGTGATGAGTAGCTTTTTGCCTGCCAGTAGCTTGGGCGTAAAAAAACTGTTTAAAGCTTCCAGTAAATCTGCGGGTTCCAGCATTCGGCCTTGCCCTACCTCACCACAGGCTTGTTCACCGCTATCCGGGCCTAATGTCGTGATCCCATCTTGTTGCAGTTGTTCGATGTTGCGTTGTGTGGCAGGGTTCTCCCACATTTGACGATTCATAGCGGGTGCTACTAGTAGTGGGCACTCACGAGCAAGGCATAATGTAGAGAGTAAGTCGTTGGCAAAGCCATGCGCCAGTTTGGCGATAAAGTCTGCACTGGCAGGCGCCACTAAAATGGCATCAGCTTTGCGGCTGAGTTCAATGTGCGGCATACCGTTGGCAATACGCTGGTCCCAGCTATCAACAAATACCGGGTTGCCGGACAACGCCTGTAATGTCGTCGGCGTGATAAAGTGGGTTGCGGCTTCTGTCATCACCACTTGCACGCTGTGGCCCTGTTTAACCAGTAAACGCACTAGCTCTGCTGTTTTGTAGGCGGCAATGCCGCCTGTGACGCCGAGCAGTAAATGGCGCGGATGTGATTGCGTTGGGATCATGGCTGCATTTTAACTGTAAATTTCAGGCAATTGCCATTTCTGCAATGTATAGCATTTTCTTTAAAAATGTTAACATCTGCACATCGGTGGAGTGAGGCGCATGCTAAAGTTAGTCAGGATTTTTTTCTGGGTGGTTGTGGTGCTGGCTGCATTGATGCAGCTTTGGCTGGAATATCAAACCTTGCAGTGGCGTCAATCTTTAAACGTTGCTTTGTACCCGATCAATGTTGATGGCACGCCAGTGGTGGATGCCTACATCGCCAGCTTGCGACCGCAAGATTTTGAAGTCATTGCGCAGTTTTTTTCACGCGAAGCACAAAAATACCAATTACCTTTGTCACGTCCCATCAGTCTTTATTTAGGGCCTGAGATTCATGATGTTCCACCGGCACCGCCCGCGGTCAACGGCCACCTTTGGGATATTATTTTGTGGAGCCTCAAGTTCAGATGGTTCGGCTGGGGGCATCAACCAGACGTCGGTGAGCCTATCGATATCAAGCTATATCTGTTGTATCACGATCCAGGCAGGCATCGCCACTTATTGCACTCAACTGCTTTACACAAAGGCAGAATCGGTCGCGTCAATTTGTTTGCAGAAAACAGCCAGCATGCAACCAATGCCGTGATTATTGGGCATGAGTTGCTGCATACGCTCAGTGCCAGTGACAAATATAACTTGAGTACCAGTCTGCCCCTGTTTCCTCAGGGCTATGCCGAGCCTTATGCGCAACCGCTTTATCCGCAATCTATCCCCGAATCCATGGCCGGCAAAGTGCCGCAAACAACGCAACAAGCACGCATGGCCAAGAGTCTGGGGGAGGTTGTGATTGGTCGACTAACTGCGCGAGAAATTGGCTGGTTAAAATAAACAGGAGGCGTGATGGCAATCACCGATTGGCCGGAACAAGAACGACCCCGAGAGAAGCTAATGCGTGCGGGTGCATCGGCGTTGTCCGACGCCGAGTTGCTGGCCATTTTTCTGCGCGTGGGCATGACAGGTAAAACCGCGGTAGATCTGGCGCGCGATTTGTTGCAGCATTTTCAAAGCCTCAATGGCGTGTTTTCTGCAGATGTCAAACAGATGACGGCGGTGCCGGGCATGGGCGTGAGCAAATATTGCCAGTTGCAGGCGGTGCTCGAGATGAGCAAGCGCGCGCTGGGTGAAACGCTGCAGCAGCAAGATAGTTTTCGCTCGCCTGCCCAAGTCAAAGACTATTTGCAGTTGCAATTATCGCACTTGCAACGCGAGGTGTTTGGCATACTGTTTTTAGATGCGCAGAATCGCCTGATCGCC
>CAYPZE010000002.1:0-51322 GCA_964415305.1 uncultured Methylotenera sp.
GGTTAAATTAAACAACACAGCTAAGTATGTAGAACTGTCTGTGGAGGGCTTGCGGACGGGGGTTCAATTCCCCCCAGCTCCACCAATAAAATACATCATATCAATCTTTTAATTTATTGATTTTTATGATTTTTAATAAAAAACCACCATTCAAGAGGTGGTTTTTTATTGCCCATTTTTAGCCTATTGGCATCGATGATTCATCCATCGTTTCAGTGCAATGCAGCTCAACGTCCATGTTCCTATGTTTAAATAGCAGCGCTTTTTTCAGGCGTCTGCAAAAACGTCTTTTTGTCAGTAAATTCATTTCATCAAACAACATCAGCTTCCATAAATATTTAGTTTCAATCAAGTCTGGTTGAAATGCTACATCACAAGGATATTCCCGTAATACATGCTGACGTTTATGAATGCGAGCGGATGCAAATGTACGCACTTTAATGATATTCAATACTGACTCAGGCGGCGGTTGCTTGCCTGATATCCAGCGCTGAAAAACAACCGGTTTGATATTGACGTAGCGACAGATCGTATCAGTGTTCAGTGTTCCTAAAAATTCTCCAACCTTAAGGCACCACAATAAGGTGTATTGTGAGTGAAGTTTCTTGAGTTGTTTTTTATTTCCCATAATCATTCTCGATAACGCTTGCAAATCTGTTCTAAATATTAACATTTGTTTGTTTGATGTAAGCATTGTGACTGCTTTTATTAAATAATTACCAGAAGAACTTGTATTTTTTTGTGGGATTACTACAAATAAAGCCTTAACCGTCAATTTATTCGCATAATGTATATTATGTTAAATAATCGAATGAAAAAAAGCTGTATTTCAGGCTCAGACAATACCTGCTTTAATATATTAGCGTTTTTGAAATTACACAAATAGCGGCAAACAGCCGCTATTTTTGTTTGTGACACCCCAAGCTCAGCCAGTCTGAGCTTTTCTTTTTCTTCCTTCCTGTAATACTTTCGGCGTTTTGCCTCAATGCGTCCCTCAACCCGAATCATCCAATACAAATGACGAAGGTTCGCAGACCAGTCTGGCAAGTTCACATATTTATTGTCATCCCAACCCATGACATTCGCTTTCTGTTGTAAAACGTCCGTAATATAAATCTAGTGGCGGCTAAAGCCGCAGTCGAAAATAGGCAATAAAAAAGGGCTCATTACGAGCCCTTTTTTTACACAGCAAATAAACGAATTATTTTGCTTTGCGACGGCTTACAAAGCCCATCAAACCCAAGCCTGCTAACATCAATGCATATGAATCAGCTTCTGGTACGGCTGTCACTGGATTGATGTTGAAGCTGACATTGAAGTCACCACCCAAAGAACCGGCTAATTTACCAGTGGCTGACAGAAAGTAAGTACCAGCAGCGACGTTAGTCAATGAAGTAACTTCATTACCAATGGAATCGAAGAAACCAAATTTCAAGAATGTTACATCATACTGCGCGTTGTTACCGGAAGTGATTTCAGTGATGCTGTATGAAAAATCAGAAACCTGTGTCAGGTTGATTTCATAAGAGTCTTCAAAATATGAACCTTTAACGCTTGCAGGGCCACTTGTTTTGACATAGTCTGCATCAGCAATCGCTCGAATGAAATCAAAACTTTGGCTGGTGGTGTATGGGCCAAAATCTTGCGCTTGTGCTGCAGAAACAGATGCGATACCAAATACGCCGGCTACCGCAACTTTTTTCAGGGTTTGAAACATGGTTACTTCTCCAAAGATGAATACTAACTATTAAACTTTAATCATTATTTGTGACAATCGTTAGATAAACAATAGTACTAACGGGCTAGCCGACAAATTATTTTTTATTCAAAAAAACTGCAATTTCAAAATCTAACGCATTTTAACTGTTTTAGCTAGGCTGTGTAAACCTAACAATCTGTTTTTTCAACAAAAAACCACTTTTCCGTGTCTGGCGGATGCATGGCTATCAATCTTATTGACTAGTATTTTTAGCTAATTTAAACGTCAGAATACGATCTCCTTGTTTAAAACCAAACAGAGAGTTGCCACCGCTCACCACGGCAATGTATTGCTCGCCATTGATTTGATAGGTGATGGGAGGGGCATTGACGCCATATTCAGATTGAAACTGCCATACGGGTTGGCCAGTCTTGCTGTCGTAGGCAACAAACTTGCCATCCCCTTCCCCGCAAAAAAGCAGCCCTCCCGCGGTTGCGAGCACGCCACCAACGAGCGGCTGGCTGGTTTTGTGCTGCCAGGCAATTTTTCCAGAAGCCAGGTCGATCGCACTTAACAAGCCCCAGCGCGCATCTGCGGTGGGTTCACTGGCTGCGTAACGAATGGGTTTTTCACCCAGGTCGACTTCTTTTTCATGCACGGTGTATTTGATCGGGCTATGAATGGCCGCCACATAGGCCGTTTGCTGTGCCTGATTGAGGCTAACGGGTGACCAGTTGGCGCCTCCCAATATGCCAGGGTAAACAACCGTGCCCTCTGCGCTTGGTTTTTTAAATAAATTATGTTGTGGCACAAATGGTTCGGACTTGGTAATAAATTGTCCAGTTTGGCGGTCATGAATGTAGAACCAGCCGGTTTTGCTAGCCTGGCCCACAGCGGCTATTTTTTTGCCTTGGTATTGATAGTCAAACAATACGGGTGGGCTAGCCAGATCATAGCCCCATAAATCATGCGGGACTTGCTGGTAGTGCCATTTGTACTTGCCAGTCTCGGTATCCAGCGCCACCAGGGAAACGGTATACAAATTGTCGCCTGGTCTGGACACATCATTCATTTGCGGCGATGGATTGCCCGTACCAAAGTACAGGGTGTGGGTGCTGGTATCAATCGCAGGCGTGCTCCAGGCAGAGCCGCCGCCAAAACGGGCAGCGTCTGGGTAGATTTTTACCGCCGCTTGTTCAGCTGTAATGTCACGATCGAACTGATTACCATCCGCCGTTTTAAGGGTGAACTGCCCTTCCCAGCCATGTTCTGGAATCGTATCAAACTGCCAGAGCTGATGCCCGTCTTTGACGTCAAACGCGGCCAGAAACCCTGGCCGGCCGTAACGACCGGTAACCCCTATCACTGCACCCAGCGGCGCATCGCTGCGCGGATTATCAATATGTAGACCATAGCCAACGCCAGTGATACCGATGATCACCTTGTGATTGTATACAACTGGCGCCATGGCAATACCGACGCCTGTGCCACCCGTAACTTTACGTGTTTTATTTGGATCGTTGCCACTGAGAGTGTCCTGATGCTCAGTATTCACTTGGTTTCCCGCCACATCAATATCCCACAGCTTTTGCCCGCTTTGCGCATCCAGTGCAATTAAGCGCGCATCGACCGTGCCCATAAACACTTTTCCTTCAGCGACCGCAACACCCCGGTTAGCTGGGCCGCAACACATAGGCCAATCCGCTTTACGCACATGCGTATATTTCCATAGCTGCTTGCCGGTCGTGGCATCGAGAGCTAATACGTGATTGAACGGCAGGCTGACATACATGACGCCGTTGACGACAATCGGCGTCGCCTGAAAGGTGGCTTTGACACCGGTTTCAGCGGTCCAAGCAGATTGGAGTTGGGCCACATTTTTGAGATTGATCTGAGCTAAGTCTGAAAAGCGCTGTGCAGCCATGTTTAAGCCATAGCTGGGCCAGTCAGCCATGGCACTTTGTGGGTGATCAGGACGGCTGATCTGTGTGCAGCCTGTGATCAGGGCGCTGGTCATCACGCAGTAATAAAACGGTTTAGAGAATGTGAGCATGCGATGATCTCAAAGTTTTTTATAAAGGGACTATACAGGTTAGTATACACCCAAATTTAAACTTGTAATTGACACATGTCTTTCTCTGTTCGGAAAAGCGTTGGCAGAAAAATAAATGTTGATATGAAACTAAAGCGGCCGACAAATAGACATATACTGAAATAATTAATTGCCGCATAAAACATCATCATGACAACTTTAACGACCTTTGCCCTTGAACTTGCCGAAAAAGGATGGCTACCAGATGCGCTGATCCGCCGCGGTATACGCAAACTATGTGCAGACAGGTTACGAGAAATTGCAGCCGAGGATTCTGAGAGTTCACAATTTTCGCTGATGCAGTTTGTGCAGTCGATGGCACAGTCAGACATCGCGCCTTTGCCTGAGAAGGCTAATGCTCAACACTATGAAGTGCCCGCAGCTTTCTACCAGTATTGTTTGGGAATACATCGTAAATACAGTAGCTGCTACTGGACGTCTGATACTCATACTTTAGATGATGCCGAGCAATTGGCGTTGGCCCAAACCAGTGCGCACGCGCGGTTGCAAGATGGTCAGCAAGTGCTTGAGTTGGGCTGTGGCTGGGGGTCTTTGACTTTGTGGATGGCGAGCCATTATCCGCGTTCGCGCATCACGGCCGTGTCAAACTCCGCATCACAGCGGACTTATATTATGGAGCAGTTGCGCTCGCGAGGCCTGACCAATGTCAACGTTATTACAGCAGATATGAATGTGTTTGATACCACGCAACAATTTGACCGTATTGTCTCGGTGGAAATGTTCGAACACATGCGTAACTATCAAGTGTTGTATGCCAAAGTTGCAAGCTGGCTGAAGCCTGAGGGTTTGTTTTTCAAGCATATTTTTGTACATCGTGATGCAGCGTATCCGTTTGATGTTAAAGCAGAAGATGACTGGATGAGCCAATATTTTTTTAGTGGCGGCATGATGCCAAGTGATGATTTGCCGCTTTATTTTCAAGACGATTTAAAGCTGATTGATAAATGGCGTTGGGATGGTCGTCACTACGAAAAAACAGCCAATGCCTGGCTCGCCAATATGGATAAAAATCACGCTGCGTTGACGCCTGTATTGCAATCTATCTATGGCCAGGCCGATGCAGAAATGTGGCGCCAGCGTTGGCGTCTGTTTTTTATGGCGTGCGCCGAGTTGTTTGGTGAAAATCAAGGCCAGACCTGGTGGGTCAGTCATTATTTGTTTGCCAAAAGAAATACTTAACATGACTGCCAACCGTTTAATGCTACTGAATGTGATTGCATTTCAGCTGCTGTGGTGGCTCTGTGTGCTCGCGCCAACGCATGGTTGGGACATCTTAGTATTAATACTCACCCTGCTTTATACCTGGGCACATTTGCGTTGGGTTGAGCCAGGCCAACAGGTGTGGCCACTCTTGCTCACGGCAGTGATTGGCTGCCTGTTTGATCAATATTTATTCAGGATGGACTGGGTGAGTTTTCCACATCACCAAGGCATGCTGGCGTATATCCCGCTATGGATGATGGCCTTGTGGCTGGCGTTTGCGACTACTGTAAATGTAAGCATGGGTTGGTTGCAATGCAGGCTGGGGCTGGCAACATTGCTTGGCGCAATTTTTGGTCCGATTGCGTATGTTGGCGCGGAAAAAATGGGCGCCGTAGTGTTGACGCAATCGCCGATGAGCCTGGTATTGGTCGCGATTGAATGGGCAATTGCTTTGCCGCTGGTGCTCTACATTAGGCGCTGCTTTAATCAACAAATAGGGAGTCACCGGTGATGATTTACAGTTATGCGCTGATCGCCATCCTTGTATTTGCAATAAGCGGATGGATATTAAGCTTTGCGACACGGCATTACAGCCATGTCGACAGTATGTGGAGCCTGTTTATGGCGATCACCGGCTTCGTCACGGCCATGTTCGTCACCGATTTGTCATTGCGCGCCCTGCTGGTGCTGGCCGCTGTAACCTTGTGGGCATTGCGGCTGAGTCTATTTCTCACCTGGCGCAACTGGGGCAAGGAAGATCACCGCTATGAAACTATACGCCAAAATAACGAGCCACATTTCTGGTTTAAAAGTATCTACATTATTTTTGCCTTTCAGGCGATCTTGGCCTGGTTAATCTCATACCCCATTTACAGTGCCGTGAGTAGTCAGTCAGCCTTGCAATGGCTGGACTATGCCGGTTTGGCGCTATTTCTGATTGGATTTTACTGGGAGGTGGTGGCTGACTTGCAGTTGATGCAGTTTCGTGCACAGCCCGATCATCAGAGTGCGGTACTAAATACTGGCTTGTGGCGATATAGCCGACATCCTAACTACTTTGGCGAAGCGCTGATCTGGTGGGGATTCGCCTTAACGGCTGCGGCGGATGGCCATGTGTTTATCTGGTTTTCGCCGGTTGTCATGACCTTTTTGCTGCTCAAATTTAGTGGTGTTTCTTTAATGGAACAGACCATTCATCATCGCAGGCCAGGCTATAGCGAGTATGTCGCCACCACCAACGCTTTTATTCCAGGCATGCCAAAAAGAAAGCAGTCTGATCATGGTTAAGACTATCAAATTGAGCACTGCCCTGCTCTGCTGTCTACTGAATAGCCACAATCTGCAGGCCAAGGACTGGTCATTCGAGGTCTGGCTGGATAAGCAGAATATTGGCACACACAGCTTCAGCCTGGAGCAGAACAAGCTGCTCAGTCGTGCTGATTTTAAAGTGAAAGTGCTGTTTATTAATGCTTATCGCTACCAGCATCAAGCCGATGAAACCTGGCAGGGTCAATGCTTGAACCAGCTCAGCGCACGCACCACAGAAAATAAAGTACTTACAGAAGTTAAAGGTCAGCTGCAAGGGGGGCAGTTCGCGATCGAAAGCAACGGACGCAAGCAAACCTTACCTGCGTGTGTGATGACATTTGCTTATTGGAACCCAGAAATCCTCAAGCAAACCCGATTGCTCAATCCACAAAATGCCGAATATCTTGATGTGACCGTGACCGATCAAGGCCTCAAGGATATTGTGGTCAAGGGGCAAACCGTGAGCGCACATCAATATTATTTGCTAGGCAAATTTGAGAACAAAGAAAAGTTAAAAATTACGCTGTGGTACGACCAGCAACAACAATGGGTTGCACTCGAATCGATCACGCCTGAAGGCTACAAAATAGTATATAAACTCATTTAATCAATATGATGAATAATTTTATTAAAGTGATTTGTATGACAATACTTTCCGTGTTAACTGGCTGCCAAAGCCTGCCCCCGATTCAAACGGTGCCACAAGTCGACCTGCCGCGTTTTATGGGGCAATGGTATGTGATTGCCGCGATTCCGACGTTCATCGAAAAAGACCCTCATAATCCGATTGAGGAATACAAAGCAAATATCGATGGCAGCATTGCCACAACTTTCAGCTTTCATCAGGGCGGTTTTAATGGACCATTCAAGATTTATCACCCGACTGGCTTTGTCGTGCCTGACTCTGGCAATGCGGAATGGAAAATGCAGTTTGTATGGCCATTTAAATCAGAGTACCTGATTGTTTACCTCAGTGACGATTACCAGCATACGATTATTGCCAGAAACAAGCGTGATTACGTCTGGCTAATGTCACGCTCGCCGAACATGGATACGCAGACCTACAGCGACTTGGTCGCAAAGATTAAGGCGATGGGCTATGACATCAGTAAACTGCGTGTTTTTCCGCATGATCACGCGAATAAAAAATAAAGTGATCACCACTGTTACAACACGCATTAATAGCAAGACACTTTGGAGAGAGGGTGTAGTATGCAGCAAAAAACACAGCGCCTGCTTTGGCGGCTTATTGGCTGGCTAGATAACCAGCGCTATCAGCCGCCACAACATGCCAGTGCCGAGAGCATAGACTGGTGGCGGGTGTTACCTTTCGTTGCGCTACACGTAGCGCTTATCGCCTTGTTTTGGGTGGGCTGGAGCCCAGTTGCGGTCATCTGTGCGTTAGTGATGTATGTGTTACGCATGTTTGCCATCACTGGTTTTTATCATCGTTATTTTGCCCACAAAACGTTTCAAACCTCACGCCCTGCCCAGTTTGTATTTGCCTTAATAGGCGCCGCGGCGGTACAACGCGGCCCATTGTGGTGGGCTGCACATCATCGCACCCACCATGTGCATGCAGATCAGCCTCAGGACGTTCACTCACCGCATCAGCACGGTTTTTTATGGAGTCATCTCGGCTGGTTTTTGAGTCACGCCAATTTTAAAACGCAGCTCGATCGCGTCCGGGAGCTGACGCGCTACAAAGAACTTTGCTGGCTTGATCGTTTTGATAGTCTAGTCCCATTCGCCTTCGCTTGCGGTTTGTTTGGCCTGGGTGAGTTATTGCGCATTTACATGCCTGAATGGCATACCAATGGCTGGCAACTGCTGGTTTGGGGCTTTGTGGTGTCGACCATAGCCTTGTATCACGCCACCTTCTGCGTCAACTCTTTGGCACATGTCTGGGGAAGCCGCCGCTATGCCACACGTGACCACAGCCGCAACAACCTACTGATTGCGATCCTTACTCTAGGTGAAGGCTGGCATAACAATCATCATCATTTTCCCGGCTCGGCCAAACAAGGCTTTTATTGGTGGGAACTAGACCTTACCTACTACGGCTTGAAGCTGCTGGAGGCGACTGGCTTGATCTGGAACCTGAAACAAGTGCCATTGGCCGTACGCAATCAGCACGTGCAAGAAAGGCTGTAAGGCATCATGGGCTTAAATATCGCCATTATCGGCGGCGGCATCGCTGGCAATACGCTGGCTTACTCACTGCACCGCCAACACCAGATCACGCTGTTTGAAGCCAACGATTATATCGGTGGTCATACGCATACCCACCTGGTGACAATCGGCAGTGAAACCCATGCCGTAGACACCGGTTTTATTGTGTTCAACGATAAAACCTATCCTGAGTTTGAACGCATATTGCGCGAAACAGGCGTGGCCTGGCGCAATAGCGAGATGAGCTTTAGCGTGCGCAATGAAGCCACCGGCCTCGAATACAATGGCACCTCGCTCAATAGTCTATTCGCACAGCGGCGCAATTTGTTGTCGCCTGCGTTTTACCGCATGGTGCGTGATATTTTGCGTTTTAACAAAGAATGTCTGGCGCTGCTGGCACCAGGCGCTGAGATTCCCCTCGGCGATTACCTCAATCAACAGCGCTACTCACAACAGTTTATCCGCGATTACATCATACCAATGGGCGCGGCCATCTGGTCAACCGATGCCGAGCAAATGCTCCAATTTCCTGCCCGCTTTTTTGTGCGATTTTTTCACCACCATGGCATGCTCACCATAGATCAGCGCCCACAATGGCGCACAATCGTTGGTGGGTCTGCCGCTTATCTGCAAAAGGTGACTGCAGGCTACCGTGACAATATTCGATTAAATGCCTCAGTCGTGGCAGTCAAACGCCATGCACAAGGCGTGACCTTGACCATGCAAGACGGCACAACCAGCACCTTTGATTATGTGTTTTTTGCTTGCCATAGTGACGAAGCACTCAAGATTCTAGGCGCCGAAGCCACTGAAGCTGAAACTGAAATATTAGGTGCAATCCCCTATCAGGATAATACGGTATATTTACACACCGATCGCACGCTGATGCCCAAACGTCAATTGGCCTGGGCGGCCTGGAACTACCATGTCACCGCCCAGCCCAGCGATAAAGTGCAGGTCACCTACAATATGAATATCCTGCAAGGCATCCGCTCGGCAGAGCCGCTGTTGGTGACCTTGAATTATACCGATGCGATTGACCCTGCCAAGATCATCAAAAAACTGTCTTATCGGCATCCGCTCTATACGGCTGCGGGCGCTAATGCGCAGGCCAGACACGCAGACATCAGCGGCCATCACCGCACAGGTTATGCCGGTGCTTACTGGCGTAACGGCTTTCATGAGGATGGCGTTGTCAGTGCGCTGGCTGCTATCTCACATTTCAATGCGGCGATGTTATGACCATATCGCCACCCCCATTGCAGAGCGCCATTTATACCGGCTGGGTAAGTCATCAGCGCTTGCAGCCTAAACTGCATGGCTTTAAATACCGCTTGTTCATGCTTTATCTCGATCTCGAAGAGTTGCCAAGTTTATTTAAAAACAATCGCTTATGGTCTTATCTTAAACCAAATTTTGCTTATTTCAGGCGGCAGGACTATCTGGGGCCTGCCGATCAGCCGTTAGATGTCTGTGTACGTGACTTGGTCGAGCAACAGACCGGTTCCCGGCCATTGGGCCGAATCGGCCTGCTGACGCATTGCCGCTACTGGGGCATGTGTTTCAATCCGGTGAGTTTTTACTACTGCCATGATCAATCCGGCAAGTTACAGGCGATTGTGAGCCACATTACTAATACGCCATGGAAAGAAAAGTTTGCCTATGTACACGCGGTAGACGATGACACTGCGCTGCTGTTCAAATTAAAAAAAGACTTTCATGTCTCGCCCTTTATGCCGATGGATATCGAATACCAATGGCAATTCTCGCTGCCAGCGGATACATTAAGCGTGCATATGCAAAACTGGCAACAGTCGCAAGCCATGTTTTACGCCACGCTCAAGCTACAGCGCCAACCCTGGCATGCCAATACACTCAACCGCCTGTTACTGAGTTATCCATGGATGACTACCAAGGTCGTCGTTGCCATTTACTGGCAAGCCCTACGCTTGTGGCTCAAAAAAATTCCTTTTTATTCTCACCCTGACCAGCATTCGCGTTTCGGAGATTGAACATGTCGTCCTGCCCTTCATCGTCACCTCTGGTGGTCGATACACTCACTAAACCACTCAAAGCCAAGAGCCGCGCAAAATGGGTCGCGACACTCGCTAAATCGCAGGTGTTAAAACGGCTATCTAACCTAGCGGTCGGGCAATTAACCATTATCGACGGTCCTGACCGCTATATGTTTGGGAAGTTATTGCCGCAAGCACCAACTGCAACCATAACAGTGACTGATCCACGTTTTTATGGCGAAATTGCTTTTGGTGGCAGCATAGGCGCGGGTGAGGCTTACATGCTGGGATACTGGCAGGCAGACACGCTCACTGATGTGGTTCGTTTAATGGTGCTTAATCAGTCTGTGATGGACACGCTGGAGGGGGGCTATGCGTGGTTGAGCAAGCCGTTACTCAAAATGCTGCATTGGCTAAACAGTAACAGTGAAGCTGGCAGCCAGAAAAATATTGCTGCGCATTATGATCTGGGCAATGATTTGTTCCAGTTGTTTTTGGATCCGACCATGATGTACTCCTCTGCCATATTTGATGAGGACACCACCAGCCTGCAAGCCGCCTCTGAGCGCAAGTTACAGGTCATCTGCGACAAGTTGCAACTGACACCAGCGGACCATGTGATTGAAATTGGCACTGGCTGGGGTGGCTTTGCGATGTATGCCGCCAAGCACTATGGCTGCCGCGTGACTACCACCACGATCTCAGAGCAACAATACCGTTTAGCCAAAGAACGTATTGCTGCCGCAGGGCTGCAGGAACAAATTACACTGCTCAAGCAGGATTACCGTCATCTGGATGGCCAATACGATAAGCTGGTATCGATTGAGATGATTGAGGCGGTGGGTTACCAGTATTACGACGTTTACTTTGATAAAGTAAGTCAGTTGCTCAAACCTGATGGCGTTGCCTTGATTCAGGCCATTACGATTGCAGACCAACGCTATGACAGCGCTATCCGATCGGTTGATTTTATTCAACGCTATATTTTTCCTGGCTCAAATATACCCTCAAATACTGCGATGCTCACCAGCATGACCCGCGCCTCTGATCTGCGCCTGGTGGATTTACAGGATATTGGTTTGCACTATGCCACCACCTTGCGTCAGTGGCGGACGAACTTTTTTGACCAGATCGAGGCAGTCAAAAAACTAGGCTACAGCGAAGCGTTTATTCGCATGTGGGACTTTTACTTGAGCTATTGTGAAGGTGGTTTTGCCGAGTGTGCTTTAGGCGATGTGCATCTGCTGCTGGCCAAACCCGGATACCGTGCCTTGCGGCGCCTGTAAATACGGTGCGCGAACAAGCATGGTAAACTGAGCGGCATGAGTACGCACGCAGTTTTAGAGTGGCGCAATGGTCTGCCCTATTCCACCCAGTTCGATGATGTTTATTTTTCAGTCAACCCGGATCATCCGCAGCATGGGCTGGCTGAAACACGTCATGTTTTTTTGCAGCATAATCATTTGCAGACAAGGTGGCAGCGATTACCTGCCGACAAACCCAGCCACTTTGTGATTGTTGAAACCGGTTTTGGCAGCGGCCTGAACTTTCTCGCCGCCTTGCAATTGTGGCAGCAAACCGCACCGGCAACTGCGCATTTGCACTTTGTGAGTATAGAAATTGCGCCGTTTACGCTCCAAGACTTGCAAATGGCGCATGCCCACTTTCCTGAGCTCGCCACCATTAGCCAAGCCCTCTGTGCGCAATACCATTTGTTGCAACCTGGGATCAATCAGCTACATTTTCCAGCATTATCAGCAAGCTTGACGCTGCATATCGGGGATAGCCAACAGATTTTTCCGCACCTAAATCTCCAAGCCGATGCTTGGTTTTTAGATGGGTTTGCGCCTTCAAAAAATCCACAAATGTGGCAAGCTGATCTATTCGAATGCATGGCTAGAAGTGCGCATGCAGGTACTACATTTGCCACCTTTACCAGCGCAGGCCTGGTGAAACGCGGGCTGCAAGCAGTAGGCTTTCAGGTTGAAAAAACACCTGGATTTGGCAAAAAACGTGACATGTTATGCGGCACGTGGCCATTATCCGAACAGTTGTCGCCTTCTCCAGCATTGCCTAAAGTCGCGATTGTTGGGGCAGGCATTGCTGGCTGTAGTAGCGCCTGGCAGTTAGCTGAATTAGGCTGCGAGGTGCATGTGTTTGAACGTGCGGCACAGATTGCCAGTGGAGCTTCAGGCAACCCCAGAGGCATGCTTTACCCCAGGTTAAATGCCGAAAAACCACTCAATGACCAATTAGCATGGCGTAGTTATGGTTTTAGCGTGCGCCACTATGCCAGCCTGAATTTGGGCGAGCATGCTTTTCAAATCTGTGGACTGCTCCAATTGGGCAGCAGTCCGCGTGAACATAAGCGGGTAAACAAAGTTGCCAGCCGATATTCACACCTAGGCTTGTTACAACTGTTGGATGCAAACCAGGCCAGCGACATGGCGGGCGTGACGCTGGCCTATGAGTCTCTTTATTTTGCGCATGGTGCATGGGTAAACCCGGCCGTGGCCTGTGCACGCATGCTAGATCATCCCCAAATTAAGCTGCATACACAGCAAGACATCCAGCAACTATCACCCTACCAGCGTGACTGGCGGTTGTTCAGCCATACGGGCGAAATTGATACTGAGTTTGATGCGGTGATAGTCTGCAATGCAGCAGAGGCCGCCAAGCTATTGCCAGAGAGCGGCATGTGGCTCAATCCGGTGCGTGGCCAGATGGGTATGCTCGCCGAGCAGCCCTCTATGCAATCCCTTAAACTGATCCTATGCGGCGACGGCTATTTAACACCCTCGTTTGAGGGCCAGCATGCCATGGGGGCGACGTTTGCGCCAGGCGATTGCAGTACAGACGTGCGCGAACAGGATAACGTGAGTAATTTAGAGATGGTGAACAAATTAAGTCCACAGTTTGATCAGCTCGGTCCGGGAGTCGTGACTAATGCACGCGCCTCATCCAGATGCGGTTCGCCGGACTATTTACCCTATGTTGGGCCTGTGTTGTCGACTACTACGCTGAATGCCAAGCACACCCCTATCCACGATTTCAGCGATTTACCTCCGTCACAAGGCTTATATGTGCATGTGGCGCATGGCAGCAAAGGCCTGATGACTGCGCCTTATTGCGCGGCGATCTTGGCCAGACGCTTGTTAAGCGACTTTGGTACCAGTTTGCCGCAACTGACAGAAGATCGTTTCTGGGCCGGATTGCACCCTCAGCGGCTGTTGTTTAAGCAATTGGGGTGGAAGTCGTTACTGAATCCTTTTACCGATCAGGCCTCAGCATGAGTGACCTTATTCAACAATTAAAGCAGCAATTGGCGCGCACGCCGCAAGACCCTGAGTTGTATTACGAGCTGGGGCGGCACTACCTGCGGCTTAAGCAAGCTGACCCTGCTGAGCAGGCATTTGTGCAAGCGCTGAACTTGGCACCAGATCATCCGCAAATATTGATGCAGCTTGGCAATGTGGCCAGTTTGCGGGCAGATGAATCAGGCGCAGCGCAGTATTTCAGGTTATCGTTGGCACAAGATCCAAATCAGGCCGATGTGCATTTCAACCTGGCTAATAGCCTGCGCCAGTTGGGTGACAATGCGGCTGCCATCAAACATTATCAGCAGTCGCTACAACTGGCCCCGCAAGATGCCGAGTGCCATAACAACTTAGGGAATGCCTACCGTGAGCAAGGCCAATTAGACTTGGCAGTCGCTGCGTATGCACGGGCGATCAAGCTTGATCAAAAACTGCTGCATGCCAAAGTCCACTGGATTCATCAAAAGCAGCATATGGCTGACTGGCAGGGGCTGGATGCAGCGATTACTGAGGTGCGCCAGGCGCTTAAACAACATCCACAAGCGCTGATTCCACCGTTTGCCTTTTTAGCGATGCCAGGTACCCATGATACTGAACAACTGGCTTGCGCCAGTGTCTGGGCGCAACAGCGTTACGGGAATATGCAAGCGTTGCCTGCTTATACGCCCAAGCCAGGCAATCAGCGCATCAAGCTGGCTTACGTGTCTTCAGATTTCCGGCGGCATCCATTGGCTTATTTGGTCATCGATGTGATTACGGCACACGACAGGCAACAGTTTGAGGTGTTTTTATACAACAACTCAAGAGACGACCACTCCGCCGAGCGGCAAGCATTTGTGGCAGCGGCTGACCACTGGGTAGATATTTTCAGCATGACCGATGCTGAGGTCGCCATGCAGATGCGCGCAGCGGGGATCGATATTCTGGTAGATTTAACCGGCTATACGCAACACAGCCGCAGCGGAATTGCCGCCTACCGCCCTGCCCGCAGCCACATCAACTGGTTGGGCTATCCTGGCAGTATGGGCAAGGTCAATGGTCGCCCTTTATTCGATGCCATCATTGTAGATGCGACGTTAAGCCAGGTGGCGGTGGCCGAACAGACGATTGTCTTGCCTTGCTACCAACCTAATAATGCACAGCGCCCTGCCGCTGAGGCTGGCACACGCACGCAGCACGGTCTGCCTGAGCAGGGGTTCGTGTTTTGCTGCCTGAACCAGAGTTTTAAAATCACGCCTGAGGTATTCGCCGGCTGGATGCGCATTCTGCAACAAGTGCCAGGCAGCGTGTTGTGGC
The DNA here is from genome assembly GCA_964415305.1 of uncultured Methylotenera sp. Taxonomy (GTDB): domain Bacteria; phylum Pseudomonadota; class Gammaproteobacteria; order Burkholderiales; family Methylophilaceae; genus Methylophilus. The sequence goes on from CAYPZE010000002.1 coordinate 15,124, forward strand.
TATTGCAGTGCAACCAATGGGCCACCCACAATCTGCAACAAAAGGCCCAAGCGGCAGGCATTGCGATTGATCGATTAGTGTTTGCCCCGCGCACCAGTATTGCCGAGCATATCGCCCGGCAGCAGCATGCTGACCTGATGCTGGATACCGCACCTTACAACGCGCACACAACAGCCAGTGACGCTTTATGGCAAGGGGTGCCCTTGCTTACGGTGGCTGGTGACACTTTCCCGGCCCGTGTCAGCGCCAGTTTGCTCAAGCATATTGGGTTGGATGACTGCATTTGTGCCGATTGGACGACGCTGGAACAACGCGCCATTCACCTGGCACAGGATAAACAAGCGCTGGCCTCACTGAAGGCTGCCGTTAAAGCGCAGGCCAACGCGCTGTTTAAACCAGCGGTGTTTTGCCGCCAGCTGGAGCAGGCTTACCAGCAGCAATTGTCTGAAACTTAGTCAGACTCGCCAACACTAACGGATAATACGCCCGCGGCAATAATGCAACAGCCGCCTATTAATTCCATCATCGACATGGTTTCGTGCGCCAGAAAATAGGCTGCCACCGCGGCGACAATCAGCTCAGTCATAAACAGGACTGAGGCCTGAATTGCCGGGATTTTAGTCACGCCATATTGCACGAGCAAAGTGGCTGAAATCAGCAACAAGGCAATGATCAATAAAGTGATGTTTACTTGTGAGGTCAAGGTGGTCGCTGAGATAAATGCAAGGCCAGCCATGCCTGACTGCCAGAATAAGACCACAATAGATAAGCAAAAGACGCCTAGCCACACCAACATGCCTTTTGCTGCCACCGTTAAATGCGTAGAAAAGCGCGTGATGACATTGGTCAAAGAGAATCCGATACCAGCAGATAAGGCCAGCCAGTCCGAGGTCGATTGTGGCCAGGGCCACATCCACTGACCGTCAGTCAGCATTAAAACCGCCCCCAGCAACGATAACGCAATCGCCAGCAACTGTGGCTTGTGCCAGGGTTCATGCAACCAGACTCTGGCCAGTAACAAGGTCCATAGCGGTGACAGGTAAAACAGCAACATGACGCGCATGACTTCGCCATCAATCACCGCCAGCACGTAGGCCAGGTTGGTCCAGCCAGCCACCAGGCTCAGCCAATAGGCGGACGCTGGCACTTGCAGTACATACTTCAATCGCCGCCAGAACAGCACGCTGCCTATCAACAATGCCAAGATATAGCTTAATAAGCTCGACTGCACGCCAGACAGGCCAATGTCATTGAGCAAACGGTAGGGATACCAGATCACGCCCCAGCATAATGCACCGTAGATTAATGCTGCTGAGGCCGTATATTTTTGCCCGGAAGCTTTTTGTTTATGTGTCAGGCTCACTTATAATACACACCTATGAATCCAAATTTAAATCTACTCCAGCCCTATCCGTTTCAACGCTTGCGCGACCTGTTTCAGGGCTTGACGCCTAACCCGGCGTTTCACCATGTCAACTTGTCGATTGGCGAACCAAAACATGCGACGCCGGACATCATTCGCGATGCATTGGCAAGCAACCTGGCTGGATTGGCCAGCTATCCTACCACAATCGGCATCCCTGCCCTGCGTGAAGCGATTAATGCGTGGCTGCAACGCCGTTACCAAATTCCAGCACTCAATATCGATAAAGCGATTTTACCGGTCAATGGCAGTCGCGAAGCCCTGTTTGCCTTTGCACAAGCGGTGATAGATACCAGTGTGGCGCAACAACCGGTAGTGATTTCGCCCAATCCGTTTTACCAGATTTACGAAGGCGCTGCTTTTTTGGCTGGTGCTCAGCCCTACTTTATCAACACCACGCCAGACAATGACTTTGGCATGGACCTGACGCAGGTGCCGGTAGATATTCTCAAGCGCACGCAATTAGTGTTTGTCTGCAGCCCGGGCAACCCTTCCGGTAAGGTCATGGATATTCAGGCTTGGAAAACATTGTTTGAATTATCTGATCAATATGGCTTTGTCATCGCATCCGATGAGTGTTACTCAGAAATCTATTTTGATGAACATAACCCACCGGTTGGCGCATTGCAGGCCGCGCATCAACTTGGTCGAGATTTTACGCGCATTGTGATGTTCAGCTCGCTTTCCAAACGCTCCAATGTCCCCGGCATGCGCTCGGGCTTTGTGGCGGGTGATGCCGATATCGTCGAAAAATTTGCCTTATACCGTACTTACCATGGATGCGCCATGAACCCGGCAGTGCAAGCTGCCAGTGTTGTCGCCTGGAATGACGAGGCGCATGTGATTCATAACCGTGCGTTATACAGTGAAAAGTTCAGCGCGGCCACGCCCTTGTTGCAACAGGTCTGGTCACACACACAATTGCCAGATGCGGCGTTCTATTTATGGATTAATACGCAACAAGACGATACAGCCGTTGCCAGGCAGTTGTATCAGGAGTTAAACATTACCGTCTTGCCAGGCTCATTCCTGGCGCGTGAAGCACATGGCGTCAACCCAGGTAAAGGCTTTATTCGCATGGCGCTGGTAGCGTCGACGGAAGAAACCATTGCTGCTGCACAAAGAATTAAAGAGCACCTAAAGTAAATCATGCGTTAAAACAAAAAAGCCGGTTGCAAATGCAAACCGGCTTTTTTATTGCTAGAGAAAATTAAACAAATTTTCTGCGCGCGATCAAACCAATGATACCCAAACCAACTAGCATCAAAGCGTTGCTTTCTGGCTCTGGTACTGGCACGGTTTCGTGTGCAGTAAATGTCAATTTGTTTGACAGGGTCACATTCAATGCACCAGGATTAAATTTGAACTGGTAATCATTACCTGCTAACAGGTCAGCAAACGTAAACGTAGTTGTTGATCCAAAAGACAAAGCCGGAATGCTATATGATGTAATCAGCGCATTAGTTGAGTCATACAGGCTAAAACTAGAGCCGATGCCAATACCCAACAAGGCTTTAAAGTCTACAGTCACCGTAGAGTTAGAGCTTAAGTCAAACGAATAAACATCAGGCAGCCAGAATGCACCAACTTGCAGCAATGATTGCTCGACGACTGGACCTGCATTCAGGTCACCCAAGTCAGTCACGTTTGTTGTTGCAAACGCCTGCTGGGAGAAACTGATGGCGGACACCAACGCCAGAGATCCCAAAATATTAGATACTTTCATACCCTCTCCTCAATTAAAAAAACAATAAATCTTTAATTAAGCAGAATGTGACTTATGCCTTTGATTTGCGTAGAGTAACCACGCTAATCATACCAAGGCCTGCAAGCATGACTAATCCTAAGTCTGGCTCGGGTACTGGTGTGCTCACATTCGTGCTTAAAAAATATTTCCCACCAAAAAAGCCTTCAGCGGTTCCGGAAACTCTTAACTGATACGATTCTCCCGGCGATAAAAAATAAGGGCCGGTCAACAAGGTGTTGGCGGCGTTATATAGGCCATATGTCAACGTACCTGCAGTTAGCGCATAACCAGGCTCATCATAAGCTGTCGCTTGAAATGTGAATGGAAGCGTGAAGGTTAAATCCGGATCTATATAGAGATCATAAATATCAGTAAAATTGAAAGGCTCGGAAGGATCAGAAACGCCTGCATCACGCTTTACTACGGCCAGTATAGGAGTTTCACCATAACTTAAAGTAACATTAGTGGCTTGTGCATAACCACTAAATGCAAATGCAGCGGCAGTGACAATCGATAAATTCTTTAACCAATGTATAAACATGGTATTTCTCCTCGGTACAGTTAGTTGTGAGCCATCTTATTATGTTGTTGGGCTTTGTTATATAGCCCATATTGGCCAATCACTTTTTAGTTTAATTAAAGCAAAAAGTAGGCCAGCGCGATTAAAATAAATAAGTGCATGATTTTATTTGATTTTATATGCGATAAACATTAAGGCAGTGTGGCGATGTGTTTGCTTTGCACCACTGATTAAAAACGGATGCTTGTCATGCACCATTTCAATGCACGTATTTTACAACATCTTTGCAAAAGGTAACAAAAGAATTAGTCAGAAATATGACAAACATGTCGATACTTCTGACTAATGGGACGATGTCTAAAGATTCGCAAGTTGCTGCAATACCGTGTTGACCAATGCTTGGGAAACAACGGCTGAGTCACTTTCGACATAACAACGTAACTCCGGGGCATTACCGGATGGGCGTAAATGAATAATATGACCTGACTGGCACGTCACTCTGAGACCATCTGTTGTATCAACATCACTAACAGTCTCGTTCAGATTCAGAGCCTGTAGCATTGTCTGCGCTGAACTCGACCAGCCTCCAATCAACGCCTTACTTTTTTCCGTCGCAAAATTTTGCAAACGATCACTGGCGGTGTAGCGTTGTGGCAAGGCAGCCACCAAGGCTGAAAGTGCTTGATTTTGGCGTTTGGCTTGCGCCAATAAGCAGACCACGGGCAATACCGCATCACGAGTGGGCAACGGTGCCAATGTTGGGTAAGCCGGAACGGTTGATCCTAACAAGAATCCACCGTTCGCTTCAAAACCAGCCACACTGCTGGCGCCGCTTGTTTGCAGCGCTTCCATGCCGGCAATCACGTAAGGCGAGCCAATGCGCGTACGCATGACTTGCCTAAATGCCCCGCTGGCCTCTATCGCGGTATTACAACTGACAGGTACCGCCAAGTGCGTGATACGTAATGCTTGCGCAGTCAGTAAACCAACGATATCCCCACGTAGCCATTGGCCTTTTTCATCGCTCATCAAGGGCCGATCACCATCACCATCGGTTGAGATAATCGCATCCACGTGATACTTGCTGGCCCAGTCTAACCCCTTTTGCATATCTTCTGCAGACACAGCCTCAGTATCAATCGGGACAAACGTATCAGAGCGTGCCAGACAAATGACTTCTGCACCTAGCTCGGTGAATAATTGCGGCAATAAATCACGGCCAACGCTTGAGTGTTGATACACTGCCAGCGTTTGGCCTGTGAGTGCCCCCTCGCCCAGCAGGTCTTTATAGCGTTGAATGTAGGCATTTTTGGCTGCGTGATTTTCTGCTGGCAATGCAGCGGATACCCCAGCAAACGCCTGCAACTCAGAGGCCAGCATCGCACTTTCGTCTGCCTTGCTGATTTCACCATCAGGCCGGTAGAACTTGAGGCCATTACGGTCAAACGGGATATGGCTGCCAGTGACCATGATGCCGGGTATCTGGCTGGTTTGTGCAAACAACGCCAGCGCAGGGGTTGGAATTGCCCCACAAAAAATCACTTCCAGGCCCATCTGTTCAAGCATATTGGCACAAGCGGTAGCAATCTTGGAGCTACTAGGACGCAAGTCAATCGCAATCGCCACCTGCTTAAAGTTAAAAGACTGCTTGAGCGTCTGAATAAACGCTTGCGTGTACGCAGCACAAACGTCATCGGTCATCGCTGTGACCAATCCCCTGGCACCACTGGTGCCAAAAGCCACGCCACTTTGCTGCATCACATCTTGTAACATATTGGCACCGTGCATCTTAATTGCGGCCATAGGTGTCTTCGTAACGGACAATATCATCCTCACCCAAATAGCTACCAGATTGCACTTCAATTAAATGCAAAGGCAATTTACCTGGATTTTCCAGGCGATGCGTTGAACCGATCGGGATGTAAGTGGATTCATTTTCAGTAAACAACTTCGTTACACCATCGACAGTTATCATGGCCGAACCACTGACCACCACCCAATGTTCAGCGCGGTGATGATGCATTTGTAGTGACAGTTTTTCGCCTGGCTTCACCATAATCCGCTTGACCTGAAAGCGCTCGCCGACATCGATACCTTCATACCAGCCCCATGGGCGATAGACGCGTGGATGCACTTGATGCTCAGTACGGCCACTCGCTTTGAGGTGATCCACAATATTTTTAACATCCTGCGCACAGTCTCGATGTGCGACCAGCACCGCATCCCCGGTTTCTACAATTAGTAAGTCCTCAACCCCTACTGCAGCGACAAATCGGTGCTCGGCACGGATCAGCGTGTTTTTAACATTCTTCAAAAACACATCACCACGCGCAGCATTGCCTGCCTCATCATTTGGCTGTACCTCTTTTAATGCCGTCCATGAGCCGACATCATTCCAGCCCATACTAGCCGGGACAACCGCGGCCAGCTTGGTTTTTTCCATCACTGCGTAGTCAATCGAATCTGACGGGGACTCAGCAAATGAGGCTTCGTGCAGGCGCACAAAGTCCAAGTCCTTGTAGCTTTGTTCAACAGCTTTGGTCACGGCGCTTAACATGGCGGGTGCATATTGTTGCAACTCGCTCAGGAATACCGCTGGTTTAAACAAAAACATCCCGCTATTCCAGTTAAAGTTTCCTGCGTCCAGATATTGTTGCGCAGTGACTGCATCGGGCTTTTCTACAAAGCGCGCGACTTCAAAGCAACCATCTGCCGCGCTAAGGGTTTTGCCAGATTGAATATAACCATATCCAGTCTCAGGATGGGTTGGCTTGATCCCAAAAGTGACCAGCTTGCCCTGCTCTGCAGCGACACTAGCGCGTCGTACCGCAGCCTCAAAGGCCGCGACATCGGTAATGACATGGTCAGCCGGCAACACCAGCATTAATACGTTTTTGTCTTTTAAAGCGATCGCTGCCGCTGCAATGGCTGGTGCCGTGTTACGCGCCACCGGCTCCAGCACAATGGCCTCAGGGTTAAGGCCTACCTGGCGCAATTGCTCTGCCACTAAAAAACGGTGGTCATTACCGCACACCACAATCGGCGACTCAACACTTGCCCAACTGGAGAGTCTGAGCAAAGTTTCCTGCAACATGGTGTTTTCAGTGACGAGGGGCAACAACTGTTTGGGCAACACTGCGCGTGACAGCGGCCATAAGCGCGTACCAGAACCACCAGAAAGAATCACTGGAACAATTTTCATCTTTATCAACCTTGTGCCTATATTTTGAATTCGTTAACTTAGCTGCTTGAGTTCCCACTGCCAGGCATGTGAGACGATGGTATCCAAAGCCGTGTATGTCGGTTGCCAAGCCAATATGCCTCTTGCACGTTTGGCATCAGCCACCAATCTTGCTGGGTCGCCTTCCCGTCTGGGGCCGTTAATTACGTTGACTTGCTTGCCTGACACTTTTTGAACGGCATCAATCACTTCCTGTACAGAAAAACCTGAGCCGTTGCCCAAGTTAAAGCGGTCGCTGCTCCCACCTTTGGTTAAATACTCCAAAGCGGCCAAGTGTGCAGAACATAAATCCACAATATGAATATAGTCGCGAATACACGTACCATCGGGCGTATCGTAATCACGGCCAAATACCTGAATACTGTCGCGGCGACCGGAGGCGGCTTGCAATATTAATGGAATCAAGTGCGTTTCCGGATCATGACGCTCACCCAATTGCCCTTCAGGGTCAGCCCCAGCTGCATTAAAGTAACGCAAGCAGACTGAGCGCAAATCGAACGCTTTACTATAATCAGCCAGCACCTGCTCAATCATCCATTTGGATCGACCATACGGGTTTAGTGGTCGGTTGGGATGCGCTTCATCAATCGGCACATAGTCAGGCTCGCCAAACACCGCCGCGGTCGATGAAAATATAAACTTTTTCACATCATACTTGAGCATCACATCGAGCAGATTGAGCGTATTGGTAACATTGTTACGGTAGTAGATATCCGGCTTGCGTACCGACTCACCCACCTGGATATAAGAAGCAAAATGCATCACCGCCTCAGGTTTATGCTGCTCAAATACCTGAGTAAGGCACCCGAGATCGGCCAAATCGCCTTCAACAAAGGTGCCGCCCAGCACCGCATCGCGGTGACCGCTAGATAAATTATCCAGCGTAATCACCTCATGGCCGGCACCCAGCAACATTTTTACCATATGTGAGCCAATATAACCTGCCCCACCTACAACCAACACTCGCATAGCGTCTTCCAGAAATAATTAATCGCTGCCGAACAAGTCCCGTGTATAGACTTTGCCTACCACATCAGCCAACTCTTTGGCTTGTCTGTTGGCAATAATGACGTCAGACATTTGTTTAAATTGCTCAATGTCTTTAATCACTTTAGAGTTATAAAACTCAGCCTCTTCCAGTACTGGCTCATATACAACAACCTCTATCCCGCGGGCCTTAATCCGCTTCATAATCCCTTGAATGGAAGAGGCTCTAAAATTGTCTGACCCTGCCTTCATGATCAAACGATAAATACCAACAATCTTGGGGTTTCTCTTGATAACGCTCATTGCCACAAAGTCTTTACGCGTGGTATTAGCATCAACGATCGCGTTGATCAGGTTTTGCGGCACTTGTGAATAGTTGGCCAATAACTGTTTGGTATCTTTAGGCAAGCAGTAACCGCCATAACCAAAGGATGGATTATTGTAATGATTGCCGATACGCGGATCCATACACACACCTTCAATAATCTGGCGTGTATTCAGGCCGTGCGTCTCGGCATAGGTATCCAGTTCATTAAAATAGGCCACGCGCATGGCGAGGAAAGTGTTGGCAAACAGCTTGATCGCCTCGGCTTCAGAACTGTTGGTCAACAAAATAGCCGCATCTGGTTTGAGGCAGTTATCTTTTAACAAATTGGCAAATTTTTGTGCACGCTCTGACACCTCACCCACGACAATCCGCGATGGATACAAGTTATCGTAAAGCGCTTTGCCTTCACGTAAAAACTCAGGCGAGAAAATCAGGTTGTTGCAATTGAGTTCAGCGCGAATTTTTTCGGTATAGCCCACCGGAATGGTGGATTTAATGACCATCACCGCATCCGGGTTAATCGCCATCACATCTTTAATCACCGCCTCTACCGATTTCGTGTTGAAGTAATTGGTCTCAGCATCGTAATCGGTTGGGGTCGCAATCACCACAAACTCAGCATTCTTATACGCCTCGTTTTTATCGGTGGTTGCTTTAAAGTTAAGCTGTTTATTCGCTAAAAAATCTTCAATTTCATGGTCAACAATCGGAGATTTCTTCTGATTGAGCAGTGCCACCTTTTCCGGCACGATATCCAGTGCGACCACTTCATTTTTTTGAGCCAACAATACGGCCAATGACAACCCGACATAACCAGTACCAGCAATTGCAATCTTCACAGGGGCTCCTTCATATTTCTAAACTAAATTCTGTTGTGACGCCGATTACTTGTTCATCCACTCGCGAATAAACAGCTTGGGGAAAATAATCGCACCGACTAAATATCTCTTTACCAGGCGCTTGGGCTCTGAGCACATTCTGTGCAACCACTCCAGCCCAAATTTGCGCATCCACATGGGCGCCCTGGGCTTGTTGCCAGCTAGAAAGTCAATGGTTGCACCCACACACAATGCAACTTTCACTGGCAATTGATGTGCATGTTTATCAACCCAAATTTCCTGCTTGGGGGCACCTAGTCCGATCACAAGCAAATCCGCCTTGGCATCTGCGACTGATTGGCAAATGCGATCACAGTAAGCACTGTCTTTTTCAAATCCAAAATCCGGACTCAAAATACCCACCACTTCTACCATGGGCCACTGTGCTTTAATATTGGCGGCGGCTACCTCACCAACGCCTGGCATGGCACCCAATAGGTATACTCTTAAAGGCAGATTTTTTTGCTGAAAGCGCGTAAAAATATGAGGGACCAAGTCACTACCTGGCACGGTTTCTGGCAAGGCTTTCCCTAAAAGCCGGGATGCCAATACGACCGGTTTTCCATCTGCAACCACCATAAACGCATGATCATAGGCTTGTTTAAAAGCAGCATTTTTTTCGAGTTGTACAACATGATCTACATTGGGGGTCACAACGTATTTACAGTCATTGCCGCCAAATTGCAGCCATTCCTGTAACACATCAATTGCGCCATTCATTGAGAACTTGTGAATGGTGATTCCAAACATTTCTATGGTATTTGACATAAACAGCCTGAGACTCAACACGGTTAATTATGTTTGTGAACAATTACGTAGGATTACGTAAAAATTTATGATTATTTTTTCAGTTTCAAGTGAATAAAAAAAGAACCTGTGTGATATGGTATAACCCATTAGGATTATGCGATATAAGACATTTAACCTATTCCGAAAGCAGCGTCGCTGCTTACACCTCATCTACAGTTTCAATAATAACGCTTATTTGTGAATTTTTTTAAGTGATTTAACAAAAATATGATTAGCAATTTAAATAACCTGTCTTCAGGTTCAATCGTTAAAGCAGATGTCTGTATTGTTGGTGCAGGTGCAGCTGGTGTATCGCTCGCATTATCACTCTCGGGACGAGGTTTGAAAATAGTGTTGCTGGAATCCGGGTTTGAATTTGCCGATGATAAAACCCAACACTTATATGCCGGTGAAGTAGCAGACGAAAAGTTGCATAGCCCGCCAGATAAATACCGCCAACGCCGTTTTGGTGGATCCACCACCATCTGGGGTGGACGTTGCATGCCTTTTGATCCGATCGATTTCGAGCAGCGAGATTATGTTCCGCAGAGTGGTTGGCCCATTGGCTATCAGGATCTTGCGCCGTATTACCAACAAGCTAATAAGCTGCTAGAGGCTGGGGTTTATGAGTACGACGCCGACAAAGTGTTTGACACCGAGCAACAGGCAGCCATTAAAGGCTTTAAAAGTGACATCCTCAAAACCAATAATTTAGAGCGCTTTTCGTGCCCGACCAATGTGGGGGACCGTTACAAGCAACGACTGGTGTTGGCAAAAGATGTAGAGGTATTGCTGGGCGCCAATTGCACAGGTATTCGCCTCGACCAGGCAGGCGCTCATGTCAATCATTTAGATATTGCCAGTCTTGAGGGTATTAAAGCATCCGTGACCGCTAAAAAAATCATTCTGGCCACTGGCGGGATTGAAACAACCCGGTTACTGCTGGCCTCTAATGATATTTGTAAAAATGGCATCGGTAACGAACATGATTTAGTCGGCCGCTATTACCAGTGCCATATTGCGGGCAACCTAGGCAAGTTGACCGTCTTGGGCGCAACCAGTAATGTACGCCACGGTTATGAAGTTTCCCCTGAGGGCATCTATTGCCGCCGCCGCTTTGCATTGACCGCTGACACGCAGAAAAAAATTGGTGCTGGCAATATGGTTGCCCGGCTGCATTTCCCTAAAATCGTGGATCCCTCACATAAAATTGGCGTGTTATCGGGTTTGTTTCTGGCCAAAAACTTTATCAGTTATGAATATGGAAAACGCCTTAAAGATGGCCAGTCCAGCCTCGGTATTTATTTAAAGCATTTTGCTAATATCATTCTGGATCCTATTGATACAGTTAAGTTTTTATACCACTGGATCACCAAGCGAACCTTGGCCAAGCGTAAGTTTCCTTCAGTGATCTTAAGCAATAAAAGCAATCAGTTCACCTTTGAAATTCATAGTGAACAATATCCTAATCCTAACAGCAGGATTACACTCATCAGCGACACGGACATCTTCGGCATGCCTAAAGTGAAGGTTGACTGGCAATATCTGCCCGAAGACATTGAGTCAGTGAGACGGTCGCTCAAGCTGTTTGTGAAAGAAATAAACCAGAGCGGCCTCGCGACTTTTGAATTCAACGATGACCAGCTCGAAGAAGATTTAACCCGCTTTGGTGCATACGGTGGACACCATATTGGCACCACCAGAATGGGCATAAGCCCTGAAAACTCCGTGGTGGATGCAGACTGCAAACTCCACAATATTGATAACTTATATATTGCTAGCGCGTCAGTGTTTCCAACCAGCAGTCAGGCCAACCCTACCCTGACCATTGTCGCCATGAGCTTGCGCCTGGCAGACCACGTTGCAGACACTTTAAACGCTGGAAAATCATCGCATTCAATCATCTAGTTAGGAATCACGCATGAAAGTATTAATTCTTGGCGCCACTGGCCACGTGGGCAGTCGTCTCCATACGCACTTGCTTCATTCAAACATAACATCGATTGCGGCCTCCAGAGGCAGAATGCGTAGCAATCTTGCCAATCATGTCATTCTCGACAGCATGAACCTGACTGAGCTCACCAAACAATTGCAAAACGTTGACGCAGTGGTCAATTGCGTCGCTGGTAGCAAAGACGCCATCGGTGCGGGTGCACAAATCCTCACACAAGCCGCGCTGGCAGCGGGCAAGCCAACCATTGTGCATTTAAGCACCATGTCTGTTTACGGGGCTAGCGAGGGCGTGATCACAGAAACATCGCCTTTTGACCCGGATTACAACTGGTATGCCGCCGCCAAATGTGAGGCAGAAAGCCATATGCAAGCCTATGCGCAAGCAGGCGGTAAAGTGGTTGTTTTACGTCCAGGCTGCATCCATGGCCCAGGCAGTGTGCAATGGGTAGAGCGTGTTGCTAATTTGCTCAAAACGTTTAGATTGGGCGACTTGGGCAGCGCCGGCGATGGCTGGAGTAATCTGGTGCATGTCGATGATGTAGTTAAGGCCATTCACTTTGGGCTTGAAATACCATTAGCAGCTGGCGAGATACAGCACTTTAATTTAGCCGCACCAGATAGCCCAAGATGGAACCAGTATTTTATTGACCTGGCACATGCGATTGATGCAATCCCTGTCAAGCGTATTCACCCGCTACAACTCAAGCTAGATTCAAAAGCCTTTAGCCCTGCGGTTAAAATCTCTCAAAAACTACTAGCTAAAGCAAAACAAAATGGACTGGCCAATCGCCTTCCAGAACCACTGCCGCCCTCTCTAGTCAGGCTTTTTAAGCAACATATTTTTCTGGATGCTCAAAAAATATCCGGCCACCTTACATTCATGACTTACGAACAAAGCCTGTTAAGTTCTGTTGAATGGTTAAAAAATGAGCAGCGCTAATCATATGACCCGCTACGCCTACCTTGATGGCTGGCGTGGGCTTTCGATCCTGGCTGTACTGATTGGCCACTTTCTGAACATTCACGGTTTCAATGCAGGCAGGTTTGGTGTAGAGATGTTTTTTGTTCTTAGCGGACGTCTCATGGCGGAGATTCTATTTATCAAAAATACGCCTTTACCGAGCTTTTTTAAAAGGCGTATCTCTCGCGTGTGGCCTGCACTCTTTGTGTTCATCATCGCCATGTGGGTGATCTTCGGAAGAACAGCTAACGAGCTGCATGTCGATTACCAAAGCGTACTATCAACGTTAACATTCACCTACAACTACTACAGCATTTATGTAGCACACACACCCGTATTGGATCACATCTGGTCTCTTTGTATTGAAGAGCACACCTATATACTTCTGGCTTTGATTGCATTTTTATCGAGAAAGTATCAATTCAACCCCATCAAACCACTGATTGCACTTTGCCTGATTTTCTTAGTGAATGGCGCCCTGCTTACCTTCGGACAACATCTGGACTATTACAATGTGTATTGGCGATCAGATACCAGAAGTGCTTCAATATTAATTGGCGTAATCAGTTTTCTGCTTTTTAACCAGTCAGATAAAAAAGTGCACCCTCTAACATCTATCGCCCTGTTGGCAGGGGCAGTCGCATTCAATCTTAATCCTTTCCCAGACCCGATCAAATATAGCTTGGGAACCATTTGCGTCGCTATTGCCATTTGCACGATCAAAGAGCTGCCAGATTACGTGATGAGATTCTTATGCCACCCATTACTAACCAGAGTCGGGCTTATTTCATTCTCGCTCTACCTCTGGCAACAACCCTGTTACAAAATGATTCATCATGGGCACCCAAGGATCTTCTTGTTAACAGCAGCCTTCATAATCGCAGCCTTTAGCTATCACTTTATAGAAGTGCCTGTCAGAAAGTTTTTAAATGAGTTGGGGGCTAAAAATAACGCTTAGGCGATTGCGTCTGTCTGGTAAGCTATTCAATACGCACCAGAGAGCCCGATACGGATGAGGGCTCTCCTACCCCACTAATTGCAATGGTAGTCGTATCGTAATTATCTAATGGCCACGTAAAGGTGACGCTTTGCCCATCAATTAACTCCTTTGAGTCATAGATGACGTAGTCATTTTTTTCAGGGTCACGAATGACAAACCTTAGCTTCGCACCGCCGGTGGTAGTGGCAGTCAATTGATATTTATAACCCTTTTGGGGTTTAGCCCAAGAGATATGCGTCACAGAACGGCCAGATGGATTAGACTGCACAATTTCTTCATCGGTTATATCAAATAAAACAGCTTGTTGCATTGAGTCAAACTTTCCAAGTTGGCCGCAGTTATTATTACAAATGTCACTATCTGCCTGATAGCTATAGCCTCTTATCCAAGGGCCTCTCAATGAAAGTACATTCAGCTTTTGATTGGTTTGAAAGCTGTTACCATTACCATCGACCCACCCTTGAACTGAGGTGACCATACGTAATGCTTTTTGAATCAGTGTCAGCTCATACCAGCCACTACCTGTTACGCGCGTCGCAGCACCAATCTCTGAATAAACAACATATGGCGTACCATAGTTTCGATCAATTACATACGCACCGTAGGTTTTTAGTGTGTTAGCTATTTTTTTGACTAATGGCGTTTGGATCTTGGATACATCAAAATTTGAAGGCAGCATCAATAAGGCACCTTCCGGAATTTGCCCGGTATAGTTAGAGACATCCACATCTGTAGACGTCGCTGGAAATACGTATGACTTGGACAGAGCATTATCGGTTAATGAAATCGCTAATGCATGCCTGAACATAGTGTCGCCGTCATCAACTTCATGAATTCTGATCATGCCAGCACAAGCAGCCACTCCTGTTGCGCGACCTCCCTGGTAATAATGTGCCGGGTCTCCCCAGCCTGAGCCATTTAATGGCGACCATGCATACAACAGGGATGTCCACTCTCCATTCACATTTTTCAACTTGTAAAATGAATGAATGACACCAGCCTCCACGTCGAATATATCTGCGTGACCATCAGAACCTGTCGCAGGCATTACGCTTGCCGGCCAATGTGGGATAGTAAGCTCTGAAACAAGTTTTTCCGCATCCCTGTCGTGAATCCCACCATATCCTGGACCAACCTTAATTGTCATTGGTAGATCTGTGGCATCAGCATAAAAGCAAGAGGCAGAGAAAGCTGGTGTATTTGCTGTTGGATTATATAGAGAGTCAGGGATGATGTAGTTTGAGAATGTAGGTGAAACCGGAACACTGTTCCATAAAGAATCAACATTGAAAGGTCGGGCGTAACTTCCAAACTCCAATGCAACTGCGTTAAAGCTCGATACCACAATAATAAATATCAGTGCTTTATTGATGATCCCTCTTAAATTTATCATTTATGCTCCTTAGCATCAATTTGTCTAACCAAGCAAAGGTTAAATTACAAATTAAAACTATACACCACAAATGTTAAATTAATTTAATTTTGGATGTTGAGTTATGCTCTTCTGAAGAGCAGTTCAACTGCTATGAAATGATGTAATGCGATAAAAATGTTGTAAGGGAGATAACAAACGAAGCGTCATCTGGCACTCACTTGCCGATTACGCTGGCATTTAATAAGTTTGCAAAGTCATAGATGGCGGTCATACTCCGGCAACGCTATTGGAGCACACCACCGCCAATTCTATGATTTTATAAAATAATCTATGAGGAATTTCTATACGCAGTTAAAACTACTTAACGCGCAATAATGTGCCACTTACACTAGAGCTAGGGCCAATGCCACTGGTTGCATAGAGGCTAAAGTAAAGCTCGCCAGAAGGCCAGACAAAAGAAGAAGACTGTCCATTAGCCAAATCGTAAGTATCGATCCTGGTTTTCCATTGCTTATCGTAAATAATCAGTCTTAATTGACCGCCACCCGTTGTCAGCGCGGTAAGTTTAAACTTCTCTCCAGCAATAGGTTTTGCCCATGAAATTTGACTGATTGACCGACCGGATGGGTTGGACTGCGAAACGCGCGAAGTGGTCGGTCCGAAAACGACAGCTTGCTTCCAAGTATTAAATTTCCCAAGCAAAGGATCAGCTTTATCCCACACATTTCCACGCTTGACGCCCCATGGTCCACGCATAGATAAGATATTTAAATTCTTTTCTGGAATAAATGGCCTGCCAGAGGCATCAATCCAAGATTTGACTGAAGTCACCATACGCAAAGACTGGCGAATCAAATGTAACTCATTAGCCGCCTTTAAGTTGTAGCCATTTTTATGCAAGTTAAGCCCGGAGCCTGTTTCTGCATAAATGACGAAAGGGGTACCATAATTACCATCAACAACATAGGCACCATACACCCTCAATGTATTTGCAATCTTGATTAACTCCGGCGTTTTAAGTTGCGAGACATTAAAACTCGGCGGCAGCATGACTAATGCCCCTTCAGGAATCTTGCCGGTATTGGTTGCACTGTAGTGATCAGCCGACGTGGCTGGGTAAACGTAGCCAGGCGCAGCGCCAGTGGTATCCAGTGACATCGCTAACGCGTGTGGGTAAATCGGGTCACTGCTGGCGTATTCATGTTTACGGATAATCCCGGCACAAGCACCAATCCCCACCGCCCTTGCCCCATGATAATAATGCGAAGGATCCGCCCAACCAGAACCATTGATAGGAGCCCAGGCGTACAAATTAGCTGTCCATACGCCATTGATGTTTTTGAGTCTCCAAAACGAATGGATTATTCCGTTAGCAACATCGTAAATATCAGCATGACCATCGCTGCCAGACGCAGCCTCTAAGTCGGCAGGCCAATGTGGTATTTCCACCTGAGGCAGTGAGGTTTCAGCATCTGCGTCATATACCCCCTTTGAGCCAGGGATAGGTTTGACAACCATGGGGCCGCTTGTATCATCGGCAAAAAAACAGCCAGAAGAGTATATGCCTGACTCAATTAAGGGATTAAATTTGGCAAGAGGTATCACATAATTTGAAAAACTTGGTGAAATAGGTCGACTATTCCACAATGAATTCGTCGCAAACGGCTTTGTGTAGTATTGCCCCATGCGTGCTTGGTTGTTAGCCGTCTCTGTACCTATTTGAGCGCTCGGGACATTGGGATCTATCGCACCGACAGCATTGAGGGCAGTAAATAGCACCACAGAGGCCAGGCAAGTATGGGTAATAAAAGGCACTTGTGTGAATGCTTTCATCATTTACTCCTAAAGGGTAAGGTTGTGATTTAAATGATCAGAAAGTCGCTTGAATCAAACTCGTTACCTTGCCCAAGTTAGATGGACTACCAATCAATCGGGACCATAAAGACTGTCATAACTTGTCACAACATTGACGTAATGTTTTTACAAAGTGACAAAGTTAAGGAGTTTAATGAGCGCCTTGGTCTAAATGGTTTAGATAATCTAGCTTCAGATCAATTCAACATATGATCTAGCAAAAAATATACCACTCAAATAGGACTACTGTGATGCAGTAGTTTTACCTCATATTTTTTGATTCATTGAAATTAGGCGAGAACCCAACCAATCATAGATGCATACGCATGATGGCATTTCACTAAGCGGGATATTCAGTTAATACCCCGCTTAGTAAAAGGTTTGTGTACTTAAAGGAAATGAGACACTACGTTTAGATATTCTTTAGAGACTAATGAGTTTTAAATTTAATATTTAATTTTCTGACTTAATTTAATCACGGGTTTTTCAATAATTAAATACATTAAATACGACAGAAGTAAACAAGAGATTATTGTAAACGTCATAACTATTAAATCAGTAAGGATTCCAATATCAAAAAACTTCCTCACTAATCTGGCGCTTATTCCTGTAACACTGTTATGAATTAAGTACAGGCTATATGAAATTAAACCTAAAGTTTGCAGCCATTTAAAACTGAGCCAAGTACCCATTTTATTTTTCTTAAGTGCAAAGTATAAAGAGATTGAAGTAATCGCAGAGGTAAGTGCGAATATATCTTGCTTATAAGCACTGATGACGAGTATGGATATACAAAATAAAACGGCATAGATCTCGAAGCTGTTTTTTTTCGAAATGAGCCATCCTACCAATGCTCCAGCACTAAATGCATACCAATAATTTATAAACAATAAATGCTCTTGAGAGTAAAGGTAAATCAAATTATGGTTTTCATCAGAGGACCAAAAGAGCCAAATTAAGCCAATCAAAGTTGAGCTGATGAGTATTGAAAATTGTTGACGAGAGTTATCTTCGAATTTAGAAGCTAAAAACATAATAAATCCAAAGACTAAATAAAACTGTATCTCATAGCATAACGTCCAATAAACAACATTGATTTGTTTGTAGTTAAGAAATCCTTGAAGATATAAAAAGTGTGCTGCAATATTTGACGGAGATGGGAAGACGCCTGCATGGTCAACATAATGAATTTTCACAGCAAGTAATATTAGTGTTATAGCTATCGAAAAATAGTATGGTGGGGATATTCTAACCAGACGCCTAAGAAAAAAATTCTTAAATTGTGGCATTCCTATATGTTTGTTATTGGTTGTCACTGCCATAACAAAACCACTTAATACAAAGAAAATAGGAACTCCCAAATTACCATATTCGAAGACAATTGCAGAAATGGTCTTCCCTAGAAATTGAGAGAGCTGATTAACATGATCCCCATGAAATAAGTGATAGAAAACTACCCATAACGCAGCTAAACCACGTAAACCATCGGCAAAGGCGTATCTATTTTCGTTTTTGTTAATACTCATAGAGCTCACAAGTAATGTTAATAATCAGAACACATCGTGTTAGTTAGTCTTTTCTGGATTTGACCCACTCGACCTGGCGATTCTTGAAGAAATTCAGGTACAGCTTGATTTTACTCAGGGCATACACTGGTGCATAGGCAAATAAGGACATGATAGGTAAGATATTTCTACCATGTTTGAACCAGGCAATTAAAACAAAGCCAGTCAATATTGCAAACACCCCTACCCCGAGTGACCATGGTTGTGCATCACCAGTGAGCACCCATGTTGCCGCCGATACAAATGCAAACAAGGCGGACAATAAAAAGAGCAATGCCAGTGGCGGCACGATCAGGTCTAAAGCCATTGCAACAATAGAGAAGTTGAAAGACTTGATACCTTTAACCAGCAGTGGAATGCCTTCTTTGACAATCATGCTGATATGGCCATGCTCCCAACGCTTTCTTTGTGACTCCGTTCCCGCATCGTGCTCGGGAAACAAGCTGGTGACATATGCTTCAGGGCAAAATCCCGGTGCACGATAGGCAATGGTCAAATCTATGCCCAGTTTCATATCTTCTACGATACTACCGTGTACCAGATTGGCATGCTCAATTTGTTGCCAGGGGAATGCCATGCCAGAGCCCATCAACTGCATGGGTAGCCCAAGACGGTGAAAGCCTAATGGCCTGGTCCAGCTTTTAACCACATAGGCAAACTCGGCTATTTTCGACTTGATATCGCCATTGGGATTTGACTGAATCAAATACAATGCCTGAATAGCACTATTTCGGGAAACAACGGCATTGGCCAGAGCATCTATGGTCCCGGTATCAATTTCGCAATCAGCATCAAATACCATCACAATGTCTGGTGGAGACTGTTTGAGAAACTGCAAACCGAAATCCAGAGCATAGCCTTTTCCTCTTTTTTCTTGATCAAATCGCTCAATGGCTTCTACGCCGGCTTGCCTAGCAACCTCCGCTGTATTGTCACTACAGTTATCGGCCACTACAACGATTCTGGTATTGGCGGTGGCCTGCTGCTTGATCGATTGCAATGTATGCGCAATCCCAGCGGATTCATTGTGCGCAGGGATCAGGATAGCAATACGCTCCTGACTTGGCACGATCACCGCTTTGCGATAACCTGGCAGGATGGCCATCAGAATTTGAAACGCAAAGGTCAGAACAGGAATCGCCAGTAGCAACAATACAAGGTAAAAAAGTGCGATAAGTGCGTCATAAATCATAGCGAAGGCCTATTTAAAGTAAATTTCAATTATTTGTCTGTGGCGCGGAGCAGTATGCCACGCGCTGATGAAGCGTCGCCTACCCCACTCGTGACAGTGACCAGCGGGTAAAAACTATCAACAGGCCACTCAAAAGTCACCGACTCATTATTTTGAAGATCTCGACTGTCGTAAACCTGCTTCTTGGTTTCTTTGTCAATAATCTTGAACCGCAAGCTGGCACCACCAGTAGTCATTGCTTTTAAAGTATACCGTTGCCCTTTTTGTGGCTTTGCCCAGTCAATCGCTGGCATGGAGCGGTCTGAATAATTGGACTGAATCACCGGAGAGTCTGTTTTTTGAAACACAACAGCTTGCTGTGTCGGTACAAATTTACCCAAGGGTTTACCGTTGGAGGCCACCCAAGGCCCTCTCATTGAAAGAAGATTCAAGTTCTTATTGGGGATAAATGGCTGACCATTGCCATCCAGCCAACCGCCTGCCGCTTTGACCATGCGCAGATTTTCTCTAACAAGGTGAAGTTCCTGCCCAAGCTTATAATTCCAGCCCCCCTTACCAATTTTTAATCCAGAACCAATTTCAACATAAATTACAAAGGGCGTACCATAATTCATATCGACGACGTAGGCACCGTAAACCTTTAAAGTATTTGCCACCTTCCTCAAGGTAGCATCTTTAATTACAGATGTATCAAAGTCTTGCGGCAACATCAGTAGTGCTCCTTCAGGAATTCGACCTGTATTCTTTTTGGGCGCACTGGAGTCAGCTGCAGTAGCTGGAAATATATAGGCTGGTGAGGGTGAAAGCGCGTTGTTAGTGAGTGAGATTGCTAACGCATGGTGATACATATCATCACCATCGTTTAATTCATGTTTACGGATGATACCGGCACATGACGGCACCCCAGATGCCCGGGATCCTTGATGATAGTGCGCAGGATCTCCCCAGCCTGAGCCATTCAGCGGCATCCAGCCAACATGGGTTGTACGCCAAACACCATCCATTTTTTTCAATTGCCAGAACGAATAAATAATACCGCTTGTGGTATCAAAAATATCAGCATGCCCATCATCACCCTCTGCGGGCTCTAATTCTTCCGGCCAGTGAGGGATTATTATTTCGTCGCTAAAACTTTCTGCATCTGCATCGTAAACTCCCTTCTTGCCCACAGCGGGTTGAAGCTTCATAGGAGAGTCTTTAGCTGTTGCAAAGTAACAGCGTGTAGAGTATTTGCCTTCCTGAATAGCAGGGAAATAGTTGGATGTTGGAATCACAAAGCTATCAAATACTGGATCTATCGGTTTGCTGTACCAAAGCGAACTGGAAGTAAAGGGCTTTTCAAAACTACCAAACTCAGCAGCAATAACAAAACTCACTTGAATAAAAAGAATAACTATCAGAGTGACAGAACTAAAGATTGAATTAGCTTCTCTTTTGCCCATAATTTTCCCTTTCAGGCAGTCAGATCAATCCTGCGATGAAATATGATTTGCTAGCCGCAAAGCCAACGCAACAATTGTTAATGTCGGGTTGGCATGGCTATTGGTGGTAAACACTGATGCGCTGGCTATGTACAGGTTTTTTACGCCATGCACTTTACAATTCACATCAACCACACTGTCATTTGGAGCGGTTCCCATACGGGTTGTTCCCATATGATGGCCGCCAACTGGTAAAGCGTTCTCCATTGCCTTTTGTAACTCTTCAGGCTTAAATTCAAGCCTGCAAGCTTTTGTTTTCTCGAATTGTATTTTTAGTAAGTTAAAAGATTTAATTCCTGAAGCAATATCCTGTGCAGTCATCTTCCAATGCACATGCACTCTGCGCATTCCAAAACGGTCACGCGTATCCAGGAGTTCAATGCGGTTATTAACATCTGATACCTGCTCACTGTTAAACTCTATAGGATAAGTACCGTTGCGGTTTGCGACTAGCGTGTATGGAATACGCCGCTTGGCGAGTTTAATTTTAAACAGCCAGTTAAAGGCAAAGCCGATGACCGAACCAACATCCAACACTACATTAAGTAAGTGTTTAAATGCTTGACCTCTAACAGGCGCTTGGTTCACGCCATGATTCAGAATCGCCTGATATTCAGGCTTGAGAATCGACTTGGCCAGATAGATAGTTGACATCACGCCACTACCGTGTGAAGGGTCCGCATAAGCCGGAAAGTGCAAGCGAAATGCAGAGTTAAGCAAGCCATGCTGCGCCTGAAAGGAGGCAGAAAATTGAAGTTTACGCCTGGCGTAAATGCCCTCAACTGTTTTCTGAAAGTCAAAAACAGGTAGCTCACCGCTAAACCGCAATGCACCGAAAATCAAGTCATAGTGGCAAGCGTAATATTTACCCAGACTATTATCAAGGTGACTCCAGGCAGGGGTTGTCTCTCTGCTTGCTAACATTAATCGCGTAGTTTCAATACCGCCACCAGCTAACACGACTTGCTGCACTTTCACTTGTTGTGCCTGGCTGCCGTCATGTAGGGTCACAGAAGTAACAGTATCTCCCTCTGTGTTTGTGTTAAGCCCGATACAGCGCGTACGCAACAACACATAAACATTACTTGAATCAGTCAGCTCACGACGAAACTTTTGACCAAAATCTGTTGGCAGGCTATAGCGTTCAATATACTCATTAAGGTCTGGTGCCAATAATGGCGCTTCAGTGAAGATAGGTTTTGCGTTTGAGCCAAAAGCGTTAATCGTAAAATCGTTCTCACCTGCATCACAATAATCTAACGCTTGAGAATAATAGTTTGCAATTGTATTGGCATCCTCTGGCCACCCACTTTCAGGCACGTGTGGCCTTTTTTCAAAGTCGTGGCGGTCCAGTGGTACGCAACGGCCACCCCATAAATGGGTTGTACCACCAAAGCGTTGATACCGGAACTCAGTGGTTTGCGGGTGAGGTGCCGTTGCCTGCCCTACATAAGTGTCGACAATATCAGGTGTTTCATTCCAGTCGCCGCCTTCTATAAGCAGGACGCGTTTCCCCTGCCGAGAAAGGCTAATAGCTAGACTGATACCAGCGGCACCTGCACCAATAATGCAAATAGAGAAGTTTTCAAGAGCCGATTTATCACTACTATTGAGATACCCAATCATGTCAGCTCTTTTGATATGTTGTGATCAATTGCTCGAGTTTGTTTACTTCAAGCTCTAAGTTAAATTGTGACTCAACCACTTTTCTTGCTGCCTGCTTTACGTTTTCGCGCAACGCAGGATTATTTAAATAACTAAAGATGGCATTTTTTAATGCAACTTCATCTGATGGCGCAACAACCAGGCCAGAAACGCCATGTTCTATGAGTTCAGTTACTCCCCCGACATTGGTTCCAATGACCGGTACGCCACAAGCCATCGCCTCCATTAATGAAACAGGTACACCTTCAGCAAAGCTTGGCAGAATAAATACGTCACTTGCCTGCAATGTCGACCTGACAGTTTCCTGGCTAGCAAAGCCGCCGAAATGAACCATCTGCTCTAATCCCTGCGCTTTCACTTCTGCCTCTAAAGCTACTCGCTCAGGACCATCACCCAACAATGTTAAATGAAATTCATGACCTTCATTTTTTAGAGCAATTAAACTACGCAGTAAAACAGGGACACCTTTTTCCGCTGCCAGCCTACCAACATAGAGCAACTTTACCGGCCTATCAGCTTCTTTCTCTGACTGTTGCGCGATGGTGTAACTGTTAATGTCTATCCCACAATGAACAATCTGCAACTTATGCCAATCTTCAGCATCTGAAAAAAGCATCATTTGGCTTTTACAATAATTGCTGATACAAACAATAAACTTTGCATATTTAACTTTTTCACGCAGGGCCAGCAAGGTTGGCTCAAAAAAGATATGCGGCCCATGAAAAGTGATGCTATAGCCTACACCACTCAGTTGACTCGCAAGCATGGTGACCATACCACTGCTATCACCAAAGTGATTATGAAGGTGCTCTACTTCGTTTATTTCAAGATAATTAGCAAGCAGTAAAGCCTCTTGAAAGTAAAACAGCTGATAAAGGGTGCCTTTGATGCCTGGCCGACGCGTTTTAAATGCTAACTTAAGTGTTTTAAAATATTTGGATGCAGAGCGTGCCAAGTAACTCAAATTAAGCTTAATAAGCTTTAGTGGGTTGGCAGGCAGAAAGTAAGTAGTCTGTTTGCGCTCGTTTAATATCAACGGGCTTACATTGTTAGCACCTTCTGGTTCTCTAAGTGCGCATGTGACAACATTTATTCCTGACTCTCTTAGCCCAATCACCTCACGCTGAATAAAGGTGTCTGTTGCGCGTGGGTATGCGCTTGTAAAATATGCAATACAAGTTTTCATTGTTAATCTAACAGAAAAATAAAATTCGTTACGCTATTTTGAGACACTTGAGAAGTTATTATGAGAGTCTTTGAATTGACCTAAATAACTGAAAGTAATACCTATTACAAACCACATGTACCACTCACTTATTAAGTAATCCAATAAATTATCAGTTAGCGACTGTAATAAGTATTGAATAAAAATGACTGTGACAGTGAAGACAAGCAGTTTATTTCTCTTATAAAGACTCAATAATGTTTTAAGGTAGGAGTACAGCAGATAGCATAATGATGCTAAACCCAAAAGGCCTAATTCAAAAAATGTTTGCACATAAATACTATGCGCTTCAATATCAAAGCGAATTTTTTCGAAGGCATTTGCCATTACAAACTCAGGTGAGTAATGTACAAAACTAGAAATACCATAACCCAGAAAATAGCGAGTCTTACTCATCCAGCCGATGCTGTCTCCCCAAACTTTTAAACGCCATGCAAAAGAATTTAGCCTTTCATACCCAGTTGAACCAAAATCATTACCTTTAGTTAAGTCCAGAATTCTGTCCTGGATTTCCGGTATGAATAATGCAAAAAGTGGTGCTAATAGTATCGGAATCAGCATTTTTCGTTCATGGAAGATTGAGTACAGGAAAAACAACAAATAAGTTACAACCCACGCTGACCTTGTTTTTGTCATCAGCAAAAGTCCGATTAAGACAAGTATATAAAGAGGGAGGAACTTGCGTAAAGTTGAAGATATAAACTCGGCCTTAGATTTGTACAAATAAAAAGTCACAGAAATTATGACAACTAAATACGGTGCAAAAGGATTGGGGTGAGGAAACGTACTTTGAAGTCGCATACCCTCCCATCGATAATTTAGCAACCCGCTACCGCCAAAAGCAAAGCAGTAAAAGCTATATAAAACTGGAACCAATGAGGATGCAGCAACAACCTTCATCCATTTCCCAAAGTCCTCAGGTGCTTTAATAACGAATATGCCTAAGAAAAATACTGAGGCATAAGAAACGTAGACTAAAAATGCTTTCAGACTCGGGATCAAAGTTGGGGCATAGAAAATTGATACGAACGAGAGAGTTAAAAAAATCAGCCATGCCTTTTTAATCGCATCTAGTTTAAAGTTCAGTTTTATTGGTTTTTCTAATAATGTTAATACAGCAATGATAATTACAAGAGCGTTTAAGACTGCGCCCAAACCAAAGTTTCCGATTTTAATGGCATTAAAAGCTGCATCAAGGGATGATCGAGATAGTATTACCATCAAGAAAAATGCATACCGATCAAAAATAAACAACAACCCAATCAGCAATGCCAGTGGAGGCGCTAACAAAAACACATAGTTTGTATTGACTAACTGCACGAAAGCCAAAGAGGCCAACCCAAAAAACAGGGCAGCAAAAATAGCCAAAAAGATCAGAAGCGCTTTTGGTTTATTGACGTTTAATTTAGCCACTTTTTTGCCTATTTATTGATGATCACTAAGCTGACGATACAAATGAATATAGTTTTTTGCAATGTTTGAAATTGAAAACTTTTCACTCAAGGTTTTCACTGCTGCTTGTATATTTTCCTGTTTTACATCTTTGATGAGACTTAATGCCTGCTGCGCAAACTCTGCAGGATCATGTGAATAATTAATCACACCGATTCTATTATCTGTAACAATATCTTCTGTGACACCTTGGATATTCATTGCAATGGTTGGTAAACCACAAGCCATTGCTTCGATCATTACGGTTCCGAAACCTTCTTGCCGTGAACAGAACAAGAAGTAGTCGGATGCTTTTGTAAACTCATGCACATTGTATTGTCTGCCAACAAAATGAATATTCTGCAATTGGTGTTTAGCAATAAAATACTGCAAACTCAAATAATAGCTGTTTGACTCGACATTATCAGGTCCGACTACCACAAGAGCAGCTTGCGGCATACTCTTTTGAATGTCGACGAAGGCTTGCAATAGTAAATCATACCCTTTGCGATGCTCCACTTTACCAACAGACAGAAAAACGGGGGCATTTGGAGGAATAGCCAGTTGCGTTCGTAGTGCCGCTTTCTGCGCAGCGTCTGGAATGAAAAAGTTTTCCTCATCAAAACCGTTGAATATTTTTTTAACTACCCGATCATCAAAACCTGCCTGATAGGATCTCTGCTTCAATTCCTCTGAGATGGCGATCATGTGATTGGCAGATCTGAGCCCCCACATAAACAAAGGAGACAATAATTTTCTGCGTTTAAATGCGAGAGGGTCATCCACACCTACCAGAGTCAGCTTGAGGATAACTTTCTTACCCATCAACCGGATAATTGGGAATGTAAGTAACTCTAGGCCACGGATAGCATGAAAGTGCACAATTTTGAGATCTGGCCTGAACAATAGGAACTTGATGAGTTTGATTGAAAAAATCAACTCACGCAATTTTGAATGCAGATTCTCGGAATAAGTCTTTAAGCGTGTAACCACGACACCATCATATTGGTCATTATAAATGGTTGGTTTTGTTGCATTGTCAGATAAGAACTCTACCTCGCATCCCTGCTTGATTAGCTCTTTAGCCAGCCGTAACGATTGCACGGAAGCACCGCCAAATGTGGGCGGAAAAAACATTGAAACCATCAAAATTTTGTTCATGGCGCTTAATATCTTTCGGTCATCAATACTAAATGCAATCATGCAGCCTTGTTTTTTAATAGTTTCGATAGATAACTATTAAAAGTCTCGCGCAGAAACAGGTAGTAGGCTGCAAAATAAATTGTCACGCCCAGCATGGTAAGCCCTATCAGGGCTGCCATATTGTTCCACCACAGGCCTAGCGTGTGCCAATAGACCGCCCTCACAACTGCGCACATGACAATTGCGATAGCCAACGGTCGTAAGCAAGCATCAAACATTTGCAATCCACTGCAATTAACCAGTTTGCCGGCTATTTTCAGTGACAAGATACCCGAAATAAAACTAGCATAAAAATACCACTCGGCCACACCATCGACACCTTGCTTGGCCCCTATCCAAAACGCACAAAGATGCAGCCCGGCATTGAACAGAGAAACCCACATCAGCAATCTGGTTTTACCTTGCGCCATAAAAACAGTGCCTGTGGTACTTGATATCGACTGCATAAAGCCTACTGACGTCAACCATGCCAGCACACTAGAGACTTGTAACCATTGTTGGCCAAAAGCAACTTCGACGAAGATTTCTCTCACAGAAAATATACCTGCCATTAATGGTGCGGTGAGAAAAGCAATAAATCCAAGTGTCTGTAAGTAAAGTCGGCCCATTTCGTCGAGTGCATTTTGTTGACGGCTCATCACAGGGAACAAGGCACGAGAAGCAGCCCACGTTATATTTTGCACTGGTAACAGCATGACTCTATAAGCCATGGAGTAAACACCTAATGAGACGGCGCCCAATAATCGGCCGACGATCATACTGTCTGCGTTTCTAAAAAAATAAGTAATTAATTGAAATGCCGTCATATGTCCGGTAAACGGCAAAATGGTCTTTAACTCAGCTAGTGTAGGTTTTCCTTTGGGGCGCCAGTCGGAACTCACCCAAATTAGGCTTGATGAGATTAACGCCATCAATATTGCTTGTAATACCAAGCTATAAACACCCGCACCATTCAAGGCCGCAATGACGGCAATGACCATGGCCATGATAGAAGCGACTAACTCAATAAAGGCGAGCTTTCTGAATTTAGATTCGCGCTCGAGTAATGCCTGGTGAGATATTGACGAACTTGATATGGGAAATACTAATGCCAGTACAACTAAAATGGTGATCAATTCAGCATGCTTGAAATAGCCTGCGATCAAGGGCGAACTGACCATGATAATGATCGCAATCATAAAACCAACCAGAATGTTGAACCAGAAAACCGTGTTAATTGTACTGTGTTCCAATCCCTCTTTTTGTACAATCGCTGCTGATGTTCCCTGATCTCTGATCAGTAATGCGAGGTTGGTCACAATCGTTGCCATTGCCATGAGGCCATAATCGCTAGGAGGCAGTATCCTCGCAAGGACGAAGATGTTGGCTAACTGTGAAAGGATTCTTGCCGCTTGTGAAACTGCAACCCATTTGACATTTGATACTACAGACATGCAATTACGACTTCAACGCGTTAGGGACGAGTAGTCCAGGCATGTCGTGTTCAACAGTCTCAACAAACTCCTTAAGAAATTTCTCTTGCAAAGCATATGCATCGGCCTGCTTACTTTCATCCGGAATGACGGATGAAACACGCACCAGAATGCCATCATCCAAGCGACGCTTCAGCAATCCATCTTCTATGATTTTCAGGCGCATTTGCAAGCCAGAGGTCAAGGTACCGTCTCCAACGCGGATCCAATAACTGACAGCCTCAAGGTGATTTTGGCCATAGTAGAGCTGCCTTTTACCTACGACTGGAGCGCTACCGCTACGCTGTAACGTATCGAATGCAACCGTTTCAGTTTTTTGCATTTGATAGCCCTGTGCCGGGTAGCAGATATCGGGCTGATGAATTTTAACATCCTGACGTTGCTCCCTGGCATATGCGAGCGCAACCATTACCTGATGTCCTTCGGCGTCAGCATATGTCCGCATCAGGGTGTCATCATACAACTGATTAATGAGGCTTTTTTCATCACTGACCATACTGACCTGCGGTGTCGACTGTTGCACCTCTACCCATCCATTAATGACTCTGGGGATATTTTTCTCGAAGTTGCTTTCTGACTTTGCATAATGCTCGTGCGGCTTGAGCATGGTGGCCAGTCCCAAAAAAACAATACTCAGCAACAATAGCTGTAAGCCTGTTGCAAGTTTTACGGAAGGTAGTTTTAAGTATAAGTCTTTCATCACTAGGGCTATTCTTGGCTCAGCAAGCTCTTAAGTTTGAATTTTTCGGCAATTTTTTGAATCATTGAGTCAATAACGATGATCAAAATGAGCGCTGTCAGGAAAAGTACCATGCCAGAGAAATTATGCAAAAAACCCTGCCCTGCTTCGTCTCCCATATGGAACGTAATTAATGCCAAAGTACACACCCGCAATACATTAGAGGTGAAAGAAATCGGCACGATGAGCACTGCAAGCAGCACATTTCGCCAAAAAGCCTGATGATTAATCACATTAATATAGAGCAAGCCAATAGCCTCAAGGGTAAATAAGGAGTTGAGGCCCGCGCACGCATCTGCCACCAGCAACTTGTACTGGCCGATCTGCAAAATCACGCCTGAGCGCGCAATAGGATAGTCAAGCGCATACAACAGATGATCTGCGGCGAAGGAAACGGCGATTTTCATCGGCTGGGTCAAGGTGTCAATTACTGACGCTGGCCACGGAATAAGGAAGACAAAAAAGAACAGTGCAAACCAATATTTAAGGGCAATGTGGGCACCAAAAACAATGCAAATCAAGCCACAGAGGACAAACACCAAAGACAAGATAGAGATTATATAAACACTCTGTGAGTAGCCTATAAGATATAAGCCTGCCCCTGATATGATCATTGTCCAGCCAAGTAAAGGCGCTGGTTTGAATGTTTGCGGCTTCTCTAGTATTTGCCGGGTTTTAAAATAAAAAAACCAGAGGCCAATACCCAACACTATTGGGCCATGGGACTGTGTGTCTGTATTCCAGACTGTCACAAACAAATCATGGAATACCGGTACATACAACACCAATAGCGAAAGCAATACCGCGATGTAGCCGAAGAGCTTTTGGTTTGCCCCTAATGGACTTGTGGCTGAATACACTGACATCTTAGTTTGTATTCAAAGCAATTTGCACATCAATGCCTAGGCTACGACAGGCTTCGTAAGCTTCCTGGGTATCGTTTAACGTCGTTTTGTTTTGCATGGTTGAAATCAGCACACCACCCACCTTTTTCGCCACAATCTGTGCGTCTGAGGATTGCAACAATGGCGAGGTATCAATAATAATCACGTCGTAGTGGTCGGAAAAACTCTGCAATAACTCATTAAGCGCTTCTTTGTTTAGAAGCTCTTGTGGATTTGGCGGTGTTGCTCCTGCAGTCAAAATGCTCAAGTTTAATAACGAAGGAATTCTAACTACAACATCTGTCGAGGCTCTACCAACCAGAATATCCGAGAGGCCATGGTGGTTATTGAGCCTAAAAAGCTTGTGCTGCGAAGGATCGCGCAGGTTTGCATCGATTAACAGCGTGCGCTCGCCTAATTGAGAAAATACCACTGCCAAATTGGATGCTAACAAGCTCGCGCCATCGGCTTCTCTTGCCGATGACACAGCTATCGTTTTAAATCCGCGCTCGAACCAACGCAAAATCAGCTGTGTCCGTAATGAACGCAGCGATTCAACCTGTTTTGAAAATGGATCAAATGCGGCAATAAGACCACTATTAAACGATGCTTTGTCTGGTGTAATGTAAGGATAATCAAACTGATAAGACAAGGCCTGATTAATATCCTCCATGGTAACAAAACCAAGTGCCAATGCAGCCTCACCGAAGCGCATAGACTTTTCTTTCTGAAACTTAAGAATACGCTCAGCGTCTTTGTCGGTAATTTTGCCCATATCAAGCAACAGGTGACCGATGCTGGAAGAAACTGTTTTCAAGGGCGTTTTGTTCTCTGTTTCAATAATATTCATACGCAATCACTTTGAGCCTGATAAATTGTTTTCTAAAGAGGGCAGCTGCAACGCTAGACTGACTTGAGGCTGTATTCGAATACGGGAATTTCAGCCAACGCAAGAATGTCGTCTTTACTGCGAATACGACGGTCAAGCATCTCTGCAAGCAACGCAAACAGACAACCAAGCAAAGCACCAATAAACAACGAAAATGGAGCAATCAGCAGCAGACTGGGGTTGCTTGGCTCCAATGGCGGCACCGCTGTTTCAAGAATTGAAATATCACCTTGAGTGGATTGACCTTCAAGGGCTGTTTGGCTGAAGCGATTGTTGACAGATTCAAGGGCATTTTGGGCAATCTGAACCTCTTTTTCTAAAATAGAAAAATCTGATCTGAATCTATTGAGATCTAGCACCTTCTGCTTTTGCTTTTCAAGTTGAAACTTCAGGTCACTCAGGCGTTGTGAATTAATACTTGCGCTATTGCCCAAACTCACTACGGTACGATCTATTTCTGTATTCAACTGACTTTTGATTTTATTAACTTCGGCTTCCGCTGCGATATACATCGGATGGTTCTTACTGTAGCGCTGCCCCATTTCAGCCAGCTTGGACTCCGCAGTAATCAGACTCATGCGCATATTTTGAATCACAGGATTTTGCGCAACATCGGGTGAGTCACTCATGTTTTTTGAAGCATCATTGCGACGCGAGTTCGCATCAATAGATTGAGATTGCGCCAAGCTATATTGCGATGACAAATCTCTTAACTTAGAGCTTTCGACGTCAAACGAGTCTTGAATACTGGTTAAACCATGCTTCTGCTGGTATTCAGCCAATTTATCTTGCGCTTTTTGCACGTTTTCGCGCAACACTTTGGTTTGCTCTGCTAGGTATTGCGACGCCTTAATAGCTGGATCAATTTTAAGCTTCAAACTCAAATTGATATAAGACTCGGCAAAGGCATTGGCCATCGTTGCAGCAAAAACCGGATCCACCCCTTTATAACCTATGCTGATGACACTGCTTTCCTTAGAGGGCAAAATGGTCAATTTTTGTTGTAACAAATCTGCCAACCACTCATTGATGTCAGCTTGCTTACCTTCCGTGGCTTCAGCGAACTGCTGTTGTAATGACTTAACATCCGCTAAATGTAGCCGCTTGATCACGTCCAAAGTCACGTTTTTACTTTGAATAATATCTACTTGCGTGGCCATGTAGCCGGGCATGAGTTGTGCGGGCATCGCCATCCCTGTCACTGGATCGACCCCTTTATAATTTAAGATGACAGTCGTAGCTGCTTTATAGCTTTTAGGGAACAACAAGCTGACCAGGCTGGCTGTCAACAACGTAATCAAAGCCACCAGCAGAATCATTTTATAGCGTGCCTTTAAAACCAGCACCAACTGAGATAAGTTCATAGTCAACCTTTAAAATTACAACAGACTTTCTTCAATAAACAATACATCTTCATCCTGTAAAGTTGCGGTGAGCTCAGGGCTTTGTTTCACAGTTGAGCCCTCGGCATTTTTCCTGTGCAATTTGACGGAGCGCTGAGTGCCACGTATTGTCAAACCACCAGCTTTAGCAATCCCTTGCATTACAGTCATGTTTTTATCAATCTTGTACATGCCAGGCCGTTGAACCTCGCCATACACATAGACTTGAGGTGCCTTTGGAACATATAACACATCACCAGGCAACAGGTCCTTGTTTGAAGCATTGGAAGGGGACCTAAACAACTCATCAATATTAATTTCTTGTGTAACTGGAGTGCCTGAACGAGCAGAGGTAAAGAATAAGGTTTCACCTGCGTTTTCAGTAGACCCACCTGCCAAAGCTAAAAAATCACTGATTTTCCGTGTGCCACCCTGGATACCATACTTGCCTGGGCGGAGAACTTGACCTATCACGGCAACATCTCTCGTGCTGATATAAATCGTCTCACCACCGATCAAACGTACTTCTTGATCATTCACATTGCGATGCTCAATTAATTCATTCAAATCATACTCGCTGCGTTTGTCGCCTCGAACAACGGTAATAATTTCAGAAGCATCAGGCACCAGACCACCTGCCTCAGCAAGAATATCTTTAACATCAGTCGGCCTTGTCACAGGATAACGTCCTGGTTTTGGTACACCTCCCAAGACAGAAACTGACTTACTCATAAATTCAAGCACCAGTACTGAAACCTGCGGGTTTGCAATAAAGCCACCTCGCTTCAATTGTTCAGCAATGCGCTTTTCACTTTCAATCGTGGTCAATCCGCCTACTTTAACTTCACCTATCAGCGGCATTGTTAAAACACCATCTTCTGAGACTCGTGTTTCTCGCGTCAACTCAGCATCGCCGTAGACGACTACTTTGACATAGTCACCTGCCCCTAAGGTATAGTCCGCATGGGCTATTACACTAAATAGAAACAGGAAAGTAATAACAAAATAATTTTTTAAATTCATCATAAGTGATAACTCTTTAAGTAGTGAAGTCTATTGTATTACGGTGATCATTCAATAATAGTATACGAGTCTATAAATAAACGTTAATGTAAGGATTAACGACCATTTATTTGGGGTAAAACACATCTATTGTTGCTAGGGCCTTTAATCTTGCAATTTCCCGAGCAACAAACTCCTGCTGCTTCTGTTGACTTAACAAACGGCTGGCGAGCAAATGAGCACTTTTTTCTGGCATCGGTTGTTCAACAATATCCTCTATCGATTTTACGATAATGTTGTTATTACTTTGTAAAAAAAGTAAATCGCCTTTTTTCATCGGCTTGATTTTATCCAACACGTAGTCTGGCAATCTGTCTGTAAAAAGTTGACTGTCTCCAGATTCAAAGTTGATACCTTTTGCGCTTAAAATAGTTTTTAACTCAGCAAGAGTTAACACTTCTTTTTCTGCACTTGATAAATCAAGTAACGATTGATTATTTGAAAAAACAACATCTTGCATCTTAAATACCTTACGGTGCCTGAATTTATCAGGGTGCGATTCAATATACTGATTGATGTCACTTTCAGACGCTGGTGACAGTTTTGCTATTTTTTTTGATAGATAGGCTTGGGCATAAATTTTTGCTTTAGCAGATTCAATAGCCTGAATCACTTCTGGTGTTCTTTCCAAATCAAGCTTGAGCGCTTCCTGCACTAGTAACTGCCGATCAATTAATCCAGTCAATACTTTTTTAGCTGCGGCTTGGTTATCTGCATTTTGTTGCGAAGCCTTCAATTCGTTTTGCAAAGTATAGGCGAAAATCTCATCACCATTTACTTTGGCCAATACTTGCGAGCTAATACTTGAGTTTTGCTGCCCACTGCAGCCTACCAGCATTAAAAGACAGAAGTTTGTAATTATATTTTTCATTCTGAAACGCTTGATTATTAAAAACGTATCGTAACACTGGCAGATTAAAGCTTCAGGTCCAGATTGACACTGGTGAGCGTATCATCAAAGTCAAACTGCGATAAAGTCGAATTACGGTATGACTTGCTGGTATTTAATGAAAGAGAAACATTTTTAATCGGAGACCATTTTAATGAGCCTCCAAAGCCTTTTTCTTTGTCAGTACGCCCAATGGTGCCGAATTGACCTCGGCCATCAAAATCACGATCAGATACTTTAGCATTTACACTGGCCTGTATTTTTTCTGTGATATTGTAGATGAGCTCACTTCTTAGTGTGTCTGTAGATGAGTATGTACTATTGGCTTGTTCAAACGGATAGACCGTACGTGACAGATTGAAGTTTGCCATCATTTTGCCAGTGATGAACCAGTCATAGTTGATGTAACCAATATAGGATTGGTAATCACGTAGAGTTAAGTGGTCGTATTCACGTTGAATATAGGCTAACTTTGCAGTCAAGCTACTTTTGCCTGAAGCTTTCAATACAGCATCGATTTCAAATTCGGTTTCATCATAACCATTGTCAAAGATGGCACTCACCGGCCTGCCACTGTATTCACCGCGGCGATTGTGTCCCAGAAATGCAAGACTGGAGCCAGAGGGGAATTTATATTTAGCACCGTAATCAAACGCGAATGCGCTAAAGTCAGCTTGCGCGTTAAATTGTTGACTGTTAGTCACATCTGTGTAAGTTACACCACCGATCACTGTCCAAACCTGGTGCGGTGAGTACTCCGCACGAAATCTTTGTATTTTTGAGGTTCTGATGTTTTGAATCGGATTGGCAAAATCTCTAAAATCATTTAAAACCTGTGTTTGCTCTGAGGTAATTTTGCCTGTCAGATTTGGAGTCAGTGACCAAAGCCAGGCTGCGTTGTAGTTTTTGGCGTCATAGTCAAGAAAATCTGTACGGTTATATTTGAAATCCGTGTAAGACGCATCCAAAGTGAACCGTTGCAATGAGTAGGTTTTATCAAACCGGAACCCTAGCGTCGTGATGGTGATAACATCAGAAATTGCATTCTTGTTCTGGCGGAAAATGTTGTCATCATACGTTTTATTAATTGCAGCGTTGAATTGTATGGTATCCAGTTCGTCAGCCACCACATAAAAAGGCAATGCACTCAACGTCAGTGCAAGCCAGCATCGAATGGGGCGTTTAATCTTTAGCTTGGGGGATTGCTTGCGGGATGACATGTATTTTAAGCAATAGCAAATTATGATGTTTGGTTTACATTCTAACCTGTAAACATACATTTAATGCTACCAAAATTTAACTTTTTAGCAGATCAAATGTGAATTATTAAATCAATGCTTAGTATACGTCAGCTTTGGAGATGGTTTTATGACACTAAGGCCATTTGAAGACTGCTATTCCCCGATTGATGTTCAGCATTAATTTGGTTAAACTCGGGCGGTATATAGAATTAAGTCATATATGAAAAAAACTATCAGACCGCCAATTAGAACAATCTCCGGATTATCTTCGGGGCCTCGTAGCCCTCTTTACTTCATAGAGTCCATTGTAGAGCCCCTCGTATTAGTCTTTTTCATGTGGGGCATTTTTATTTACTTCGAAGATAGAATTCCTATCTCTATCTTTTTCACCTCAATCCTGTTGTTCTCGGTGACTTTTCCAAGCGGTGCAAAAATTCGTCTGGGTTTTTGGAAGATGGCGCGTGATGTCATATTTCAGTGGATATTACTGGCCGGGATGGTGCTTATTTTTGCACGCATCACAGGCTACATCACGCTATACACGCCTGAGATTGTTTACACTTGGTTAATTGGCACACCGGTTGCCCAAATTCTGGCGTTAACTGCACTCAAGGAACTTTCTCCTTTCTTTATCAGTTTGCAGGGACCACCTAAGAACGCAGTGATTATCGGCTTGAATGAGCAAGGTCTGGCTGTTGCAAACAACCTGCTGGCAGATGAATATAGCCGTGTTTCGGTATTGGGATTTTTTGAGGATCGTGCACCAGAGCGTACGCCACAAGATCATGGTTTTGAGATTTTAGGGGCGCTGACGGATATTCCC
>CAYPZE010000003.1:0-50481 GCA_964415305.1 uncultured Methylotenera sp.
GGGGGATTTCCGCTTGGCTTTATTTGGGAGTATGCTGAACTTAATTTATACCAATAATCAAAAAAATCGTATGAATCACGAAGAGAGCCACCGGGGTGTGCTTAGGCTGAGTGCGGTGTTGGCTGATGCGTTGCGTCAGCGCGACGCGTATACCCGCTTGCATAGCGATCGGGTGATGTCGCTTGCTAATGGCATTGGGCTTGAGGTGGGGTTGACCACGGATGAGTTGCGTGTGCTGGAGCTGGGTTCTGGTTTGCATGATATTGGCAAGATTGTGGTGCCAGATGTGGTGTTGATGAAGCCCGGCAGGCTGGATGGCGATGAGATGAAGGTTATGCAGCAGCACCCGGCAGTGGGTGGCGATATGGTGGCTGCGTATGAGCATCCGCGTGCTGAGCGGGTGTCCAAGGTGATCCGCCATCATCATGAGTGGTTTGATGGCTCTGGGTATCCGGACAAACTGGCGGGCGAGGGCATTCCATTATTAGCGCGGATTGTGACGCTGGTGGATAACTATGATGCGATGGCAGTGCGTCGGGTGTATCAGGGCGCACGGCCGCATGCCGAGATTATGCAGATTATGGATTCTGAGTCAGGCACTAAACTAGACCCTGATTTGTTGGTGCGTTTTATGCGGGTGATAGAAAAGCCTGAGTATGCGGGCTTTAAAGCAACGGGGGACGATTAGGTGAAACAAAAAGGCTGGAGCGCACTCCAGCCTTTTTTTGTGCTCAAGAGTCGTGTTAGACGTTAAAACGGAAATGCATCACATCACCGTCTTGCACGATGTATTCTTTGCCTTCGAGGCGCATTTTGCCAGCTTCTTGCGCGCCTTTTTCGCCTTTGTTTTTGACGTATTCATCATACGCGATGACTTCGGCACGGATAAAGCCACGCTCGAAGTCGGTGTGGATGACCCCCGCGGCTTGTGGTGCGGTGGCGCCTTTCTTTACGGTCCAGGCGCGTACTTCTTGCACGCCGGCGGTGAAGTAAGTTTGCAGGCCGAGCAGGTCATAAGCTGCGCGGATCACACGGTTGAGGCCTGGCTCGTCCTGGCCCAGCTCTTCCAGGAACAGCAGTTTGTCTTCTTCGTCGAGCTCGGAGATTTCACCTTCGATTTTGGCGCAGATGGTGACCACTGGGGCGTGTTCGGTTTTGGCTAATGCCAGTACTTTGTCCAGGTGCGGGTTGTTTTCAAAACCGCCTTCGATGACGTTGGTGATGTACATGACCGGTTTGACGGTGATCAGGCATAACGGTTTGAGCAAGTTGAGTTCGTCGGCATCCAGGCCTAGTGTACGCACAGCTTTGGCGTCGTTGAGGCAAGGCACGACTTTTTCGAGTACTTTAATCAGGGCGATGGCGTCTTTGTCACCACTTTTGGCTTTTTTGCCTTCGCGCTGCATGGTTTTTTCGACGGTCTCCATGTCGGCCAGGGCTAGCTCGGTGTTGATGACTTCGATATCGGCTAATGGATCTACTTTGCCGGAGACGTGAATGACGTTGCCGTCTTCAAAGCAGCGTACGACGTGGGCAATGGCGTCTGTTTCGCGGATGTTGGCCAAAAACTTGTTACCCAGGCCTTCACCTTTAGAGGCACCCGCGACCAGACCGGCAATGTCGACAAACTCAACAATGGCCGGTTGCACTTTTTGCGGTTTAACGATGTCAATCAGCGGTTGCAGTCGCGGATCTGGCACCTCGACGATGCCAACGTTGGGCTCGATGGTACAGAAAGGATAGTTTTCTGCCGCGATGCCCGCTTTGGTGATGGCGTTAAACAAGGTGGATTTGCCTACATTAGGCAGGCCGACAATACCGCATTTCATAATGGATGAACCTTAGCGTGAGTATTGCCGCAGCATGAAATTGCGGCAAGGATTGAATAAAACCAATATTTTACCGTTAGTAAGGAGATAGAGCCAGAATCAATCTTGATTTGACGCAAGTTACATACAAGATTTAAGTTTTATTATAAATAAACAATTGCATGACTGCGGGGGCATAATCATATGCGTCATGCGCCTTCCTGATAAAGGATGAGAAATGGTTCGTTTCAATATGGCATCATTACATCAGTTGTTGTCGTCACGATGGATCGCTGCGGTGGTTCTGCTGTGTGCATTGCAAACCACTTTTTTATTGTGGATGAGCGAGCGCAATCATGCTGATGCCTTGCAGGCGGTGAAATTCAAGCAGTCGGCGCTATCTGCGTCTGAGTCTATTCAGCAACGGCTCAATGCTTACCGGCAAATTCTCAAGGGCGTGGAGCAGCTGTATATTTCTTCACAGTTTGTTTCTGCCGAAGAATTCAGGCTCTATGTTGACGACTATCTCAAAAGCACCGAATACAACAGTCTCAATGCGCTAGGCTTTATCAAATATATACATCTGCATGACCCCGAGACATTTAAAGATTTGGAGACGCCTTTGCCGCAGCTGCTCAAGCAGTTGACGTTTATTAAAGGTGACGACGAAATCGCACCTGTGTTGTATGTGGAACCGCGCAATGATGCTAACCGAGAGACGCTGCTAAAAAATACGTTTTTAGATGCGCAGTTACGCGCAGATTTGCTGGAGGCGGGCGACGGCGATCGGTTGGTGATGTCTGGGCGCTATGCCGAAAGTAACAGTGTACACCCTTATAAAAACTATATGTTTCATGCGCCGGTGTATCGTCACCATGAGGGCATACCAACTACTGATCGTCGGCATTGGCTAAATGGCTGGGTCTTTTTGCGCTTTGATGTGGCGGCCTTGCTGGCAGAGGCCTTGCACCCGATGGAGCAGCGCCTAGTGCATTTTGATGTGTTTGACCTGGGGCGGCAAGAAGGTCAGGTACCTTTGTATCACAGCGGCTCAGAAGATGCACATGTACATGACAACGAGGCCGAGTTTTCTCTGGCGTATACCCTGAATGTGAATGGTCAGGTATGGCGTTTGCAAGCCCGCTCTACGCCTGGGTTTGAGGCTGATGCTGATTATCGTGATGCCAATGATATAGGTATGCTGGGGGCGGTGATCAGCTTGTTGCTAGGGGCCTTGGCGCAGTTTGCTGTGGTGCGTCACCGCACGCGTAATACGCTGGCCGAATATGATCAGGCGCTGAGCAGTAGCGAACAGCGCTGGAAGTTTGCTATGGAAAGCACCGGAGATGGTGTGTGGGACTGGCATGTGCCGGAAGATAAGGTGGTGTTTTCTGACCACTGGAAGAAAATGCTGGGGTTTGCTGCGCATGAGCTGGATGACAAACCTCAAAGCTGGAATCAGCGTATACACCCCGATGATGCCAGGGGCGCGATGGACTTGCATCAACAGGTGCTCAATGGTGAGCGTGAGCAATATGCAATAGAGTACCGCATGTTGTGCAAAGATGGCAGCTGGAGGTGGGTGTTCGACCGCGGCATGGTGCTGATGCGGGATGCGCAGGGCAAGCCGACACGGATTTTGGGCACGCTGGCGGATATTTCAAAAATCAAGCAGTCGGAAGAGGTGGTTTGGCAGTATGCCAATGTCGATACGCTGACTGGTTTGCCTAACCGCCGCCTGTTTTTTGACCGGCTGGACCAAGCGCTGCATGGGATAAGAAGCAATGGTCAAAAGCTGGCGATTATCTTTTTAGACCTGGATCGATTTAAAGAAGTGAATGATAGCCAGGGCCATGACCAAGGCGACAAGTTATTGTTGCAGGCAGGTAGGCGCTTGATAGGCTGCGTGGGAAATAACGACCTGGTGGCCAGGTTGGGCGGAGATGAGTTTGTATTGATGCTGAGTGATGCCCACGCCAGTTATGTGGAGGTGCTGGCGCAACGCGTGCTGGAGGCGCTGTCGCAACCGTTTCAACTCGATGAGACACATGCTTATGTGTCGGCTAGCCTGGGTATTGCGATCTACCCGGATGATGCCGGTAATAAAGAAGATCTGATGAAACGTGTCGACCAG
This sequence comes from uncultured Methylotenera sp., assembly GCA_964415305.1. Lineage (GTDB taxonomy): Bacteria > Pseudomonadota > Gammaproteobacteria > Burkholderiales > Methylophilaceae > Methylophilus. The sequence goes on from CAYPZE010000003.1 coordinate 3,943, forward strand.
GCGATGTATGCGTCCAAGCAAAAAGGCGGCAACTGCTTTACTTATTTCACGCCACGCATGCAGCAAAATGCAGAAAACCGCATGCGTTTGTCGCATGATTTGCGCCAGGCCATCAGCCAGGAGGAGTTTTTCCTTGAGTATCAGCCAGTGGTCAATTTGCAGACCAATATGGTGGTGAAAGCCGAGGCTTTGCTGCGCTGGCAGCATCCGGTCAAAGGTCTGATTCCGCCCATGGAGTTTATTGGCATTGCTGAAGATAACCTGCTGATTGTGCCGATTGGGGAGTGGGTGTTTAAAACAGCGATTGCGCAGTGTCGGCAGTGGCGCCAGTCGTTACATCCAATGTTTCAGGTGGCGGTGAATAAGTCACCAGTGCAATTTGCTACCGAGCACAGAAAAAATGAAGATTGGTTGTTTGAGATGGCGAAAAACCATCTCGAGGGCAATATGGTGGTGGTTGAAATCACCGAGCGCCTGTTGCTGGATGGCAGCTCCCATGTCAGCGAACGCTTGGTGCAATATCAGCAGGCGGGGGTACAAGTGGCGTTGGATGACTTTGGCACCGGCTATTCGGCTTTGTCTTACCTGAAAAAATTTCCGATTGATTATGTGAAGATTGACCGCTCTTTTGTGCGCGAGCTGGGCACGTCGGGTCAAGATGAGGCCTTGTGCCGCGCGATTATTGTCATGGCTCACAGCCTGGGTATGCAGGTGATTGCTGAGGGCATTGAGAACCAGCGCCAATTGCGTATGTTGCAAGAGATGGGCTGCGATTTTGGCCAGGGCTATTACTTCTCACCACCGCTACGTCCCGAGGCTTTTGTGAGTTGGCACCATGAGTGGCACCAGCATCCGGCGATTATTTCACGCTAGGGCTTATTTGCTATGTAGTTGCAACATGGCCTTTTCGAATTGGCCTTGTGCCAATAAGTCACTGACAGTGGTGGCTTTGATGATGCTGTCATCAATCGCTTGCTGCTCATCTTTGCCTGCCGCTTTTAAGACAAAATTCACCACTTCAGCCTTGTTGCCAGGATGGCCAATGCCGATACGCAAGCGCCAGTAATCCGGCGTGCCAAGGGCAGCGTGAATATCGCGCAGGCCATTATGGCCGCCATGGCCACCGCCAAATTTAAGTTTGGCCTGACCGGGTGGCAGGTCGAGTTCGTCATGTACCACCAGCACTTCTGCGGGCTGGATTTTATAGTAATTGGCAATCGCCGCCACAGATTTGCCGCTGGCATTCATAAAGGTGGTCGGTTTGAGTAGCCATTTGTCGCTATGTGGTTGCCATTTGCCAGCGATGCCAAATAGTTTGGCCTCCGCTGCCAGGCGGCTAGCAGATTGCTCTGCCAGTAAATCAACCAGCCAGAACCCGGCATTGTGGCGGGTCATGGTATATTTTTCGCCGGGGTTGCCCAGTCCTACAATCAGTTTGATGCCAGTCATGGTGTGAGTTTCGTTCAGACAAAGAAAAAACGCGCACTCAAGAGTGCGCGTTTATTGTAGCGGATAACCGCCAGGCCTGCTTAGGCTGCTGGTGTTTCTTCAGCCGCTTCGTCGCCGCTACCACCACGTGGTTTGGCGATTGAAACTACTGCCGCGTCATCACCATGCGCCAGTTGAACGAACTCAAGACCTTTTTTCAGTTTGATTTCGGACAAGTGGATAGAGTGACCCGCTTCCAGTTTAGCCAGGTCAACTTCGATAAACTCTGGCAAGTCTTTCGCCAGGCAGCTTACGTCAGCTTCAGTCTGGATGTGAGAGATGTTACCACCACCGGTTTTAACGCCAGGTGCGATATCTTCGTTGATGAAGTGGAAAGGCACTTTCACGTGGATTTTCTCAGTCGCAGATACGCGCTGGAAATCGATGTGTTGAATCGTGTTGCGTACTGGGTGCAGTTGGTAGTCACGCAGCAGAACGCTTTCAGCTTTGCCATCCAGCACCAGGCTCAGGATAGACGCGTGGAAAGCTTCATGGCGGAACTCCATGAACAGTTCTTTGTGGTTCAACTCGATAGATACAGCGGCTTGATCGCCACCGTAAACAACACCAGGCACGCTGCCAGCGCGACGCAGGCGGCGGCTCGCACCCGTACCTTGAACGTCACGTTTGACTGCTTTAATTTCGATACTCATGTTGAGGCTCCTAAAAACGCCTTGATCAGGCGGTACTACACTAAAATCCACCTGCCGCGACCAGCAGGTGGTGTAAAACTTAATCCATAAATAAAGAAGAAACCGATTCTTCCTGGCTGATGCGCTTGATGGTCTCTGCCAGCAAAGTAGCCGCGCTCAACTGGCGGATTTTGCTGCAGGCCTGAGCGCCAGCATTTAACGCAATGGTGTTGGTGACCACCAATTCATCCAGTGCCGAAGCGGTAATGCGCTCACCGGCACCACCGGACAATACTGGATGCGTGGCATAAGCCACCACTTTGGTGGCGCCACGGTCTTTCAAGGCAGCAGCTGCTTCACACAAGGTGTTTGCGGTATCTACCATGTCATCCATGATGACGCAGGTGCGGCCTTCAACCTCACCGATAATATTCATGACCTTGGCAACGTTCGCTTTTGGGCGGCGCTTGTCGATAATGGCCAGGTCCGCATTCAATTGCTTGGCCGCTGCACGTGCACGAACTACACCACCAACGTCTGGTGAAACCACCACCAGGTTTTCGTGACCTTGTTTGGCGAGGTCGTCGAGCAAAATCGGCGTCGCATAAATATTGTCGACCGGGATATCAAAAAAGCCCTGAATCTGGTCTGAGTGCAGGTCCATGGTCAGCAAACGGTTCACACCGACGCTGGTCAGCATATTAGCCACCACTTTCGCGGTAATCGCGACACGGGCAGAGCGCGGACGTCTGTCCTGACGCGAATAACCCAGGTAGGGGATGGCTGCGGTAATGCGGCCAGCAGAGGAGCGACGCAGCGCGTCGACCATGACCATCACTTCCATCAGGCTGTCATTGGTCGGGTAGCTAGTGGATTGCAATACGAACACGTCACGGCCACGCACGTTTTCCAGCAGCTCCAACATGATTTCACCGTCTGAAAAACGGCCAACATCGGCACGCCCTAATTCAATGCCCAAATGCTTGGCAACTTCTTGTGCCAGTACCGGATTGGCATTGCCGGTAAATACCATCATGTTGGCGTTACTCAACGTTGTACCCTTTTTTAGCGATGACGATGTCTTGAAACCTGATTCTAGTCACGTGGCCGGAATCTACAAAAAATTTAAGCGTGTAAATCGTTAAATCTACACGCTTATGTTTGGCTGAGGAGGAAGGATTCGAACCTTCGCATGCCGGAATCAAAATCCGGTGCCTTAACCAGCTTGGCGACTCCCCAATAACTTGTCTTACTCACGCGCTTTTTGTGTCTTGGCCATCATCGGTGACCGAAGCAAAAAGCGGATGGTATTTTAACCCTTTTGACCAAAATCCGGAAGTGTTTTTTGGTCTATTTTCAATCAATTCGCGCGCTTTTTGTTCACTCCCAACCGCCACGAACACTGATGCCCCAGAACCACTCATGCGGGCATCGCCATGTTGTTTTAACCAGTTTAAGGTATTGGCAACGTCGGGATATAACGCACAAACGACAGCTTCCATATCGTTTCTGGTTTGATGCCAGAACGCGCTGGAATTAGCGCCGTTTGAAAAGTCCGCCATTCTCAATGGTTTCGAGTCTCTTGTCAATGCTTGATGTGCAAATATTTTTGCGGTGGGCACCTCTACCTGCGGTGTGATCACCACATAGTATTTTTCCAGCATGGCTGGCGGCAACGCAACGGCGGCTAATTGTTCACCTACGCCTTCTGCCCAGGCGGTTTGGCCAAAAATAAACACCGGGACATCTGCGCCCAACGTCAGCCCGATCTGCATCAGTTGTTGCCTGGAATAGCCTAATTGCCATTGTTGATTTAAGGCCATGAGCACGCTTGCCGCATCAGAACTGCCGCCGCCCAGTCCACCGCCCATTGGGGTGCGCTTGATACATTGGATGTTTGCGCCTAGCGTCGTGCCGCTGGCTTGCTGCAAGGCACACGCGGCACGTATGCTTAAATCACTTTCTGCAGGCACGCCTGGCAAGGGGTTCAGGTGTACGATTTGCCCATCTTGGCGCGAGGCGATGCGTAGCTCGTCACCGTGATCCAGCAGCAAAAAAACACTTTGAAGGTCATGGTAGCCGTCAGCACGGCGGCCGGTAATGTGCAGAAACAGGTTGATTTTGCAGGGGGCGGGGTAGGTTAGCAGTTCCATGACTGCTATTGTAAAGCATGCCTGCGGCGTGCAGGCATGGTGATTTAAGGCTTGTTTCTTATATGTTTGTTTATCGCTGGCCTGTTTATTCCAGAATCATGCGGCCTTGGCCGTCTTGCAGCGGGCGCTGGTTCGGTGCACCAATCGCCTGCTGTAACGCGCCGAGCTGGAATTTAGACACTTTGAGGGTTTCTTTCATGATCACCCACTGCACCCCTTCGGTACATGGCGGCGCTGTCAGCGAGCCGCTGTATCTGTAATAGGCAGGCTTGGTCGGCATCAGGTCGCCAGGCGTCACGCGTATTGCCAGCGCTTTGCTTTGCTCTTTTTCTTTAGGCAGGCTGCCTAACAGTTTTTCCAGTCCGGCGTGCGTGCTGCCTTCTTCCAGCATGACCGCGATAATCACCCGGTGCCCGGCCTTATCTTCATGCACCATTTGCAGTTCTGCCGCATAAGATTTTTGCTTGATCTGATGCTCGCTAGGTACATGCACGCTGATATATTTGAGCTGATATGGTTTTTGGTCTAGCACCATCATATTGCCGGTGCCCGCATCCATGATCAGGCTATTGTCTTTGAGTACAATATTTTTGAGCGGAAACTTCTGCAAGCGTTTGATCGGTTTAAGCGCTGCCGTGATCGTGTTATCGATATTAATCGGCGATTGCTGGCTGCCGGCATTGCAGACGGCATAGTCCGGGTTCAGGCTGCCCCATTTGTCGGGACCGCGTGCGCCGCTATAGGCCCAGGACGGATCATTCGCCTTGTCTGTTTTGGCCGTTTTTTCTTTGTCTTTAGGACTGGCGGTGTTTTTGTCAGCACCTTTATCTGTTGCTTTGTCGGTTTTGCTCGCTGCTGATTTGTCTTCAACCGGTTTAGACGCTGGTTTAGACTCTGCAGGTTTAGCTTCAGCAGCTTTTTCTTCAGGTTTGCTGGCTGGCGGTGTGGCTGCAGGTTCGGCAACGCTGTCAGGTGCGGCCGGTTTATCTTTGTTGCTGGCAACAGCAGGCACCACCGGGTTGGCTGCGCGTCTGGCAGCGGCTTCTATACGCTGTTTTTCCTTGGTTTGCCATTTGCATACATATTGTTGCGCGACTTCTACTTCGGATTCAGGCAGCGGTTCAATAAAATCTGCTTGTTTGGCGGTGGTGCCCGCTGAGTAGACTAGCTCCTGATCATCGTATTGAAAGACCTGAATAGTCGCGGCTTTGCGTTTATCGCAATCAAAATACCACAAGGCTTTGGCATGGTTGTAGACGCGGTCGACCGACTCTACGTTTTTTTGCGGATTGCGGTAATCGACTTTGACCCAGGCTTTGATATAAGGTTTTTCTTCCAGCAAAGACTGTTTGTCTATCATGAGCTGGTCGTCATCGGTTTTTTTGATCGACAGCCATTGCGAGGCATGGCCGTGGCCAGGCATCATGGCGAGCACCAGCCAGAAGCTAAATGCCAGCCAACGTCGGTAATAAGTGGGGGTGAGAAGATCACAGCTCATAGTGCCATTATCGACGCCTTACGCTGAATCTTTAATCAGCCGCGGGCGGGATAAGCGGACTATTCGCCGGTATTTACCAGTGCTGAATCACCAGCTTCAGGCGCACATCCTGCTGTTGCAGGCGCGTAGTATGGGGTAGTTGTTCCAGCGCGCCGTTGAAGGCCGTCTGCCGATAATCGGCATAGCTGATTTGCCACTGATCTTGCGTCAGGCTGGCCGGGGCGCCATTCTCCAGGTAGTTAGCCTGGAAAGGGCTGGCCGAATGCGGGATGCCTAATATCCACTGGCTCAAGCCTGAAAGTGGTAGTCGCCAGCCGAGTAGCCGCTCCGTCAGGCTGGCGACATCGTTGGCGGTGTGTTGTTTCCCGCTTTGGTCAGTCAAGGTCACAGCCTGCTGATTACGCTGAATCAGCGCCACTTGTTGCCCCAGGGGGCTGAAAATACGCATGGTGTCTCCTTGCGCATCATGTTGCCATTCCAGGCGCGCGGTATACCCTTTGCCCGCGTATTGCACCGCCAGTTTGGCCTCGAGTGCAAATGGCTGGTTGGCTTGCAATCGCTGAGTGCGTTGCTGGGCGGCGCTGTTCGCGGTGGTTTGCGTCGGCGGTGCAGGCAGTGTGCTGCAACCAGCCATAATCACGCCTAGCAGACCAGGCGCGATCAAGCGAGTAGCGCGCGATTTGAAGTGCAAAAACAGGGGCCACACAAGCAGCATTAGAGGGCAGATTTCAGCTTTTGCGAAGTGGCGACCAGTATTTCATTGTCAGGGTTGGCTGACAGCGCCTGGTCCAGAATGGATTGTGCTTCATCACGCTGACCTTGCTTCCACAGGACTTCAGCCAAGTGGGCAGCAATTTCAGGATCCTGCTGGATGGCATAAGCGCGACGCAGCTCTTCCGTGGCATGGTTCAAGTCGCCTAGTCGGTAGTATACCCAGCCCAGGCTGTCCATGATGTAGTGATCTTCTGGCGCCAGCTTGGTCGCCGTTTCGATCAGGCTTTTGGCTTCCATCAGCTTGATATTGCGGTCGGCATAAGAGTAGCCCAGCGCATTGTAGGCAGCGGCCATGTCCGGCTTCATTTTAATGACCTTATACAAGGTCTCTTCCATGATGTCGAATTTGCCTTTGCGCTCAGCATTGAGTGCATAGTCGTACTGCAATTCCGGGCTTTCGGGGAAGCTTTGCACAGCTTTGCCGAGTAAGGCATAGGCTTCGTCGGTGCGTTTGGCCTGGTTGAGCAATAAAGCCTGGTTCTGGATGATGACTGCTTGCTGTTCCGGCGTTAAGCCATCGACATTGTCCAGCATGGTGATGGCGGCATCAATGCCGTCGCGGCGAGCGATGATGGCAGCTGCGGCCAAGCGACCAGCCAAAAATTGCTCACCTTCGCCGATTTTGTCAAACCATTGCAAGGCGCGCACATCATCTTTTTGCTCGGCGGCCGAGCGACCAAGGTTGAAGTAAACTTTATTCGGCTCTTTAAAGCCAACTTCCAGGCCGTGTTGCAAATAGCGGTCAGCAAAGCTGTACTCTTTGGCGTCCAGCGCCAGCAGGCCGACAATCACGTTCATCTCCGGATTGTTTTTATGGCGATCCAGTAATTTGGTGAATTCTGCTTTGGCATCAGTGGTGTTTTTTTGCACAAGCAAGGCGCGCGCCAGTGCCAAGCGGATCTGGTCTGCTTCTGGGTAAGATTTTAAAAAATCACGGTAAAAAGCGATGCCTTTTTGCGGGTCTTGTTCACTCAGCATCTGGCCGCGGATTTGCGCCGGTGGCTCCCAGCCCGGACGCAGCTTGGAGGCTTCCTTCAGTTCAGTGACCATCAGACTTTCGTTGTGGGCAAAATAGGCGGCTTGCGAGACGGCAAAGTGCGCTTCTGGCAGTTTGGGGTAGGGCTTGGCCAATTGCTGGATCGCTTCCAGCACACTGGTTTTGTCCGTCACGCGCATCATCAGGCTGTTGAGCTCCATAAAGGCATTTGGCCGGATACTCTCGTTAGCGAGCACTTTTTGGATTTGTGGAATGGCTTTCTTCAGATTGCCGTTTGCTATCAACAGCTGACTGGCAGTTTGTGCGGCAGGAATCGAGTCCGGAGCTAGCTCTGACCATAATTCGGCCGAAGGCAGCGCTAGTTGCGGCGTGCGCGCAATGCTGGCTGCTTGGGTGGCGCGCTCGGCCAGCAATGGCTCGCGCGTCTGTTTGGCCAAATCAAGGAATAACTGGCCTGCCAGTACAAACTCACCACGCTGTGCAGCCACTTCCCCCAGCAAATATTTGTAGACAAACTCTGCGGTGGGGGTGGTGATGGTGGGCGCGCTGCTGGCTGACCAGGCTGGCGTTGTCAGCAATGCCAGGCAGAGTGCCAGCGTTGTACGGCGCTTTGCCATCGGAGTGTGCGTGAAGCGACTGGTTTGGGGCATACTGAATTCCTGTGTAGTGAGGCTGTTAGTGAGCACTGTCATGACTGTGTTTTAGGTGACTGATTGATAGAGCTGATTTTTTGTTTAGTCCGTGACAGTTGCTGCAAGTTCATCCATAATGTGCGATTTGTAACTGAATTGTAATTGCGGGCTTAAGCATAGCTTGAAACCTCATGCTACATCAGTCGTACTACTTTAGCACTATAACTTTTTGATGAAATCTTTGTCTAGGGATTTGCTAGTCGGCGATGGCTCTGTCGGCGCCTCGCAATGATCTCTAGTCGGTAGGTGTGTGAAAAAAATCATGGCAAATTTGACAGTTGAAGCAATTGAGTTGACCCGTTTGTATGGCGGCCGTGCGGCAGTCAGTGACGTAACCTTTAGTCTGCAACAGGGGCAGGTATTAGGCTTTTTGGGGCCAAATGGCGCCGGTAAATCGACTACCATGAAAATGTTGACTGGCAATCTGGCGCCCAGCGCCGGTAGCGTGAAAATCTGCGGCATCGATATGATAGAGCAGCCCAAAGAGGCCAAGGCATTGATAGGCTACTTGCCGGAAATGCGTCCCTTATATAAAGAATTCACCGTGGATGAGTATTTGACCATTGCTGCGCGTTTGCACAATGTGTCGGGCAAGCATATTAAAAAAGCAGTAGAGCATGCCAAAGAGCGCTGTGGCCTCACCCACATGAGTAAGCGCCTGATTGAAAACCTGTCTAACGGCTACCAGCAGCGTGTAGGTATTGCCCAGGCCATTATCCATAACCCGATGGTGGTGATTCTGGATGAACCGACGGTGGGACTGGACCCGATCCAGATTCGAGATATCCGGGCCTTGATCAAAGAGATTGGCCAGGCACACAGCGTGATTGTGTCTACCCATATTCTGCCGGAAGTCGAAATGGTCTGCGACCATGTGCAGATTATCGATAAAGGCAAACTGGTGTTTAACGGTGGCATCGATGTACTTAAGCAGCAGCGCATCGGCAACAAGTTATTAGTTGGCTTGCGCAATGCGCCACAAGCGGCGCAACTGATGGCGATTGCCGGTGTGGCAGAAGTAGAACCTGCTGATGGCCTGTGGCGCATCCGCTTTGAGGATGGCACACAGCCGCACGAGGCGATTGTGCAGGCGGCGGTTCAGCATGGCTGGGGCTTATATCATATTGCCCCAGACCAGACCAGTCTGGAAGATGTGTTTGTGCAGCTGACTTACCACGAGACCGCGAATGCGGATGAGGCCAAAGCGGCTTAAGCGCTAGTGAGAGTGTAGAGGGAAAGATTAAGTATGTTGAATATTGCAAGAAAAGAAGTCAAGAGTATGTTCGCCTCACCAATGGGGTGGATTATTCTGGCATTGCTGACATTTTCGTTCGGTACCTATTACCTCAACGGGGTAAACAATTACTTTGAGGTCATGTCAGGCTCCATTCGCCCGGCCGAGCGCATCGGTGTGACACAGTTTGTTGGCCAAACGGTGTATGGCCTGGCGTCTTTTATCATGCTGTTCGCCGTGCCGTTACTCTCTATGCGTTTGATTGCGGAAGAGCGTCGCAGCCAGACCTTGCCATTTTTATTCAGCGCCCCCTTATCTATCAGCGAAATCGTGGTTGGCAAGTTTTTGGGCCTGGTGGTGTTTTTGAGTATTTTGGTGCTGTATATCGCTGCCATGCTGTCTACGCTCAACATTTGGGCTGACATTGATTTTGGCTATATTTTTGCCAATTCGCTGGGCTTGCTGTTGCTAGTGTCGAGCTTTGCGGCGCTGGGCCTGTATTTTTCCAGCCTCACTGCGCAGCCGATTATTGCCGGTATCCTGAGTTTTATTGCCTTGTTTGTGCTGATGATTCTGGACCGCTTTTTTGCCGGGGACCCGACCAGCACCATGCTCAAGTTTTCCTTGATGCGACATTTTCAGTCGTTTGCCGGTGGCTTGATGGATACGGCAGACCTGGCCTATTTTGGCCTGTTTATCCTCACTTTTATTACCCTGACGATTCGTCGTCTGGATGCGGATCGTTTACGCGGTTAGTCGCGACATTGTTTTTTGAGCTGAATGCATTATGAAAATTAACCGTAAATTTAGATGGCAGTTATTGGCACAAAACTGGATGTTTGTGCTGGTGTTTTTAGCGCTGGTGGTCATGCTGGGCTATTTGTCCGGTCAATATCGCTGGGCCAAGGATATTACCCAGGCCAACCGTAATATCCTGACCCAGGGCAGTGTGAATGTGCTTAAACAAATGGATGGCGACGTCAATATCACCGTGTTTGCCACCAACGATGACGCCAATAATGGCGATACCTTCCGTAAAGGCATGCTGGACTTCGTTGCCCGCTATCAGCGCGAAAAGAAAAATGTCTTTATCAAGTTTATCAATCCGTCCGAAGAACCTAAGTTGGCGCAAGAAGCTGGGGTGAAGGTCGATGGCGAGACGATCGTCGAATACAACAAGCGTTCCGAGCACATCACGCCACCGTTTGCCGAGCAGGAGATGACTAACTTGCTGGTGCGTTTATCTCGCACCAATAACCAGCCGGTGATGTATCTGGATGGCCATGGTGAGCGTTTGCTGCAAGGCCTGAAAAACCACGATTTGGGTGAGTTTGGTAAACAACTGGAAAGCAAGGGCTTTAAATTTGCCAACCCAGACCTGACCATTGCCCAGGCGGTGCCTGCCAATGGCGCGATGCTGGTGATTGCGGCACCGCAAGTCGATCTCAGCGCGGTAGAAGCCAAAAAAATCAAAGCCTATATTGAAGCAGGCGGCAATGTGTTGTGGTTGCTGGATGACGACAATCTGCATGGTTTGCAAGAGGTTGCAGAATACCTGGGCATTAAAGTGTCACCTGGCATTGTGGTCGACAAAGCGGCTGAGCAATATGGTGCAGACCCGAAAATGGCTTTTGCCAGCTTGTATGGTGACCATGCAATTACACGTAACTTTATGTTGCGCACCGTGTTTCCAGAAGCGCATCAGATTGATGGCCAGGCCTCAGATGACCTCGGCTGGAAAGTGGGGCGCCTGATTGATGTTGCACCGAACGGTTGGCTAGAGTCTGACAAGATTCCAGCGGGCGCACAAAATCTCAAGGTGAGTTTTGATCAGGGCAAAGATAAAGCGGGCCCGATTAACGTCGGCGTGGCGTTGGAGCGTGAATACGGCAAAAAAGGCCAGCGCGTGGTGGTGATCGGCAATGCCAACTTTCTCGCCAACACCTTTATTACCAACGGCGGCAACCTCGACCTCGGCATTAATATCATCAACTGGCTGGCGGGCGATGATCGCCTGATTACCATACAGCCAATGCCACTCAAAGACATCAACGTGACGATTCCAGCCACTGATCAAGGTCGTCTGGTGGCCTGGATCGTTTTCCATGCGTTCCAGTACCTGATCCCGGTCGGTTTGTTTGTGGCAGGCTTGTTTTTGTGGTGGAAGCGCCGCAAGGCTTAATGTCTAACGGTGTGGTTGTCGGAGTGGCGTCATGAAAAAAAGATGGTTATTGAACTTGTTGTTATTGGCAGTGGTAGTGGGGATTGCGGTGTTTTTGCACTTACAACCGCAAACACAACCGCAGTCGGCTAAATTTGAGGTTTCCAGCCTCAAGATGGCAGATTTTAACCAGGTGAAAGCCGAATTTCCGGCTAAAGCACCGACCATTTTTGAAAAGCAAGAGGGTTACTGGATGATGCGCAAGCCGTACGCGGCGCGCGCCGATCAGGCGTCCGTGCAGCGCGTCATGTCTATTATTGCAGCGACCACCGCGACTAAACTACCATTGCAGGATGCGGCTAAGTACGGGCTGGACCAGCCGGTATTGAAGCTCACGCTGTCTGGCGCCAAAGGCGACCAAGTATTTACGTTTGGTACTTATAATCCGGTGTCAGAAGAGCAGTATGTGGCTTATGCAGGGCAAGTGTATTTGTTGCCCGGGCAATACAGCGAAGCGGCGTCTACGCAGCCAATAGAAATGGTCGACAAAACACCGTTGTCGCCAGTCGAGCGCAAACAGCTGGCCGGGTTTGACCTCGCACACTTGGAGCAATGGGAAGAGAATGCACTCAAAGTGCAAATGTCTAACGAAGGCAAGTGGGTGGTGAATGACCCCAAAGCCAAGCCCACCCAAAATGACATGAACGAATGGATGGACTTTAGCTGGGTGCAGGCGCAAGCCACATCGGTTGAGTTCTATACGCCAGATCGCAAACAGTCTTATCCATCGTTTGAAGTGTTGTTGCGCAATGGTAAAAAGGTCCATTTCGACAAAGTGCAAGAATCGCCGGAGTATTTATTGGCGCGCCCTGACGAAGGCATTATTTATCACTTTAGCAATGACACCGGCTTTACCATGGTGAACCCGCCAGTCAATATTCAGGCGCCTAAATAATAGCATGCCTGAATTACCCGAGGTTGAGGTCACGCGACGCGGTTTGCTGCCTGTTGAGGGCGCGCAGATTGCGCAAGTGACCATCCGCCATCACGGCCTGCGCTGGCCGATTCCTGCTGATTTACCACACCATCTGCATGGCCGCCGCGTTCTTAAACTCACCCGCCGTGCCAAATATATCCTGGCCGAGATTGGCACCACTGACACCGAGGGCGTGTTGCTTTTGCATCTTGGGATGTCTGGTCGTTTATGTCTGCTTGAGCGCGATTTTCCTGCCGAAAAACATGACCACTTTGATATTCGTTTTGAAGATGGTCGCGTGATCCGTTTGCGTGACCCTAGACGCTTTGGCGCGGTGTTGTGGCTGGATAACAATCCATCGCAGCATGCGCTGCTCAGTAGTCTGGGGCCAGAGCCGCTAGAAGCTGCTTTTAACGCTGACTATTTGTATCAGCATATCCGTTCGCGCAGCGCACCAATCAAAACCACCATCATGGATGCACATCTAGTGGTTGGGGTGGGAAATATTTATGCCAGTGAGTCTTTATTCAGAGCGCGTATACATCCAGAAACGCCCGCCAAAGCGCTCACGCTGGCGCAATGTGCCTTGCTGGTGCAAGAGATCAAGTTAACCTTGCAGGCCGCGCTAGACGCTGGCGGTAGCAGTTTGCGGGATTTTTTTGGGGCTGATGGGAATCCTGGCTATTTTCAGCAGACGTATAACGTGTATGGTCGCACGGGCGAGCCTTGTCGTGTGTGCGCCAGGCCGATTCTAAATATCCGGCTTGGCCAGCGTTCAACTTTTTATTGTCCACATTGCCAGCCGCGCCCGGCTGACCCTAAAGCTAAAAAATAAGCAGGTTGCTGCGACCGCTTAGGTCGCTTCGTTTTCGTCAATATCCGGCTGGATGCAATTGCGCCCGGCCCGTTTGGCGGCGTAAAGATGATGGTCTGCGCGCTCGACCACCTGGCCCAGTATTTCATCGGTTTGCATTTCGGCAATGCCAGCGCTGAGGGTGATGTGTACCACTTGATTGCTAAAGTGAAACTGCAGCCCGGCAACCGCTGAGCGTATGAGTTCGGTGATGTCTCTGGCATGTTGCAAGTTGCAGCCGGAAAGCAGAATTAAAAACTCCTCGCCACCCCAGCGGCATACCACATCCTCTTCGCGCACGTGCGATTTAATCAGTTGCGCCACGCGCGTGAGCACGCGATCCCCTGCTTCATGCCCATAGGTATCATTCACCATTTTAAACAGATCGATATCTAGCAACACCAATGACAGTGGTTCGTCACGGCGCTTACCTCTGGCGACGGCCTGCTTGAAATAAAACTCAAATACCTGACGGCTGGCCACACCGGTCAGTTTATCCTGGGTGGCCATCATCTCGAGTTTGTCGTGATAGCCACGCACTGTAAAATGCGCCAGTGCCAGCACGATCATGCTGATCACCACCGCCACCGCCAGGTTGATCAGGAAGGCAGTTTCGATGCGCGCGGAGCTCGGGTCGTTGACCTGCTCGACAATTAAATACCAGTCAAACTCAGGCACCAGTCGGCTATTGAGGTACAGCATGTTGCCGCTACTGGTTTTAAACGACAGCGACGCACTGGGGGATGTCAGCACTTGCAAAAAGGCTTTATCCAGCCCGGATTTGTTTTGCAGATGCAGCTCTGAGCGATAGTGGCTGCTTTGCAGCATGACCTCGCCCTGACGGTTCACAAAGTAGATTTCACGGCCATAGCGTTTCTGGTAGTTTTCAATCAGCTCCACCACTGTTTGTAAGGATAATCCCACGCCAATCACACCAATAAATTTGCCGGACTTGTCTTCAATACGATAGTTAACAAAAATACTCAGGCGTTTTTTGTCCGCGGTGTCGCGGTCAATATTAATGACATAAGGGTGATGTGAATTTTTGGCTTCAAAATACCAATGATCATCCGGGTTAGACGTCGAGACACGCTTTAAGACGCCTGACGGATGGTAATAATTGCCCGAGCTTTCGGAGACAAAAAACGCGGTGATGGTGTTATATTTTTTCTGAATTTGTGCCAGGTAGCTGGTCATTCTATTGGCGTCTTGTTCGCCATTGTTGATCCAGTCAAACACAAACACATCATTGGCCATCAATGATGAAATGAGTAGTGGCTGCAGCAGGTCGCGCTGGATTTCAGAGTAGATATTGTCGCTGGTCAGTGGCAACATTTCTTGTTGCAGACGGTCTGTCAGCGAGTCTTTGGCCACAAAATAACCCATCAGACTGGTCGCCACAAAGCCAATAAGCACGATAACGCTTAAGAGTAGAGTGTAGTAACGCTTGTTAACGACCATAGAATTCAATTGCCCAAAGGCGAATCATGCCCAAAAAAAGTATTATCATCAATATAAATCGGCTTTGTTAAGTTGAATAGTCGCTGTTTTCAGGAGGTATTCCCGCATTGGCGAGAATCAGTGTGGGTGGTGACGTGCGGCGTGTTCGTGCAAATAGCCGGAAGCCGTATGCGGCGTACCGCCTACTTTTTGTGGCAATAATGAGCCGGTCACCATGGCGACCGCACTGATCAATAGTCCGACCAATTGTGCGGGCACCAGGCTGGCCTCGCCGACCAGAACTTCGATCAGCACCCAGCTGCCGATGCCGAAAATAATCGCTGCCAGTGCCCCTTGGCTGGTGGCACGCTTCCAGAAAGCACCAAAGAACAAGGGCACAAACGCGCCTGCCAATGTCACTTTATAGGCGCTTTCTACCATACCGAAAATCGATAGTGCGGAGTTGAGGGCGTAAAACAGCACCATGGCGGCAAAGCCGACCAGGCATAAACGCATCACGCGTAAAAACGCATGGTCGTTCATGTGCGGCATAAAGCCTTTGACCACGTTTTCGGCAAAGGTGACCGAGGGGGCTAACAGGGTGGCCGAGGAGCAGCTCATGATGGCTGAGAGCACGGCACCAAAGAAGATGGCTTGCGCCAATAGCGGAGTGTGCGTGAGTACCAGTGTCGGTAACACGCGCTGCGAATCGGTGGTGACCAGTGCGCCGAAGGTTGCGGGGTCTATCAGTGTCGCGGCATAGGCGATAAACATGGGCACAAAGGTAAAGCAAAAGTAGATGCTGGCGCCAAGGATAGACCCCCACAAGGCAATGTTGGCTGTTTTGGCTGACGTGATGCGCTGAAACACATCCTGCTGCGGAATCGAGCCCAGCATCATGGTCAGCCAGCCGCCGAGGAAGGTCAGCCAGACACTCCAGTGGGTCGATTGTGGAAAGAAATGCAGTTTGCCTGCATTGCGGGCATGCTCAATCACCGGCGCGACACCGCCGGTTTGGCCAGACACAATGCTTGCGATGTACAGCAGGCCACCGATGACGACGATCATCTGCACAAAGTCGAGGATGGCCACGGACAGCATGCCGCCCAGCGTGGTGTAGGTAAGCACAATGGCGGTGCCCAAGATCATGCCGTTAGATTCTGAAATAGCGCCATCGCTGATCAAGTTGAAAATCAGCCCGAGCGCTTTGATTTGCGCGGCGACCCAGCCCATGTAGGAGATGACGATGGCAATGGTGGTTAGTACCTCGACCGACCGGTTATACCGCATGCGATAAAAGTCGCCCAGCGTCAGGATGTTGAGTTTATACAGGCGACTGGAGAAAAAAATACCGGCGATAATCAGGCACATACTGGAACCAAACGGATCGGCGGCGACGCCAGTCAGGCCTTCACGCACAAAGGTGGCAGAGACGCCAAACACGGCTTCAGCACCGAACCAGGTAGCAAACACTGTGGCCATGACTACTGGTAGCGGCAGGTGGCGGCCTGCCACGGCATAATCTTTGGTGCTGTGCACATTGCGGGCCGCAATCAGGCCAATGCCGATTGAAACCAGTAAATACGCCACCACAAACCAGATCAGCACAGCCAGAGTTCCTTAGAGTTGATTGCAAAAGGCCGATTTTAAAACAAAACCATGCCTAAACAGGGCGTTGTACTGTGCGTAAAAGCTAAAAAGACCTGAAAATCAGGTCTTTTTTACAATTCTGCACAATTACTCGACCCGCTTCCAGGTTTGTGAGCGCCCAAGTAACGAGAAGCCGATAAATCCGCGCACTTCAAGCGCATTGCCATTGGCGCTCAGCGTCATTTTGCATTTGTAGGTTTTGCCGTTTTCAGGATCCAGAATCTCGCCGCTATCATACACATTGTTGTCAGCACTGGGCTTTAAATGCCTGGCGATGGTCATGCCGATAATTTTCTGGCCTTTACGTTCGTCCGTACACTTGTCACAAACCGCATCGCCGGTATCTGTTGCCAGCAAGCCTTTTTCGACAATAGCGCTATATTCGCCTGCGTTTTCAACAATACGCACCAGCGATCTTGGTTTGCCGGTTTTGTCGTCTGTGGTTTGCCAAAGGCCGCCGAGGTCTGCCGCCTGTAGTGTATAGGGCAGTATGCATAACGCAGTGACTAGCAGTGACTTGATAAATGGCATGGTCAATCTCCTTTAGTGGTTAAACAGCAGGAACAGGCTTGCAAATTGTAGTAATACCAGCACGATGATGGCGGTGGTCGCCCATTTTTGCCAGGTGGCTTGCTGGTGCTGGGCGTTGAGCAGGGTGTCTATGCGGCTTTGCTGTTTGCCCAGCTCGGTCTGATTGCGCAGATATTGCTCAAACAGGCGTGGCATATCTGCCGCATGCGTCAGGATATAAGGTAATTCGCGCTTGGCAGATTTGAGCAGACTGCGCCAGCCGATCTGCTCGCTCATCCAGCGTTTAAGAAATGGTTTGGCGCTTTGCCATAAATCAATATTAGGATCGAGTTCGCGGCCCAGGCCCTCAATATTGAGCAGGGTTTTTTGCAGCATCACCAGCTGCGGCTGGATATTGACGCCAAAGCGGCGCGACATTTGAAACAGGCTGAGTAAGGTGCGGCCAAACGAAATATCTTTAAGCGGTTTTTCAAAGATCGGTTCGCAAATGGCGCGGACGGCGGTTTCCAGCGCCTCGACGTTAGTGTCTGCAGGCACCCAGCCAGATTCTATATGGGCCACAGCGACATCACGGTAATCGCGGTTAAAAAACGCCAGGAAGTTGCGCGCCAGATAGTATTGGTCAGTGGCTGACAGGCTACCCATAATGCCAAAGTCGAGTGCGATAAACTTGCCTTTGTCTGGGCCTTGCGTCACAACCTGGATATTGCCCGGGTGCATATCGGCATGAAAAAAACCATCACGGAATACTTGCGTGAAGAAAATTTCTACGCCTTCGTGTGCCAGTTTGGTGAGGTTGATGCCGTGCGCCATCAGCGCCGCAGTATCGCGCACGGGCAGGCCAAACATGCGCTGCATGGTCATGACGTGTTTGTGCGAGTAATCCCAGTAAACGCTGGGCACCAGCAAGCTGCGATCGCTAAAATTGCGTCCTAGTTGCGCGCATTGTGCGGCTTCCAGAGTAAGGTCTAGCTCATGCTCGGTATGGCGCGCAAATTCATCGACCATTTCGTCTGGTTTCAGGCGGCGGCCTTCAGCAGACAGTTTTTTAACCCACCAGGCCAGTGTGCGCAGCAAGGCGATGTCGCGGTGAATAATAGCGGCAATGCCGGGACGCAACACTTTCACCGCTACTTGTTCGCCACTATGCAGTTTGGCAAAGTGCACTTGGGCCACTGAGGCGCTGGCAACCGGCGTCGTATTAAAATCTGTGTACACGGTACTCAAAGGCGCGGCGAATGCCTCTTCAATAATAGCCTCTACCTGTGCGTAGGGGAATGGTGGCACCTGGTCTTGCAGTTTTGTGAGTTCGTCGGCAACATCGGTTGGCAGTAAATCGCGGCGTGTTGACAGCATTTGACCGAATTTAACGAAAATGGGCCCTAGTTTTTCTAGTGCCAAGCGTAAACGTACGGCGCGTTTTTCAGGCGCATGCCGCCAGAAGAGCAGGGCGTTCAGCAGGCGATAACTGAGACCAGGGCGATCGTCGCGGACAAAGAAAATATCCAGACGATACCAGATTAACACACCGATAATATGAAAAAAACGTAACCAATGCATTGTTACTGACTTTCTGCAGGGAGGGTGGCCGCGAGCAGTTTGTCGACGCGCTGCTGCAGGCGGTCGGTGTCTTCGCGTAATTGGTCAACCGACTGGTTGAATTGTTCAACGCGGGTTTTTTTGGCAATGATGGGTTGCTCTTCTTGCCAGTATTCCACCAGCATCTCGCCCAGGTTTTTGGCCTGGCTCTGCCAGCGTTGTAATTTTTCCTGGCTCATCTGTACGACCTGATACGCCGCCATATCGCCGACGACTTTACTCAAGTCATCTTCAATATCCCAGCGCACGGCAGACAGTATTTTGCCCACAGCCATGCCAAGCGCGGCATCGCCGTCAATTTTAATCAGGCTGTGTGCCAGCGGGTCCTGGCGTAGCAATCGCATCGCCAGGCTGGGAGGCATGTGTATGGTGGCATCGGCCTGTGCTGACTCACCGGCGACGGCGAGCTCGCCATTATTTAAGATGGTGAGAGTGGTCTGGGCAACTTTAAAGTCTATGCACACATTTTTGTGTGCGTAAGGCTGTAGCAGCGGCGCGGTCCAGCTGTTTTGCTGCATTAAGTGTTGCAGGACAAATTGAATCAGGGGTTTAAACATGTGCTTAGATCTTGATGCCTTTGTGCAGTGCCACCACGCCCGCGGTCAGATTGTAGTAATCCACTTTGCCAAACCCGGCCTCGTGCATCATCTGTTTCAGGGTTTCCTGGTCCGGGTGCATGCGGATGCTTTCTGCCAGGTAGCGGTAACTAGGTTCGTCGTTGGCGATCCATTTGCCAAACTTGGGCAGCAGTTTAAATGAGTAGGTGTCGTAGAGTTTTTCCAGTGGTTGCCAGACTTTTGAGAATTCCAGCACCAGCAAGCGGCCACCCGGTTTGAGCACGCGTTGCATTTCACGCAGCGCAACATCTTTATGGGTCATGTTGCGCAGACCAAAGGCGACAATGACACAGTTAAATGTTTCGTCGGCAAACGGCAGCACTTCCGCATTGCATTGTGTTGCCGGAATGCTCAGCCCGGCATCTATCATGCGGTCGCGGCCCACACCCAGCATAGAGGCATTAATGTCGGTGAGAATGACCGTGCCTGGGTTGACGGCAGATTGCGTGCCGACTTTTTTGGCAAACAGGCGTGACAAGTCACCGCTACCACCTGCAATATCCAGCACTTTGTCGCCTTGGCCAACGCCACTCACATCGACCGCAAACCTTTTCCACAAGCGGTGCATGCCTGCAGACATGACGTCGTTCATGATGTCGTATTTTTGTGCGACCGAGTGAAATACCTCGCCCACTTTTTTCTGTTTGTCGCTTTCAGCGACGGTGTCAAAGCCAAAGTGGGTGGTTTTTGCCTGATCAGTGTTTTGCTGCATGTGTCGGTTCCTTGCGGGTGTGGCCAGCCATGGCTAATTTGGCGATATAGTCTTGCCACAAGCTTTCATAATGTTGCGCCAGATAATACAAATAATCCCATGAATAGAGGCCGGTATCATGACCATCATCAAAAATGAGTTTGATTGCATAGCGACCAACCGGTTCAATGTCGGCGATATTGACGTTTTCTTTGTCCAGTTGCAGGACCTCTTGCCCGGCGCCATGTCCGCGCACTTCGGCCGAGGGCGAATACACGCGCAAAAACTCGCAAGACAGCATACATTCTGTGTGATTATCGAAATGTATTTCGAGTAAGTGTGAGGCCTGATGCAGTTGTATCAGGGTCGGGGTCGGGCAATCGGGATGTAGACCGCTCATAACATTGAAGAAAGTGGTGAATGGAGTCGTTAACTTTAATTATGTGCATGATAGCAGATGCATGGTGGCCACGCATGGCTACTGATTGTTGTATCTTAGGGTTGATAATTCATTTTATTTATGAATTAATAGCTATACCTACATGATTTATTTGAACTTTTATCTTTTCATGATAGATTACTAAAAAAACAAACCATCATGAATAGGTTACCCTACAATTCTTAAGCAGGTCCTATGGAAAATAACAGACTGGCACAACAATTTGATTTGTACACGCGATGGCGTCAATCGATTGCTGATGTTTTGGGGGAGTATCGGCGCTGGTTGGCCGATAAACAGCTCAGCGATGTGCAAATAGAAGAGCGGATACAGCAGCAACTCAACCGTTTGCGTGAGGACAAGTTAAACGTGGCATTTGTCGCCGAGTTTTCGCGTGGCAAATCCGAGCTTATTAACGCCATTTTCTTTTCTGGTTACGGTCACCGTTTGCTGCCATCGGGTGCTGGGCGCACCACCATGTGTCCAACCGAGCTGCGTTATGACACCGGTAAACCCGTTAGTTTGTCTTTATTGCCGATAGAAACCAGCACCCACCAGATTTCCATCAGTGACTATCGTCGTATGCCACAAGCCTGGTCTGCGGTCGAGTTTGATGCCCATTCCCGCGAAAGCATGGTCGAAGCGTTCAAAGAGGTCAGCCGTACCCGCCGCGTCACAGTCGATGAAGCGCAATCGTTGGGTCTCTATAATCCAGACCAGCCCGATGATGCCATGTTGATTGGCATGGATGGCCTGCTTGAAATTCCATGCTGGCGCTATGCCGTAATTAATTTCCCACATCCTTTACTCAAGCAAGGGCTGGTGATTTTGGACACCCCAGGTTTAAACGCAATAGGGGCAGAGCCAGAGTTGACCATGAGCATGTTGCCAAATGCCCATGCCGTGTTGTTTATTCTGGGTGCCGATACCGGCGTCACCAAATCCGAGATGGAAGTCTGGCGCCGATATATCAGTGGCGCGCGCTGGAAGCAAAAAGGCCGTATGGCCGTGCTGAACAAGATTGACGGCTTGTGGGATCCCCTCAAAACCGATGATGAAGTAGAAACCGAACTCTATCGCCAGTTGCAAAATACGGCTGAATTATTAGGCTTGCCGCGCGAGCAGATTTTACCGACCTCGGCACAAAAAGGCTTGCTGGCCAAAGTGAAGGGCGACCAGCAGTTGCTGCATAAGAGCCGTTTGCTACAACTGGAAAAAAACCTGTCTGATGAGCTGATCCCGGCCAAGCAGGAAATTGTGCGCGAAAGCATACAGGGCGAAATTGAAGACATGATGCATCAAACGCGCACCACGCTTGAGACGCGTTTGCAAAGTGTGCTCGACCAGGCCGATGAGTTGCGGTGCCTGCAGGGTAAAAATGAAGATGTGATTGCGCAGATGATGCGCAAGGTCAAGCAGGACAAAGTGAACTTTGAAGTCGGCTTGCAACGTTACCAGGCCTTACGCAGTGTATTTTCGGTGCAGTCTAATCAAGTGTTTCACCATTTGGGCCTGCCAGCACTCAAGAGCAAAGTGCGCGAAACCCGCGATACCATGATGAAAGCTGCATTTACCAAAACCATGCGGCAAGCGATGGATGACTTTTTCAGTGATCTCAAGCGCCGGATGATGGATGCCGATGTGCATGTGCATGAAATCAAAAAAATGATGGAAGCCATGTATGAGAAGTTCTCTAAAGAACATGGCTTGGTGCAAAAAACACCGCCGCCATTTTCTACTTCACGCTATTTAAAAGCGCTCAATAAACTGGAAGCCATTTACCGCGACCAGTTTAATACTACCTTTAACATGATTGCCCACGAAAAACTGACGCTGACCAGCAAGTTTTTTGAAACGCTGGCCAGTCATGTGATTCTCGAATACGAAGCAGCTAACCGCGATACCGAAAGCTGGCTCAAAGCGGTGATTGCGCCGATGGAAAGCCAGATGCGTGAGCATCATGTACAACTCAAGCGCCGCGTGGAAAGCATCAAGCGTATCTACCAGGCCACAGATACCCTGGAAGAGCGTATTGCAGATTTGGAACAGGTAGAGTTGTCGATACGCCAGCAACTGGCTGAACTAGATCAGCTCAATGGCAAAGCCATGTTTGCCTTAGCGCATGAAGAAGTGATCGTACGAGCGGCTTAAGAATAGCAGTGATAGAAATAGCTGCCATGAAAACAAAAACGGGAGCCTAGGCTCCCGTTTCTGTTATTTGCTTTCCAGCATATAGGTTTTGATTTTCTGCATCGCCTTCTGCTCAATCTGGCGGATCCGTTCTGCTGACACATTAAACTCGGCAGCCAGTTCGTGCAACGTGGAGGCGTTGCCTTCGGTCAACCAGCGCGCTTGCAGCACACGGCGGCTACGCTCATCCAGTTGTTGCAAAGCCATGCTCAAGCCTTCGGTTTGCAAATGCTCGTTTTGCAGGTTTTCCAACAAGGTTGATGGCTCAGGGCCTTCATCTTCTAAAAACGCAATCGGGCTGTACACTTCTTCGCCATCGTCATCCACTTGCGCATCCAGAGAAATCTCCTGACCGTTCAGACGATATTCCATCTCGGTCACTTCTTCCGGCTTCACGTTCAGCTCGGTGGCGATACGGTGTACGTCATCTGGACTCAGCGTTTCAAAGCCTTGCTTCATGCTACGCAAATTAAAAAACAATTTGCGTTGTGCTTTGGTCGTCGCAGTTTTCACCAGACGCCAGTTACGCACAATGTATTCATGAATCTCGGCTTTAATCCAATGCATGGCAAATGAGACCAGACGCACGCCACGGTCAGGGTCAAAGCGCTTTACCGCTTTCATCAAGCCAATATTGCCTTCCTGAATCAGGTCAGACTGTGGCAAACCATAACCGCTATAGCCACGGGCAATGCTGGCGACCAAACGCAGGTGCGACACAATTAGCGCGCGCGCAGCCTCCAGGTCACCACTTTGTTTCAACTCAGTCGCATAGCTGTATTCTTCTTCAGCCGTGAGCACTGGAAACTGCTTAATCGTGCGCAGATAATGATCCAGGCTGTCAGCCGATGCAAGGACAGGTAAAGTTAACGCGTTGATAATAAACTCCTTATTGAAAGAAGATGTTTAAAACGATTTTAGCACTCAAAGCTTGAGAGTGCTAGCCCATTTAAAAGTTCAACTCAATTGAGATTTGTTCTGTGACATTAAAGTTGGTAACCGCTACATTAAAGTTGGTAACCGATTGAATTTGAAGTTGGTAACTTCTAGGGCAATTATAGGCGTTAAACAACTTAAGAATTTTAGATGCTGGATGGTAAAGTGAGGGATATTTGTTGATACTTTTGCGGAAATTTTGTATCAAACCGATTATTGTTAGCTAAATAGGCCTAATCCATGGTGAGAAAAGGCTTCTAGAGTCCAGCTTATCTTCTCTGAGTATTCGCACCATTATCCGAGCTTGCTCGCAAAGACTGAGTGCTTTGCGTTCAGACTCTAGTGATGAGTTCATGCAAATTAGCAGCAGGCCCCAGAATGCATCATAAGGATAGTTTTTTAAAGCGAATTTTTGATTATTCCATTCAACTAGCGAGAATACTCTCTCTACGAAAATTTCAAATAAGCGATTAGCTATCCCAAATTTATCTAAATGATTTCCTAGTATAACTAAAACCCTAAATATGCTGTGAGCGTATTCCCATGCAATTTCAGGGCGATTTTGCTCATGGTTGTATTTCATTATCAGCGCTAGTGCGGCAAGGGTGTCAATGCTAGCCCTTCTTTCAAATTTCCCCAAAAATTGCCTGCTCGCATGTGTATTGGGGCGACCATGGATGTCGTATATTAATCGTTGAGTTTCAGGGTTCAATCGAGCTAATAGCTCTGAAAAGTTTGGAGTAATCGTATCTTGCTTCAAAACTACCCAGAGAACATGTTTAAAGACAGCAGCAGATCCGGGAGCCCTAATATCGGCCATGGAAATAGTAGTTCTGCGCGGGGCATGTAGTCCCCTTTTGTATTCTGCCCATTTACTGCTGTGGGAAATCTCTTCTCCTCGGTCTTTTTTAATACTTTGAGGATCAATTAATCTTTGGACCCCCAAAGCTGAAGCTACATGTAGCTTCAAAGCAAGGTAGTGAAACCAATAAATAGTGCGAATCGAATCAATGTCAGAGGCCAATTTTTCTAACCTAAAAAATTTAATAAAGGTTGTATCAATTATTTTTCATTAACTATATGTTTTAAATTGATATTTTATTTTAAATTGGAGTGTCAAAGGAGCGAAATTAGCCTTAATTTTCTGGCATGTATCTAGTTTAACTAATTGGTATCATGGTTTTTTATCGTTATAGAACGTGATTAGGCTCATGGCTAAATTTTCCAATGACGAGAATCTTGCCTCAATTCTTGAGAGGGATTTAATGAATCAATATGGCCCGATAATGGGTCGCGATAACCTTTGGATGGCCTTGAGTACTGTTGAAAGGTTAACTACCGGTGGGATATACGAGGTTAAGCGTTCAACAAATGATGAGGGGTCCTTTTATAGGAAGTATATGTTTCCCGCTCTCTACCAATTTCGGTTGGGCAATCAACCAGTAGGTGGTACTGAGGCGATTCGTGATCGACTATTTGAGTTGAGTGCTGGTATTCCCAGAATATATGTCAGTTTGTGGTGTCTGGCGGCACGCGCGATGGTGAGCCGTAAGGGGCATTGTCTCGAGGTTTCTGATCTTGAATACGTGATGCAACGCTTCATGTCACCCCTTAAGTCAGCAATAAAAGCGTTGCACAGTGACGATCCTCGCCAACTTGCTCAATATGAAGATCTGTTGCCGCCGTCTGAATTCTGGTCTAACCTGTTTTAAATCAAACTAAGTAATTTCTGATCGTTATGAAGATCTTTTAGAAAGATGGATGCCTCACTGGCAGATTTCACTTTGTCAGTGAGGCGTCGTTTTAATGCTTTTCGTTGTTTTACCAGAGTTGCATCTAATTGTTCAAGTGCCATAAAAAATTTGGGCCCTGCATGACGAACAGCATGATTGAAGAGCTTAACCTGGATATCGTTTCGCGTCAGGACATCAGTAAGGGGTGCTCCGTTATAGAAGTCTTTTAAAGCTTTCAATGTTCCCATAGACAAGCTAGTTAAAGGCGGCAATCCATATTTGATCAGATTGACACGTACAGTGTCATAGTGTCCTTCGATTTCTTTACTGATCGCTAAGCAGTTCCCCTTATGCCTGACATATGTATTGTATAAATCATTGCTGTTCCAATATTGCTCATTTCTTCTGACTACTTTTCGAGCAGGAGGAATGTTGTACTTAGTTAAAATACAGTTCAGCGCTTCATCTGCGTTTTTAAATAACAAAGCAGCTGCAAGCACATACGTTGGTGGATAATGGTGCTGAAGTCTGAATACACAAGTGCCATCAATGGCAGGAATAAACTCGCCAGATATTTTGTCTTTTAATTTCGGAAAAAACGTATGTAACCACTCATGAGGAATCTTCTCATTAGCATAATCGCTGAGTGGAACACCTTTCCCTTTAATACTGAATCGTACTCCCATAGTCGCTGCTCGCTTATGAAGTCCCCAACTAACTTGATCACCATGTCTTGGGTGTTTCACTGATAAAAGAGCATCGCTGATATGTATGAATCTTTCGATTATTGGATGCTTGATCTTTTTAGAATGTTCCGTCGAAAGTCGAGGTTCGTTTTTGATTATTTCAACAATTCGGTTAATTGAGAATTCTTGCAATGTTGCGTTATGCTTCTCACACCACAAAGCTCCAAATAGTTGATGCGATCTCCGTACATACTGATACCCAAGATAGTCGATATCTTCTTGTTGGCATTGAGAGCAGAATTTAACTTCTTCTGAATAACTCTGAAAGCCCTGATTTGCCTTAAGCTTTGACTGCGTGAAATCCCCATGTGGAATGTGTTCATCAGTGCTAACAATACTCCTGAAGGCCGGTATAAGTGTATGCTCCTGCACTAGGGCTTCTGTTGTTATGTCTAACAATTTGGCAACAAGATTAAGCTTATCATTATCTTTAGATATGCCCAGCTTACCAAACATACCTTTTGCATCCTTATAACCATTCAGGATCGCCAATCTCTGAATATATCCGTTCAGCCACTCATCCGGTTGAATGTTTGGAATATTTTCTATAGCCATATACTTAATACCTAAGCGCTCGAAGCGTCCGGATGATATTTGCCAAAGCTACTGAATGTGCAGATGTACCATCCCATGTCACCGAGAGAGCCTGCATTAGTTCGTTATTTGATTTCACAATATCAATCGGTACTACGTTTGGCTGCATATTTAGAAATACGGATACCTTTTCTAGAGCCTTGGAATGCCTTTTTACCTTTCCATCAAAGATGCGGCTTATCTGGGATTGGTTGATCCCTGTTGCAGTTGCTATTTCTGTCTGCGAGATATTTAAACGGTTAGCTTGCTCAGCGAGTTGTAGCGCTAATAACTGAGGGTTTGATTTTGACATGCATATAATTATGCATAAATGCATAATTAATACAATGAAAATTTAATACAGATTAAGATAGCGATACTTTAAGATGACTAATTTCTATGCATATTCCATCACTGATTAATGATGAAACACTTTATGGTGCACTAGCGCGAGGTATGCACATCAATGGCTATACGAATCATCTCTCTGGAATTGCGAAGTTGAGTGGGCAGAGGGCTACTTCTTTAGCAAATTT
Source organism: uncultured Methylotenera sp. (assembly GCA_964415305.1). GTDB lineage: Bacteria > Pseudomonadota > Gammaproteobacteria > Burkholderiales > Methylophilaceae > Methylophilus. The sequence goes on from CAYPZE010000003.1 coordinate 31,082, forward strand.
AAAAGCTGAAGTATTGTTAAATTCAGATTATGTAATCGGACTAGGTAGCGAACAAAACCTTGGCGTATCTTTATTGGAACAACATTTGGGAGGAGAGCAGCATTCACATCACGATTTGATTTCTTATTCATCCGGCCAGCTTGTAAACGTTACTTGGAAGACTTGTCAGCTGTGTTTAAAAGAAGATGTGGAAAGATTTGGTACAGGTACTTGGCGTTTATCGCATCAATTACCTACAACATTAATTTGTCCATTTCATGATGAGAATCTCAGTCGTCACAGACTCAAACGTAAAATGCTTCATGATCACTTTTATCTTCCGAGCCAGACTACTAATAGCTCACTTGGGAGCATAAATACTGCAATCAGAAGCCATTTGAAGAGCTTGGCACAGTTAGGCCATGAGGCTATCGCTGATAAGAGTGAACCGTACCCAGCCCAAGTAATCAAACAAGTTTACAGAAGGGTAATGCTGGATAGAGGTTTTTTAAAAGGAAATTCCATATCTAGACGAACTACTGAGGATTTTTCTGGATTTTTCGGACCTGTGAGACTAAGTGATGTCATGGCTATTAATTTGGGCAGGTTATTGGATGGAATTCTAGGCGTTGATGAAGCTCCAGTGATTCAAAGGTTACTCCTTGTTTACTGGTGGTTCGGAAGCTGGCAACTTTTTAAATCATTTTGTTTCTGGCAAAGTATTTTCTTAAATCCAGAAAGTGGTGCTACTCAACAAAGTCATTTTCATGACATTCGTAAAAATTATAGGGACCGTTGTTTAGTATATATTGAAACTGTTGAAGGGGCTGATCGGCAGATGTTCCTTAAGAGTGATTACAAGACTTTCCGGTGGTTAAGAAGTAATGATAGGAAATGGCTTGATAAGCATTTTCCTCTAGTTAATCAAATTCAATATAGCCTTTTCAAAAACAAGCTAATAGCATGAATGTATTGCTAACGACTACTTAATGGGCTAGAAATGAAAAAACCAGCTTTCGCTGGCTTTTCCCCCCAAAGTCAGAGTGGTCAGGCCACAATATACCATGGGTCAGTTGTTGATGTTATTGTAATACTCTTTCTCGAATTGGTCTAGTTTGGCAATAACTTGTCATCTCCGATGGGCTTTGAAGAGCAGTTCAATCAATCGGCTAAACGATGTCTACAAGCTTAGTGGCGATTCATTGAGTACAGATAGACAATAAACAAGGAAATCAGAATCATAGTTACTAATGAGTAGTAACGATCAATATACTTCGCCATATCAAATATAAAACTTTAATGGTTGTTTTTCAGCATTCCTTGCGGACCCCATCACTAGGACTTCTCCGACTTTATTTGCAAACCTAATTGTTACCGGAAGGCCGTCGTTATAGTTACAAGCATTGTAATTAATCTTAGTTAAACCAAGGATATCTGAAAGAACATTTCGAATGTCCGGTTTTTCACCAGTATGTTTCAAGATGGTAATCATCAAAGGATTCGGGGTTTCAGGGCCAATATAGGTATCAATCCTTGGAGCGAAACCAGTCGTCCAAAGATACGCGTTTGACTCATCAATTATTAATGCAGTACCTCTGAGTACCGGATAATCACCATTTCTGAATAATTTCGAATCGCCATTGGTTGTTTTAATTCTCACCCCAACAATGTTGGTACCTTCAGGAGCACTTTCAGCAAACGCATTCCATTCTTCATTATTGAAATAGGTGCCGCCATGAATGAAGAACTCCTTTGGAGGCACTCCATTTTTTTCAGTGAAAGTATTGAGTACCTTTGTGACTAACTCTTTAGCCTCAGGCGCTTTCAAGTGGTAATCATAATCGCCGGTCTTCCAAGGACCATTCGCGCCCCTAAATACAACAGCGTCTCCCTCATTTAAGAACATTTGAGCTGCACAACATGCGTGCTGAAGCTTGTCATTGGGAATTAATTTAAAAACAAGACCGATGTAACACACTCCAGGACGAACCGTTGAAAGCTTCCACGGCGGTTCGGCCTGGGTTTTATAATACAGACCCGTTGCTAAATTCCATGCGACACTTGGCGGGTCTTGTAGTCTTCTTTTCGGCTTGCCTGCAGCATTTAAAAATTGATTCGGAGCGATGGTTGTTTCCCGGATCAACTGAGAGGGATATCCCAATTTCAAGAGTCGTGCTTTAACCTGACGATGGAAATCTGGAACATCATCAAAAATGTTTTCATCTGTTTGATCAATAACATCCTGGAAGAGCGGAAGGTCCGTTTTAATTTTTTGCTTCTTGGAAAAGTCGCCTTTAGTAAGCTCCAAGCCAGATCTTTTTGAAAGTGGCTTGCATCGCTCAAAGATGATTTCTGGTATGACAAAGACCCATACATCAATTCTCTTTTCTTCATTATTGTGATGATGCTCAATTTCCTTAATGAATAGATCAACTACTTTCCTAACTGCTTCATGCTGATTTTCAGTCGCAGTGCATCTTTCTATTGCTTTAACATCGATGTGTTTTGAAACAATTCTATTTGGATCAATCGAAATATTAAATGCCTCTTTAATGCCGGGAAAACTGGCAAGATGAAGCCTGTTCTGCTTATCTCTTTTTCCGGGAGGAGGTAGTGGAATGAATGAGTGTAAGGTTTCCACCCAATCCTTGAAATACCCAACTCCATCCTTGCTACCAATTACGCCAACTGATATCTCAGTGATAGAAGTATTGTTATAAGGTCCATAAAGAAATAATCCATCTTTAGGATTGTCATTCAATTGATTATGGCCAAACTCTAATTGTGGCTCTTCAATGTATTCGATTTTGGGTTCTAGTTTAGGAAAATCCATTAGATCTCTTCCTCTTCCAACTCAAAGTTTCCAAGTGTTGATAAGTCCTGCTCTTCCTCATCCTCATCCATGCTATTGGGTAAAGCAGTCGACACCGGAGATTCAACAATCATTGGAATAGCTTCCAAGCAAACTGAAGCGCTTGGTGACAATGGGAGGTTAATAAATTCGCTGCCTTCGGAAAGCAATTGTAAAAATGCCATCAATCTGCCATGCCACTGCTTATTTCTCCATGTGCTACATACACTTCTTCGTAGCCGATGCTGTTCTGAAACCGCATCAATGACATCGCCAGCTTGTTTATTACCAATAAGCTCTGCAAAAATAACTCTGGACTTCATTTTGAAATGAATAAATGGCCATAGATTCGGTGCTGCAGAGAGCCCAAACTGCCATACTCTGCCGCCTGAAGAATTTCTGAGCATGGAATATCTTCTTTTGTCCGCTGCTCCCCAAGCTATCTTTTTACCTACTGCAACGTGGGTATCACTGGCAAAGAAAGCAGGCATACTGGCGCTGGGATATAAACCCAATTTTTTTTCTTTACAAAACAGCTCCCAAGATTGACGAAGTAATGAAGATATTAATTTCTTAGCCTCCTTGGGATGGATTTCTGGACCTTCACAACCATTTTCCACAAAGATGTCAGTTGCAATTGACTTACTGGCTACAAACTTTCCAGAATTAGTGAACTCTGTATTAACTTCCTCTAAGTTGGCAAAGGAGAAGAACCCTCTAAATCTTTGCTCAATTGGATATTTACTGATTGCAACAGCCTGTTTTAGGAGGTCATGATTAACTGCCCCTGATGGCTCATAGTAATGAATGAAGTCAGGCATAGACTTAACCCTGAGCCAATTGCTGATAAGTTGCTCTGGAGTATGCTCTACCTCAATGGCAAGTTTTTTTCGATACTTTTCCCATTCAGGATTGATCTGAGCCTTTTGATAAACCTTGGGGACACTTTGCTTATCGAAATGATCTAAAAGCTTATCTAGACCGTCAGCCCAACCTTTGCTGAAATCAACCCATTGAAGCTCGCCAATCCCAAACAGCTTTTTATAGTTTTCAAGTTTTAATGGAATTATGAATTTTGGATCTTTTAATTCTTTAGTCAAATCCAAAGCAATTCCGATCTCTTCCTGTACACCTACCTTATCTAAGGTGCTGTTACTACAACACAAGAGCATTTTGATGGAGTTATTTTGCAGGGTTGATGTAACTGTTCTTCGCCATCTATCCCCAGCATCTAAACTTAATATATCGGCAAAGACTTTGTAACCCGCTGCCTCCAGCCGTGGGGCCAACCATAAAACGAATTCGTCATCACCGGGAGTAGCCTTGCTAATAAATACAATATCCCTCCCAACTGGTTCTAATTCTTGGGGCATCAATTTTTCCTATTTTTAACTATGTGACGTTCGTCTTAAGTTTAAACCAACTTAATAATTAATATCTTATTTCAACAAACTTCTTTCGATGAAGTGCGTCACCTGAATCAATATCTTGATACTTAAATTGCTGAGCGCTCGCATTTTTACAGCATTCGCTTTAACCAACTTGTGGTAACTTTGAAGGTCTGATTTTGAATTATTGGGATGGCTATGAGCCCTTGGGAAACTATTCTCGTCGCTTTCGGCGGTAATGCAATACTTCTAGCTGTACTAGGCTGGCTTGCAAGATCCCTATTGTCTCAACTCTTAGCAAAGGATTTGCATAACTTCGAAAGTGATCTGTCTCTTCGCACTGAGCTTGCAACAGCAGAACTAAAGCAGCGACTGGGAATGGCAGCACACGAGCATAATGTGCGGTTCACCAAACTACATGAACGCCAGTCACAGGTGGTGGAGAAAATATATGATCTAATTCTTGACTTTGAGGATGCTTCAGCGGCGTTAGCGCTAGGGAGTAATGACATAGCGCGTGATCTTTTATCAAGTGCATTGAACAGAGCGGAGGATGCCCGAAGATCGTTATCTGAATATATCCGACGACATGAAATCTTTATCCCTGAAGAAACGTCGATTCAGCTCCAAGCTCTTTTGAAGCGAGTAAATGATCTATTGAGTTCTTGCAGTCACAACTTACTCGATAGAATGTTAGCTGACCTCGGGAATGATGAGTATTTTCCTGATGACAAAGAGGCTTGGTCTGCAGTCCATCGATATTTAGAAAACGAAGCACCTCTGGTTCGGAAGTCTCTGGAACAAGAATTTAGAAAGCATTTAGGCGCGTCAGCATAAGCATCTCCTCCAGAGATATAAGAGAGCGATTGAAGTCAAACAAAAATTCACGGACCCAAAGGTAATAATTGAAAATAGCCATGCATTTGGTAAGCAGAATAGAGCGCTTTGATAGTTTTTGGTTACCAACTTTATCTGAAGTCATATGTTTAACCATTTATCGTTATTGGTATCTTTATTTAATTGAAAAAACGAAACATTTGTCTCCTCTGCATTCCCGTAGAGCCTGCATCCAAGATGCTTGATGTTTTTGCTTGTGGAGTACATCCAGCGCAAAATCTTGTAAGTCTTTAATTGGACCATGGTATTGAGTTCGATCTCTCGGCTGTAGTTAGTGTGCTGGTTGTTCATCAGCTCTAATGTCGCACCACCCACTAAATCGGGGATTGAAAGGTAATCCTTGAAAGGGCTATTTAAATCGCCAAGTGGTTCAGCATATGCAAATGGATCAAAACCATGGTGGGCGTACTGAGTAAAAATACGCTGTGCAATTTCGCCTAATTTGTCTATCTGATCAGTGATGGCATCACGATCAGTCATCCAGAGATACTTTTGTCCCGGACTTGATAAGCCGAAAGTAAACAATGCTTGAAAATGCAGAATACGGAGTAGTTTCTCAGCGATGTGAGGTCTCCATGTGCCTAGCTCTTCTTTTTGCAAAAGGCCATCACAGGGTTCACCGAAAAGGTATTGAATATCCTTGTGTATAAGGACGGTAAAGATAATGCCATTGATAGAATCAAAGGTCTGCAGAAATTGATCAAGTAACCTTAATCGTTCACGGTCTTTGTTTGTTCTCAGTTTCTTAAATTGAAAGTTTCGGACAAAATCAATTTTATTACGACGGAATTCTTCTCTGGCCTCAAAGAATTTTTGTGCATTGCCAAAGTCGCTGATAAAGAAGGTGATGACTTGATGGGAGCCCTTTCCGTCGTCATTAGAGTAATCTGAAACTGCTAGAAGCTCTTTAGCCGAGCTGAAGTCTGGAAATAGGTCAGGGGTTTCTGCTCTTATATTTCCAAGGCGCTCATTCATGTGATGAAAGAGCGGTGGGATTTCGGGATTGGGTTTCTTCAACCACATAACAAGCTGTCTTCCTGCTAATTTAAGATAAACCTCTTTTAATTATTGAATAGCAACTTTCCCGTTGTCTGAATCGCCACTAATTTACTAGCCCCCTTTAAGCCGTAATTTTGATTCTCTAGTAGGATAGCTCAGGCAGCCGGTTTAATCTCAAACTAATTTTAAAAAGATGTCCCATTCCGGATCTTAGTAATCAACAGTAGAGACGGCAACAACACTACATTGGCCACCACTGCAAACAACAAACCACTGACAACAACCAAAGCCAACGGGTACTCAATTTCATATCCTGAAATTGGCCCTTTAAATATGATCGGCATTAAAGCCATCGTTGTTGCTAAACTTGTCATGGCGATTGCTCTAGTGCGGCTTGATATGGCAGATATTAGCATTTCCTTTGTTATCGCAGAATTCTGGGACTGTTGCTGAACATTTGAAATAATCAAAATGCCATTTCTAGCTGCAATCCCAATCACGGCGATTAATCCGATCATGGCGCCGAGAGATGTCACTCCCCCGGAAAACCATATTCCCAGAACACCACCAGCAATCGCAAAAGGAAGCATTGCAAACAACATCAGCGTTAATCGTACTGATTTAAGAGATGTTTTAATCAGTATAAAAACAACCAGAAGTGCCAAGGATGTGTATGCAATCAGCGTTTTAGTTGCAGTTCTCTGCTCTGCGTACTCGCCCATGAATTTAATGTAATAGCCATCTGGCAACTTGATATGTGAGAGCTTATTTTCAATAGACGAGGCAACGCCACCACTATCTTTTCCAGCCACATTGGCAGAGATGTCAATTTTTCGAGAAGCAGATTCTCGTTTCACCTCGTTTGGTCTTGGTTGAATATAGATATCAGCAACATCCGATAGCTGCACAACTGCCCCTGTTGGGCTTAATATTTGCAACTGTCTAAGTGACATCAAGTTATCACGTACTGGGTGATTGCTGATGAGACGCACATTAAATCTTGCCTGATCCATCAATATTTCGCCCTGAACTTTGCCTTGCGTCATCAAAGTCAGTGCCTGCTTGATCTCAGCTTCATTGATTCCATATTTTGCAGCGTGCGAATTTTTAATACGCACATGAATTTGTGGCACCAATACTTGCGATTCAACTTTCAGATCAATCACGCCAGGCTCTGTTGCTATTATTTGACGTATTTCTTCGGCTTTATTTCTAAGTGTCTCCAAGTCATCGCCAAATAATCTAATCACGATACTCGAACTGTTACCAGACATTACCTCCTTAGTGCGCTCCTTCAGATAGGTTTGTACATCCGTAAAAATGCCGGTGTACCCAGAGATTGTTTGATTGATTTTTTGCACCGTTTCTTCGTAAGGGACGTTTGGAGTAATGCTTACCCAGAGCTCACCAAAATTCGAACCCACCACTTCATCAGCGACTTCAGTGCGCCCGATATGTGCCCCCAAGTTTCTGACTCCCTCGATTTGCATCAACTCCTCACTGGCACGAACAGTCATTTTTTTCATCTGTTCAACGGATGTCGTTGGGCGCGAAACAAAGTGCATCAAAAAATCTCGCTCTTTAAAAGCCGGTATGAATTCGGAACCAAGAAATGGGATGCTACACATGATCAAACACAATCCAATCATCGCACCGAGCACGACTTTTTTTGGTTGTTCCAACATGCGAGATAACCATTTGTTCACAACGGTAAGCTCTGGTGAATTGGCGTGAGGAATATGCCGTGTGTTCTTCAATAGGCAATATGCCAGCGCGGGTGTCAATATGAGGGCTACCAGCAGTGAGGCTGAGATGGCTAACAAATAGCCATATGCAAGTGGTTTAAAGAATGCACCAGCAATGCCTTCAAGGAAAAAGACCGGAATGAATACTGACATCACAATAAGCGTGGCATAGATCACTGCGCCTCTCACTTCATAGGAGGCTTGAACAATCACTTTCAGAAGAGATTTAGGATGCTGGCTGTTTTGATTCTTTTCTACCGCACGTAGAATATTCTCCAGATCAATAATCGAATCATCGACGACCTCACCTAATGCAATCACCAGCCCCGCAAGCACCATTGTATTAATAGATATTCCCAACCAGGTAAGAATTAAGATGGCGGTTACCAAAGATACCGGAATGGCAACCAGGCTAATCACGGCTGGACCGGGCTTGCGTAAGAACCAGAATAAAATGATTGCAACTAACGCTATGCCAACCAGAATGGCTTGTTTTAGGTTGTCGATGGCTTGCTCAATAAACGATGCTGGCCTGAAGATGGTGGCATCCAATGTGACATCTTTTAAACCGGGCTTCAATTCTTTAAGCGCCCGATCAATGTCTGCGGTCACTTTCAGCGTGTTAGCATCAGGATGTTTTTCGACAATCAACAACAAACCGTCTCCGCGATTGATGACGGCATCGCCAATAGGCATCGCATGATGCCACTCAATCTCTGCGACTTGCCCAAGCGTAATGGGGATGCCATTATTAATCCCCACTACCATGTCCATAAAATCTTCTTTTGAGATTGTGGGCCGGTCATAAGTGACAGCCAGTCTTTGCTGATCCGTATCGAGGTAACCTGATCCCTCAGAACTGATTGCAGACGTGACTTGTTGACCGACTTGGGAAACAGAGAGTTGGTATTGTGAAAGTTTAAGCGGTTTAAATTGAATATGCAGTTCAGGCTCGCGTAATCCCCAGATCGCAACATTGGCCACGCCTGGAATAGACATCAAACGAGGTCGTATTGTCCACAATGCTTTTGTGCTTAACTGTTGGATGGATAGTTGACCTGAAGTTAAGCCAATTTTTAATACCCTGGAAAGCGAAGATAACGGTGGCAGCATCACAGGTGTTTTAGCGTTTACAGGCAAGCGTTGGCTAACTAGCAATAGCCTCTCTTGTACAGCCTGTCTGGCCACGTCAATCTGGGTGTTGGGCTCAAACAGCATGACAACAGATGAGAGGCCAAGCACCGACTTTGAACGCAATGTTTTAAGATGCGGAATTCCATTCATGGCATGCTCAACTGGAATGGAGATCAGTTGTTCTGTTTCCAGACTCGATAGCCCTGGTGCTTCAGTTTGTATCTCCACTTTGACTGGAGAAAACTCAGGGAAGACATCCATCGGCGTTTCTGGAATCCACCGCAATCCCGCCAAAATAAGCATGATTGCCAGGGCAATTATAAGGTGGCGTAGCTGAATCGCCCGCATCGTCAGTTTTTTCAACATATTCAGTTATACCCTAATGCGTGTAGCCTGTTTCAAGCGCAAATAATTCTTGAGCACCCTGAGACACAACAAATCGTCCTGTCAGATGTGGCTTTTTAACTACACAGGCGTTTGAGGTCTTGTCTGAGACAAACACTCGTTCACGCCGAAAATGCGTTTCATCCTCTTTGAGGTAAATCCATTCACCTCCATACATATCGACCACAATTGACGAACAGGGTATGCCTAATGCCATCAGTCTTGGTGCTCGCTCAAAAATGTTGACACTTAGTTTTTGCATCACGCCAAGCTCTTCTATATCCGAGGATATATACATCACCTTGCGCATCCCTGTTTGCGGATCTGCATCTAGGGGCAGCATCACTTTCTTTAAATGGATTTCTTTATCGCTTACCGCATCATCTGAAATCCAGGCATCGTTTAATTGCAACTTTTTAATCTGCTCTTGTGGAACGAAAACGGTGATCAGTAATTGATTGGTACTCACGATGTCCAGCAATTTACTACCTCCGGCCAAGAGTTGGCCGGAAGTAAAATTGACACTAGTAATGACACCGTCTCTCGCTGCTTTAATCTCATATACGCCGCTTGCGCCCTCTGCGACAGCTTGTTTCAGCAGCGCGTGTTTCTGCTTGACGGTATTGAGATTGGTTTCTGCAATCGCTAAATTAGCTTGTGCATCATCGACACTCTTTTGACTGCCTACGTGCTGCATAAATAACTGCCTGGCTCTGTTAAATACCAAGCGATTCGCTTCTACTTGTTCCTGCGAGGATTTGAGTTGTCCTTCCGTATCTGAAAGGTTGGTTAGCAAACTCAGTCTAGTTTCTGGTGTCACCACGGGTTTGATTTTGAGTAGCGGTTGTCCTGCTTTGACCTTATCTCCCAAATGCAAATGAGCATTCAAGTCGACATACCCATTAAAAGGAGTGATGTAATTAGTGAGCGCTTGAGGCGCATAGCCGATTTGTGCTGGAAATAGCTTTGATGAAAGTGCTTTTGCCGAGCGTATTTCTCTTACTTCCAATCCCAATTTCTTGATTGCATTGTTTGATAATTCGACCTGATTGAACTGATTTTCATTGGCAGTGATTGTTGCGGATAGAGCAAATAATGGGCACAGCATAAACATACCTAACAGGCATGTTATAAAGCGATGTGATTTAATGACTATCATGTGGTGGTTGATCGACATGACTTCTCTTTCAATGATGATTAATCGTGAGACTTTGGGTGGTGCTGGTGCTGCGCATGAGGTCCGACCAACTCAGAATCATGTCTGCTTTCAGTTGGGTCTCTCGCAGTTTAAGATTGAGATATTTTCTGGTGCTTTCCAGCACACTTAAATAAGCAATATCACCGTTCTGATAGGCGGTTTCAGCGTCATGAATGACTTGCACTGAGTTGGGAAGTAACGCTGTCTGTAACTGTTGCCACTCTTGGCAATCACGCTGGTATTTGAATTGACTGACTTGAATATCCATGGAGGCCTTCAGCTTGGTCGCTTCAGCCTCGTGCAAGGCTTTTACCAGCTCTGCATCGACGCGTTCAACCTGTCCCTGATTTTGATTGAACACAGGCAAATTGAATCTGATGGCTGGCGCCAGCACATGACCATTGGTCTCGCCACTGGTCGCATCAGCAATGGCTGCAGGCGCTAACCAGTTCACCCCATTCAGACGGCGCTTCTCTTTCACTGCCTCAATCGCAGCATCAGCAGCAAGGACATCTGCTCTGCTAGAGATCGCAGCAGTTTTTAATTGGCTAATGTCTTCCGCAGAACAGGAAGGTAACAGTGCATCGCTTAGTGATAACTTCCGTGTCTCATTTGCGTGATTAAGCATATGCATGAGTTGAGTATTCGCAATCCGTGCTTCAATCCTTGCAGATTGCAAGTCTCGCTCGACTAATAACATTTCGTTTTCTGCAATCAGCGAATCTTGAGCGCTGGTATCCCCTAAATTCTCACGAGTTTTAGCTAATCGGGTGATCGTATTGTTAACACTTAAAGCCTCCTCCAGTCTTTTAACTTTTTCCTGGCTAATAACGGCTTGTGCGTAAGCGACACGCGCGTCGCGCACAAGTGAGAATCCAGTTTGCATTAATTGGAGTTGCGCCTGTTTTGATTGAGCTTGCATTTGCTTAAGTCGTAACGGCCTGAGCAATAACGCCTCAAGTGGAAACTCTATGGCATACCGATAAGGTTTATTCGCTACTCCAAAAGCATAAAATACTGAAGGATTGCTGATTTGACTGGCGAGTTGCAAGTCTGCCTGCGCAATCTCCAGTTCTGTTAATTGCGCTTGAAAAGTAGGATTGTTACGCAAGGCGAGTATGACCGCAGCATACTCAGAAAGAAACTCATCTGTTTCATTAAGTTGCTCATGTTGCTTCGATTGCAATGACTGGTCTTGGGACACGATATTGGCAACGAGTTCTTTAGGTTTGATAGACTGTGGACCCTGACAGGCAGTCAGCAGCGCTACAAAGAACGACAAAGCAATCCTGGTGCAGATTATTCGGTTCATAAAGAGTGTGAAATTAATTATATTAGAGGGCATCTTGCAGTGCTTTTCTTAAGGCAACCTTAAGATTAAGTGTTTAATCTGCTCGTAAATGTCATGGAGAGACGCAAAGTGAAACTTCTGCTGGTGGAAGACGACGCGATGATAGGCGAAGGATTGCAACAGGCGATGCGAGCGCACGCCGTATATTGGGTTAAGGATGCGATGCAGGCCGAACAGGCAATCATGCAAGAGGTATTCGATGCAATTTTGCTCGACATTGGATTACCCAAAAAAAACGGAATTGAATGGCTCACTGAGTTCAGAAAAGCCGGCAATCAAACGCCAGTGATCGTCATTACTGCCAGGGATGCCATCGAACAGCGTATTGAGGGCTTAGATGCGGGCGCAGATGACTATGTGCTGAAGCCATTTGCCATCGAAGAACTGGAAGCCAGACTGAGGGCTATTTTCAGGCGCAAAGAAGAGCGGCTTACCAATCAGATTGAAATTAATGGTGTGGTATTAAATACCGCAAATTACACGTTATCTGCTGGTGCGTTAAGTCACAGGCTCTCCAGTAAAGCATTCGCAATCATGTATCACCTGATGTCGCAGCCAGGCATGATTTTTTCTAAATCGCAATTGGAGGAAAAGCTCTATGGCTGGGGTGACGAGATTGAAAGCAATGCGGTAGAGGTGCACGTGCATCATATTCGCAAAAAGTTTGGGCAGGATATCATCCAGACCATCAGAGGCATTGGCTATGCCTTTCCTGACAAAAAGGAATAATAAATGCGCTCTATTAAGTTTGAACTGACTATTTATCTTTCTTTGGGTATTGTTCTCATTATTGGGCTGCTCTCTTTTTTATCCTATCACTCAGCAGAAGACGAATTAGGTGAGCTATATGACGCGAATATGGAACATTTGGCAGCGGCCATGATTGAGAATTATGCTGGACATGCTGCAACCGAGCAGAACTTCATTTCTGGACTTAGAAAATCTAAGCTGCATGGAGAGCAGGATTATCTTATCCAGGTGAAACAAAATAATCAGCTTATTTATCAATCGCATCAAGGAGACTTTGCAGCCAAAACCGACAAATCTGGTTTATTTACAGAATGGGTAGCGCACAAGCGCTGGCGCATTTTTATCTTAAAACAAGATGGCTTGACGGGTGTGGTGGCACAAGATTATCAACTTCGCCAACACACAATCCGAGATGTGGCCATCAAGTTAATTATTCCACAATTGCTGGTGGTGCCTTTTCTAATTATTGTTACGTTAATGATTATTCAGAAAACATTCAAGCCGCTTACTGTGATGTCAGAAGAGATGGCCAGACGAAATGTGGAGGATCTGAATCTATTTAATGAAAATAATCAGCCAAAGGAATTGATTCCAATCATCCGATCTTTAAATGTTTGGATGAGAAATGTGAATGCATTCATTTCGCTCAGAAAAAGATTTACCAGCGATGCAGCACATGAGCTCAGAACGCCAGTCACCGCATTGAGGCTACAACTGTCTTCATTAAGCAATGCCAACCAAAAAGAACTGCAGGATCGACTGCCACGTGTTTTTGACAGTCTCACTCGAATGGAGCGTTTGGTAGCGCAATTATTGACTCTGTCAAAGGTTGAACCTAATGCGCGACCAGAATCAGTGAGCAACATAGACTTGAATGCGCTTATCGTAAGGGTATTAAATGATCTTCGTTCTATCTACCTGGAAAAAAGACTAGATGTTGGAATGACCTATTCTGATAACGTACATATCTCTGGAATAGCTGATGAAATTGAGATTCTATTGAATAATCTTCTGGTGAACGCAATCAACTATTCCCCAGAGGGTGGGTTAATTAATATTCAAATAAGATCACATCATCATGCCATTGAAATAGAAATTGAAGATTCAGGACCTGGCATCAATCCCGATGATATGAACAAAGTGTTTGAGCGATTTTATCGCTCTCAAAGTGACAAGGTGCCAGGTTCCGGGCTAGGTCTTTCAATTGCTCAAGAAATTGCTCAAAAGCATCATGCAGAAATCATGTTAATTAATAAACAACCAGAGTCGACAGGGCTTATTGTTAAAGTGATTTTCAACAAAGCTCTCGAATCTAACCTTGATCTCTAATTTCAATCTATGCGAATACTGTTGCTTTCATCAGAGATAGCATAGTTCTTTAGGTTTTTATTCTTGGTTAGCATTTTATTCTTGCCACCACACATACCTGACTCTAATTCATATGCAATCATGACTGAACAGAACAAGTCATCGTGTGAAAGTGCTTGGTTTTTAAATGGCTTGATATCGTCAATGTTGTAATCAAAGTTGCTGCCTGTCCATAAAATTGCTGGAACATGCTTTTGTTCTTTGGGGGCCAGCATGTATGGTGCTGCATGCAAGTAAAGCCCATGCTCACCGAGTGATTCACCGTGGTCTGAAACATATAGCATTGCAGTCTCGAATCTATCGTCATGCTTTTTAAGAAAACTTATGACCTCTGATAGAAAGTAATCAGTGTATAAAATAGCATTATCGTAGGCATTATCAATTTCCTGCTGGGTGCAATCTCGTAATTCACCTGTTTGGCAAGCGGGTTTGAATTTTTCGAACTCTTTGGGATAGCGACGATAATACTCGGGACCATGGTTGCCCATCTGATGTAATACGATGAATATGTCTTTACCCTTATTTTGATTAATATATTCATCCAGCTTATTTAACATTCCAATGTCTCTACACTCTCCGTGACAGACGGGGTTAAGCGTAGGAGACTTAAAGTCTTCATAACGTATACGCGTTGCCACGCCCTTAGAGTCAGAGTTGTTGTCTCTCCACAAGACGGCAATTCCATGATGATTCAATACATCAAGAAGGTTTTCCTGGGCTAATGCTTTTTCTTTGTCATAGTTTTCCCTTCCAAGAGAGGAAAACATGCAGGGAACAGAAACGGACGTAGAAGTCCCACATGAAGATACATTACTGAAGCTAACAACATCTTCTTTCGATAGGCGAGGATTAGTATCGCGCTTATAACCATTTAGTGAGAAACGATCAGCCCTAGCCGTTTCACCTACAACCATAATGATCAGCTCTTTTTTACTATCTGCGAGGTCAAGGTTTTTTGTATCGCCGGCAACATTGATTAAAGGCCCATTGTTTACTTTACCGCTCAACTTACTTGTTAAAAACTTAATCGATGAATAAGTAGCATAGGTTGGATTTGCATAAAACCTAACAATTTTGTGCTCACGGATGAATGTCGCGTAGTCGGCTGTAAACGGAATCACCAAAGCAACGATGCCCAAAATCAGAAAGCCTATGGTTTTAAGTCTGGCAATTAATTCTTTTTTAAAGTTGGTATTCTTGGGGAAATACTTAATCACCAACCACGCCGGGATTAAACCAAAAATAAATGTCCTGACAATTAAGCTGCTAGTTATTAATCCAGAAATTTCATTTCGGTCAGTTTGTATGATGTTATCAATCATTACCGTATCAATGATTACACCCAAATGATCCATGTAATACGCGGCTTGAGAAGAAACAATTAGAAAAAAAGCTAGAACCCAGCGTGCATATCTCCCTAAGCAAACGAAAAGAAAAAAGATTGCTGTTAAGAATGTGAAAAATAGGGAGATTGATACTAGAAAGGGGATATTGTGTATCGTAAGTGGATATATTTTTGTGATGCCATGGAACAGTGAGTAATTCGAACTTGCCATTATAAAAACAACCCACAGACTGATTGCCGTTACTTCTGACTTCCCTGTTAAATTTGAAAAACTTGATTTTATTATGCTTGCCATTGATATCTCCCTCTACTACAGAGGGTATGGCAAAAAATATTCCACCTTTTAAGACATTGATTATTAATGACTAAAGTTGTATTAGGTTGAATTTTCCTGCAAAACTTGCATAAGCTTGAAGTATTGTATGCAAATTTTGCAGTTTAAATTTAGCTATTGAGCAATTGGCTACAGGTACTTCACCCGCTTTACTAGGCGATTATCAGGTTCCAGATACTGTTTATAGATGTCTATTTAACTAGCGGCGATTCAGTAAGCACGATCTTTTACTGTCAACATACTTATAAGGCATGACCATAAAGTATTGCCGTTAATATTTTTTTAACTTCGATTTGCCCACACTCTGTCTTGGCATAATCAATTGGACTTTTACCAAGTAGTGTATGAACTTCATTTAACCATTCATCAGCCTTAATGCTAGAACCAAATACCTCTTCTGCCAAGGTATGAATTTCAGTGCGAGATGCATTTCTTGGCGAGTCGTTTTTCATAAACTATTGAACGTATGTAAATTCAACTGAGGATGCTTTAATCATATAGATTAAAAACAATTCATACCAGAAAACTTTGCTAAGAATTCGATGATTTTTTGGTTACCATCTTTAATGTAATTTGATGATAATTCTATGTGCTTGAATAAACTGAATTTACGGTTACCAACTTTAATGTCACAAAACAAGATTGTTCTGTGACATTAAAGTTGGTACCTTCTAGGGCAATTATGGGCGTTTACCTACTTAAGAATTTTGGATTTTGGATGGTAAAAAGAAGGCTATTTGTTGATACTTTTGTGGAAATTTTGTATCAAGATGATCATTGTTAGCTAAATAGGCCTAATCCATGCTGGGAAAAGGTTTCTAGAGTGCAACTCATCTTCTCTGAGTATACGCACCATTCACTGCTATGGGAGGTTTGCAAGAACCCTGGGGAACAAACTAAGCGCAAATGATAGATAGTGACAATTGGGTTGTTAATTATTCAATTGATGATGGTAAAGGTTGTGGTGTTGGTCGCGGGAATCTTTACAAAGGTACCACGGATGGTTCACAGGACTCTGTAGACTTATTCAGTCACCACAATAATACTCACTCTGCGATTTTCTGCTCGGCCGGCCTCTGTTGAATTGCTCGCTACAGGTCGCTTTGAGCCAATGCCCCTCACTATGATGCCACTTTTGGGCATTCCAGATTGTATGATGGCGTCAGCGACTGCCCAGGCACGCTGTTCTGAAAGCTCAACATTATAAGATTCTTTTCCCGTAGAGTCAGCATGGCCTTCAATGCGCATGTTCTCTAAACCGACCGATAGGAGTGCGATAGTTGTCTTGCTCACTACGAGGCGACTTTTCTCATTGAGCACGGCCTGATTGGTATCAAACAGCAATTTGTCTGCGAAGCTGAGCGCCCAGCCATCTTCGGTATATACAAAACCTTGCTCCTTAAGCGTTCGGACTTGCTTCTGCAGCAGAGTTTCCTGTGGAGGGGTTACAGGGTGAGACTGACAACCTGATAGGCATAATGAGAGGCTGAATGCCACTATTACATACCAAAGGTTTAAACGAATGTATGAATACAATTTTAGCTTTCTCTTTTAGATTTCGGAAACCCTTGCAATGATATCCTGCGCTGGGCTTATGGCTGGCTGTTGATGAGCTCAATCATGATTAACCGATAGACCAATTGCCGCGACGTTGGCCCTTGGCCCTGTACATTGCCTCGTCTGCTGCCGAGAGTAACTCTTGTGCGTTACTCGCATGGTCAGGGTAGAGTGCCATTCCTATAGTCATCGAGCACATAATGATCTCACCGTTTGGTAGCACAATAGGAGATTGCATCTGATGAGCAATTTTATCAGCAATGTATTTTACATCTTCGACATGATTTATGTGTTTAATCAGTGCGGCAAACTCATCCCCGCCTAATCGAGCCACAATATCGCACTCACGGAACTGGCCACTGATGCGCCGCGCCATGATTTTGAGAACCTCGTCTCCAGCGCCATGACCGTAGGTGTCGTTGACTACCTTGAAGTGATCACCATCCATAAACATGACTGCCACAGCATTGTTGCTAGATATAGCCTCCTGCATGGCTTGTTCAAGTTCGTTTTCGAACACTTTGCGATTGCACAGCCCAGTCAAGCTATCATGATTGGCGTGATAGGCTAGAGTGTCGTGTTCACTTTTGACATGGCGCTGCCAGGTTGCGAGTTCATCCATCAGGGCATTAAAGTCTTGGTTCAGTTGATTGAGCTCAGCAATATTTGCCGTAGGCGCGCGCAAACCGAAACTGCGATATTGGCGAACGCGGTGTGCTGTATCGGCCAAAATATTTAGCGGCGCAGAAATCCCCGCATGCATTCGGCGGGAGAGCATTAGTGCCAGCAAGGTACTGAACAGCATGCACGCAATAATGCAACCTATTCCAGTGATCATGTATTCTATTAGCACCCGGCTGTGAGGTGTCAGACGAATGAGACCTATATTGAGATTGTCGTGAGTGACAGGGTATTCATAGGGCTTCGGCATGACGCTGTTTGCCAGCAAACTGTCCGGTCTGAACAAATGGCCTGTATCCGGTCGTTTCCAACTAGCCAATGTTGTGCCATCGCGGCCGGTAATATGTATGACGGCCACATCTTCACGGTTACCAACCTTGTCCAGAGCCTCTTGCACTGCCAACTTATCATTAAACAACACAGCAGCCTCTACCGTATAACTGAGTGAGCGCGCTACCAGCTGCATATTTTGCGTGGCATAAGCTTGCAAAGCATATATGCCAGCGAAGGTTAAGGCAATACCGGAGGATATGACGGCAATCAGCGCTACGCTCAAGTGCGCGCGACAGAGTACTTGATCTAGTCTTGGGAGTGATGAGCTAGAAACGGTCATTGTGTAGCCTTACGCTTACCTAGTTTTAGCACATTAGGATGAACACGCAAACCGCTGCGCGCAATGGTGTCAAGATTGACCTCAAAATAGATATTATCTTCGCGAAATTGCAGGCAGAACATGCCCCCAGCGCTGCACGCGGGCGGGGGCTCGCTGATGATCAGTATGGGCTTACTAATGATCTGAGTCAGCAGTGCATCACGCTCACTGATTTCCATAAAGCCAATGTAAGCAATCTGGCATTGATCAAAGGTTTCGGGAGTATGTAGAGCCATCTGACGAATCGAGATGTGGTTACTCATGGCATTGGATGCCATCAGTGCATCCATGTACCGCGTATCGCCGATGATGCACATCTCAAGTTTAGAAAGGGGCGTAGGCCAGCGCGTATAACTGACTATGCCATAGACAATTTGCGCCACTTGTTTGCCACGCATAACCTCATCGCTGGGAGCAGCATGGCTAATCTGGATTGATAGCAGCAGGCAGAATAAACTTAGCCATGCCAACAAAGGCATTGCGCGACACCTCCGTAAATCCAGAAATGGTGATAAACGATAAATGTATATCTCCTAATAAACCAACGTTGTCGAGTTACCTGTAAAGAAGCCACTCTATGTTGATAAATATAATTATCGGCTGAAATCTAAAATCTGCAAACATAATTAAGCTTTTACAAGGTCATTCATTTGAATCTCTTGCACCGGGTCGCAAATGATGAATGCAACTGTATTCCAGGTGTAGAGTGGTTCATGAATCGCTACTCACTTTGTAGGCACCTAGCCTTGTTCTGTCAAAGCAAACCTTGCCCATCGTTGATCAATCG
>CAYPZE010000004.1:0-37370 GCA_964415305.1 uncultured Methylotenera sp.
CCGGCCGCTCGCCCTGCCGCCGACCGGCGTCGCGGGAAACGGGGGGCACGGCCGGCCGATAGAGGTCGCCTACGAAGCGTTGGCGTGGTTAAGTGCGCACGCGAAAACGATAGGCGCCGATGCTAAGCGGATTTTTGTCGCCGGCGAGCAAGCGGGTGGTAATTTAGCAGCAGTGGTTGCCATGCTGTTTCGCGACCGCGGATTAGCTTGCCGTCATCAATGCAGCCTGCAGGGGCAAATATTGATCAACCCCATGCTGGATGCGCTGCAAACCTCAAAGTCGCTGGCGGCAGTGGCAGATAGTCCGTGTCGTCGGGCATGGGCAGATTATACGCAGGTGGCCAGCAATGCCTTGCACCCCTATGTGTCACCGGTCAATTCCTGCCGGCTGGTCGGACTCGTAGACGCCATGATCATCAGCACTGACACCAACCCTCTCAGGGATGAAGCCGAAGCCTATGCCACAAAACTGGTGCTCGCAGGCGTGCCAGTGCAAGTACAAAGACTGGAAGATAACACTTTTAACTTAAGCAACAGCCAGCATCCTGCTTTTCACAGGCTCTGCCAGTTAATGAGGCAGTTTATCGGGCCATCCATATAAATTAGCGGCCATTAATCCTACCGAACACATGGCCTCCCCTTTATCAGCCGCAAATGCGATAGATAGTGCCAGCAACCGCGCGTAACGCACGAATAAGCTGCCGCCTACCCCAAGGTATGGCTTGGGATGTTTAAAGCGCAGGCGCACCGATAATCACATCAGACTATTCGCTGGCAACACTAAAAACCAATCTAATAGCAGAATAATAAAAAAGCGCCCGCAGGCGCTTTTTTAATGCAGATAAAAACGAAATGAATTAGACATCCAGTGAACTGACGCTAAGTGCATTACTTTCAATAAACGCACGACGAGGCTCCACATTGTCACCCATCAGTGTGGTAAAGATTTCATCGGCACCGATGGCGTCTTCAATTTGTACTTTGAGCAGGCGACGCACGGTGGGGTCCATGGTGGTTTCCCATAATTGTTCGGGGTTCATCTCGCCCAGGCCTTTGTAACGCTGAATGTTCAGGTTATGTTTGGCTTCACCCAACAACCAGTCCAGCGCTTGTTTAAAGGTACTGACTTTTTGCTCTTTTTCACCGCGTTTAATCAATGCGCCCTCACCCAACAGGTTGTTAACCATGTTGGAGGTACGGTTGATCTGGCGGTAATCGCCACTGCTCAGAAATTCAGCATCAATGACGCAGCTTTGCAGGTTACCGTGCACGTATTTGTTTACTTCCAGGCGATAGGCGCTGGTTTCAGTGTCTTGCGCCACGATCACCTCTGAGCCGACCGCACCCAGGATAGGACGCAATTTTTCAGCCGCCGTATTAGCCGCAGATTCGGTACTCAAATCAAGGTCACCTAAATCCTGAATGGCGCGCAATACGCTTTCATCGTACAGGTTGGCAATTCGGCGGATGACCGCTTCTGTCAGCACCATTTGTTTAGCGATACTGGTCAAGGCGTCATCTTTGAGAATATCGCCACCTTCTTTAGTCACCAGCACGGCATCACGCAGGGCGGAGTTAAGCAGGTATTCATCCAGCTCGTGTTCGTCTTTGAGGTAGCGCTCGTCGCGGCCTTGTTTGACTTTGTACAACGGTGGTTGCGCAATGTAGATATGGCCGTTTTCAACCAGCTCTGGCATTTGGCGGTAGAAGAACGTCAGCAGCAAGGTACGGATGTGCGCACCATCCACGTCCGCATCGGTCATGATGATGATACGGTGATAGCGCAGTTTTTCGAGATTAAAGTCGTCTTTACCGATGCCGGTGCCCATGGCTGTAATCAGCGTGGCGATTTCCTGTGAGCCCAGCAATTTGTCAAAACGCGCTTTTTCGACGTTGAGAATCTTACCTTTGAGCGGCAAAATCGCTTGGAACTTACGGTCACGCCCTTGTTTGGCAGAACCCCCCGCAGAGTCACCCTCGACCAGGTAGAGCTCAGACAAGGCTGGATTTTTCTCTTGGCAATCGGCCAGTTTGCCTGGCAAGCCCATGGTGTCCATCACACCTTTACGACGGGTAATTTCACGTGCCTTACGTGCCGCTTCACGCGCACGGGCAGCTTCTACAATCTTGCCACAGACAATTTTGGCATCCACCGGGTTTTCTTCTAAAAACTCAGCCAGTTTGGCCGCCACAATCTCAGAGACCACTGGCTGCACTTCGCTGGACACTAGTTTGTCTTTGGTTTGTGATGAGAATTTAGGATCCGGCACTTTAACCGACAACACGCAGGTAATGCCTTCGCGCATATCGTCGCCAGTGGTTTCCACTTTGGCTTTTTTAGCGAATTCGTTTTGTTCGATATATTGATTTAGCGTACGCGTCATAGCCGTACGCAAACCCGTCAAATGGGTACCGCCATCGCGTTGCGGAATGTTGTTGGTAAAACACTGTACGGTTTCAGAGTAGCTATCGTTCCATTGCATGGCGACTTCTACTGTCATATTGTCTTTTTCGCTGATGGCGTAAAACACTTTTGGATGCAGCACCGTTTTAGTACGGTTCATATACTCCACAAAGCCTTTGATACCGCCGCTAAAAGCAAAGTTTTCAGACTTGCCTGTGCGCTGGTCGATCAACTCGATCTTCACGCCATTGTTCAGGAAAGACAGTTCACGGATACGCTTGGCAAGAATTTCAAAGTGATATTCAACCAGGGTAAATGTATCAACCGATGCCAGAAAGTGAACTTCTGTGCCCTTTTTGTCAGTGGTGCCAGTGATGGCTAACGGCGCTTGCGGCACACCGCGATGAAACTCCATCTGATGCACTTGCCCCTTGCGGTAAATTTTCAACCTCAGCCAGTCAGACAAGGCATTCACCACAGACACACCCACGCCGTGCAAACCACCAGACACTTTGTAAGAGTTCTGGTCAAATTTGCCACCTGCATGCAACTCAGTCATGACGATTTCAGCGGCAGAACGTTTAGGTTCGTGCTTGTCATCGTCTTTGATATCGGTAGGAATACCACGGCCGTTATCAGAAATACTGATGGAATTATCCGGGTGGATAATCACTTTAATATCGTCACAATGGCCTGCCAGCGCTTCGTCAATCGCATTATCGAGCACTTCGAATACCATATGGTGCAAACCTGAACCATCTGACGTGTCACCAATGTACATGCCGGGGCGCTTACGTACGGCGTCCAAACCTTCCAAAATCTTGATACTGTCTGAGTTATATTCTTGTGGCTGTGCCATAACAAAAGTTTCTTTAATTGAGATTTAAAAGTCACTGCACCCGTGTTTCACGTGAAACACGGGTGCAGGCATTATATGCGCATTGGCATGACAACGTATTTATAGTTGCTATCACTGGCCGCTGTAATCAGACAACTGCTATTGGCATCAGCAAAGGCAAACTCAATTTGCTCATCACCTAGGTTATTCAGCACATCGATCAGATACGTGACATTAAAGCCAATATCCAATCCAACCTGACTGTAATTAATTTCCAATTCTTCTTCGGCTTCTTCCTGCTCAGTATTGGTACTAATCAGCTTGAGCAAACCTGGTGTGATCACCATGCGAATACTGCGGTATTTTTCGTTAGACAAAATGGAAGCACGTTGCAAGGCACTTAAAATCGCCACACGGTTCACCATAAACGTATTTTGATGGCCGGTTGGAATCACGCGGTTGTAATCCGGGAACTTACCGTCAATCACTTTGCTAATCAGCTGGATATCACCAAACTCAAAACTGACTTGGCCATTAAGCAAATCAATCACCACCGGTGCTTCAGATTGCTCATCCAATAACTTGGTCAGCTCTAGCACGGTTTTACGCGGCAAGATAACCTCTGTTTTTTCAAAAGATTGATCCAGTGTGGTATTGGTATAGCTTAAACGATGACCATCTGTCCCTACGACATGCAATTGGTTGCCATTCACTTCAAGCAACAAGCCATTAAGGTAATAACGGATATCTTGCTGTGCCATGGCAAACTCAACCTGTTTCAACAGGCGCTTTAGCTCTGACTGTGCCAAGCTAAAACTGATGTTTTGACCGCTGGCTTTGCTCATTAAAGGATAATCAGCCGCTGGCAAGGTTTGCAAGTTAAAGCGGCTCTTGCCTGCTTTGAGCGTAATGCGGTTGTCCTGATTATTCATTTCGATAGACGAGCTATCTGGCAATGAGCGACAAATATCCAGCAATTTTTTTGCAGAGATTGTCGTACTCAGTTCACCTTCTACCCCGCCTATGACTCTCAACGAAATCTGCATTTCCAGATCAGTGGCCGTCAGATGCATTTCTTGCTGCTTGATATTAACCAGCAGATTAGAAAGGATGGGGAGCGTATGTCTGCGCTCTACGATGCCAGTGACACTATTGAGGGGTTTAAGCAATACCTCACGGTTGATTTTGATTTGCATGGCCTGACCTGATTAATAACTTTATTTCAATATATAAAAGATAAGACTAATAGTAATGTACGACTTTTTTGTGGGTAACTCTAAAAATTAATTAAATTCAAAGACTTACAAACATTTTAGCTTGTGCATAAATTGCGGTTTAAACATGCATGATTTGTGGCTGATATTGTAAACCGATTTTATCCAGTCTATACGCAATATTTAAGCACACTTGATTCTCAACTTATCCACAGCTTATCTTGTGAAAATTTTTTAACTAATCACGAATGACTTGCGTTAGCAAACCAATATCCCGCGCTAACGTTTGGTCATTTAAGCGTAATTGTTCAATTTCTTCACAGGCATGCATCACGGTCGTGTGGTGACGCCCGCCAAAGGCTTCACCGATCTCCGGGAAGCTGTGATTGGTCAGTTCACGTGCCAATGACATCGCGACTTGGCGCGGTCTGGCGACATTACGTGAACGTTTTTTACTAAACATATCGCTAACTTTGATCTTATAGTAGTCAGCGACTGTTTTCTGGATGTTTTCAATGGTGATCTGGCGTCCACGCACGGCAATTAGATCGCGCAGCGCATCTTTGGCCAGATGCACATCAATCGCATGACCAGTGAAATTGGCCATGGCAATAATACGGTTTAGCGCGCCTTCAAGCTCACGCACGCTGGAACGTATCTGCTTGGCGACAAAAAAAGCGACATCTTCATGTAGGTTGATTTTGAGGTTTTCCGCCTTTTTGCGCAAAATCGCAACGCGCATTTCAAGTTCGGGCGGTTCAACTGCCACTGTCAGACCCCAGCTAAACCGCGTACGCAAGCGTTCATCCATGTCTACGATCTCTTTAGGATACGTATCGCAAGTGATGACGATTTGTTTTTTCTCTTCGATTAATGAGTTAAAGGCGTAGAAAAACTCTTCTTGTGTACGGGTTTTTTTGGCAAAGAACTGAATATCATCAATCAATAATAGGTCGAGTGAGTGATATTGCTGTTTGAATTCGTCAAAGGCCTTGTTTTCGTAAGCTTTCACTACGTCAGACACATAACGTTCAGCGTGCAGGTAGCGTATATTGGCTTCTGGCTTGGCTTTTTTTAATTCATTGCCAATGGCTTGCAGCAAATGGGTTTTTCCCAAGCCTACACCGCCATAAATAAATAAAGGGTTATACGCCTGGCCAGGGTTGCCTGCTACTTGAATGGCTGCAGCACGTGCTAACTGGTTGGCGCGGCCGGTGACGTAATTATCAAACAGGAAACTGTCATTGAGGCCACTGCCCTTCTCTGATTTTAGATGTTTGGCCGGGGCGCGGTTGCTCACCGGTTTTTTATCAATGACCCTGGTTGAGTGTTGTTGCGTGGCAGTTGCAACGATTGCCTCAACCGGTGATTGCGTAGTTTTTGTGGGTGCCGCACTTGGTACAGGTGCAGCTTGTTCACTGGTATCTACAATCAGTTCAACCACCGCATTGGGGGATAATTCGCTTGCAATGGTGGCAATGCGGCTAAAAAATTTGCTTTTTACCCACTGCATGACAAATTTATTAGGCGCAACAATTTGCACCGCCTCGCCATTGACGCGGGCTTTGAGGGGTTTAATCCAGGTATTGTATTGTTGTGCCGAAAGTTCTTTTTCGAACTTGAGCAAACAATAGGCCCAAAAATTTTCCATTGCTCCGTTGCTTTTTTAAAAGTGTCAGCAAAAGTCAGCCTGTTCCGTGTTTCAGGCGCTGTTTGCGTTTATTCGTTATAATTGCCGGGAAGAGTGGCAGAAGATGTGGTCGTGTGGCGAATGTCACCTTGACCTATTGATGACATTCTAAACGTTTTAACTTGAGTTATCCACAGCCGTTACCCATAAAAAAATAAAAAAAATCATTGACATAAGATCTGGATTTGCTGTTTAATTAAGGGTTTTTGAAATCGGCAAAAATGTACTGTTAAATCAGCGTTGCCGGATTAGAGTTTAATTGCCCATGTGGCAGGAGTTTAATAATGAAACGTACCTATCAACCATCCAAAACCCGTCGTGCACGTACCCATGGCTTTCTGGTACGCATGAAAACCAAAGGTGGCCGTGCAGTGATTGCTGCTCGTCGCGCTAAAGGTCGTAAACGTCTGGGTCTGTAATCCCTGACGATGCATTGCTTGAAACTCAATGCATGACATTGTACAAGCTAAAAAAAACGGATGAATTTTCATCCGTTTTTAGTTTCAGGAAACGGTTTTATGGTGAATGGCTGTTTGCCAACATCATGCCTAACCAGCAAGACCATCATCGCTATGGTTTGGTCGTGTCCAAAAAAATCGCTAAACTGGCGGTGAAACGCAATTATATGAAGCGCGTTTTGCGTGAGTTATTGCGGGCACAAACCTCTCCAACCACTCATGGCTTTGATGTCGTGCTACAAGTGCGCAAGGCTTTTCAGCATGATGATTTTCCGGCCATACAGCGTGATTTGTCGCAATTGCTGGCTAGACTGAAAAAAACTTCGCCCGTTTCTTAACGAACCAGATGAAAACGATATTGATTACATTCGTAAAATGTTACCAGTGGGGGTTAAGCCCCTGGCTGGGGCGTCAGTGTCGTTTTCACCCTACTTGTTCACACTACGCTATTGAAGCTTTGCAGCGTTACGGTGCCTGGCATGGTAGCCTGTTGGCTTTGCGCCGTATTGGCCGTTGCCATCCGTGGCATCCCGGTGGTGTGGATCCCCTTCCCTGACTTGTAAATACGAAACCTTATGGATACTCGCCGTTTAATTCTGTTCGTGATTTTTTCCTTTTCAATTATGTTGCTGTGGGACGCCTGGCAACAGCAGCATGCGCCCGCGCCAATAGCCCAGCAAGAGCAAGTACAAGGTTCGCCTGCTGACAAACCACAGGAAAATGGATTTAAACTCAGCCAGGGCTCCCGTATTACGGTGAAAACAGACCGTTATGCAGCAGTGATTGATACGGTGGGCGGTGATCTGCGCCAATTGTCTTTGCTGGAACATAAAGCGGATGACAATTCCGGCCCTTATGAGCTCATGAGTGATGCCAGTGCAGATAAGTTGTATGTAGCGCAGACTGGGTTGAAGGGTGATGGTTTGCCTACCCATTATGTGACGTTTACTTCGGCTGAGACTAATTACAGTTTGCAAGAAGGCCAGGACACATTAGAAGTGCGTTTAACTGCGCCAGAAACTAATGGCGTGGCTGTGGACAAAGTTTATCGTTTTCACCGTGGCCAGTATTTAATCGATGTTGCTTATGAGATTAAAAACAATAGCGATAAAGCGATTTCACCTTCTGTGTATTACCAGATTATTCATGATAACGAGTCTAACCAGGGCTCTAAAATGATGCCAACTTTTACTGGTGGTGCTTATTTCACCGAGGCGGACAAATACAACAAGGTCAAGTTTGATGAAATGGCCAAAAAGGATGTATCGATTAATGCCAAAGATGGCTGGGTAGGCCTGGTACAACATTATTTTGTCAGTGCGTGGGTGCCGCAATCGACAGCTGAGCGCAAGTTCTACACCACCAAATTGAGTGAGCATGATTTCTCGATCGGCACTATTTTACCTGTCGGTGAAATAGCCGCTGGTAGTAGCAAAACAGTAGATGCAAAACTCTTCAGTGGCCCACAAGCTCAAGATGATTTGGTAGCTGCTGCGCCTGGCTTGGAATATGTAGTGGATTACGGCATTCTGACCGTCATTGCCAAACCATTGATGTGGTTGTTGACCCATATCCATGAACTGGTCAAAAACTGGGGTATTGCCATTATTGTATTAACCATTCTGATCAAGGCTGCTTTCTTTAAATTGTCTGCTTCCGGTTATCGCAATATGGCGCATCTGCGTGAAATTGCACCGCGTATGCAAGCACTCAAAGACAAATTTGGCGATGACAAGCAAAAGCTGCAGCAAGCCATGATGGAAATGTACCGTACGGAAAAGATCAACCCCATGGGTGGTTGCTTGCCTATTCTGGTTCAGATTCCGGTATTCATTTCCCTGTATTGGGTATTGCTTGGTTCAGTTGAGTTACGTCATGCGCCTTTCTTTGGCTGGATTCAGGACTTGTCAGCAACAGACCCCTACTTTGTACTGCCGGTACTCATGGGTGCAACCATGATTATTCAGACCTTTTTGAATCCACCGCCAACGGATCCGATTCAGGCCAAGGTAATGAAAATCATGCCAGTGGCATTTAGTATTTTCTTCTTCTTCTTCCCAGCGGGCCTGGTTTTATATTGGCTGGTGAACAACATTCTGTCTATTTGGCAGCAATGGGCGATTAACCGCATGATTCATGCTGAAGCTGTAGCAAAAAAAGGACATGGCAAATAATCAGCCAGCTTTAACAGAAACCATTGCCGCCGTCGCCACTGCACCCGGTGCTGGCGGCATTGGGGTGGTTAGGGTCTCTGGCCCGTTGGCAGCGGAGATCGCAGCGAAAATTTTAGGGCACTGCCCTGCCCCACGCTATGCGTCATATCTGCCGTTTTTTCAGGCGGATGCCACGCTAATTGACCGGGGCATTGCCATCTACTTCCCTAATCCTCACTCTTATACCGGTGAAGATGTGCTTGAACTGCAGGCACACGGCGGCACAGCGCTGATGCAAATATTGCTGGCGCGTTGCATCGAATGCGGTGCCCGCCATGCACAAGCGGGTGAGTTCACTCAGCGCGCATATTTGAATGACAAGCTAGACCTCGCACAAGCAGAAGCTGTTGCCGACCTCATTAATGCCGCAACCGTAGAGGCTGCACGTAGTGCTGTTCGATCACTCTCGGGCGAGTTTTCACAAACCATCCAAACCTTGTTGCAGCAGCTGGTTGATTTACGTATGTATGTTGAAGCGTGCCTGGATTTTCCTGAGGAAGAGATTGATTTCATTACTCAAGGCCGGGTGCTAGAGAAGTTACAAGCGAACCAGGTGTCTTTACAGCATATTTTTCATCAAGCCAAGCAAGGTGTCTTGCTGCGCGAAGGCATCAATGTTGTACTCATTGGTCAGCCTAATGTCGGTAAGTCCAGTTTGCTCAATGCGCTCTCTGGTGAAGATGTTGCGATCGTGACGCCGATTGCAGGTACTACACGGGATACGATTAAAAGCGTGATTCAGATTGAAGGTGTGCCGTTGCATGTGATTGATACCGCTGGTTTGCGTGAAACCGACGATGAGGTTGAACAGGTAGGCATAGCGCGTACCTGGAAGGCGATTGAAACAGCGCATGTCGCGTTGTTGCTCGTAGATAGCCAGCATGGCATCGGCGCTCAGGAAAAAGCGATTTTGCACAAACTACCGTCAGAAGTGAAGAAAGTCTGGGTGCACAATAAGATCGATGTTTCACGTGAAACATCGCGCATTGAAAAACACGAAAATGAGCAACACGTGTTTTTATCCGCAAAGACAGGGGTTGGTATTGCCAGCCTGCAAAAAACGCTATTAGAGATTGTAGGTTATCAGCCTGGTGGTGAAGGTGTGTTCATGGCAAGGGCACGTCATTTGCAAGCGCTGACAGAAGTTGAGCAACATTTGAATCAAGCCATGTTGCAAATGCATGCCGCAGAATTGGTGGCAGAAGAGTTGCGTTGCGCACAAGAAGCGCTTGGATCGATTACTGGTGAATTTACTCCCGATGATTTGCTGGGTGAGATTTTCAGCCGCTTTTGCATCGGTAAATAAAAACCCGCACTAGCGGGTTTTTTTTCGAGGGAACGGGGTATTACGTTGATCAAACCGTTCATCAATACTACAAACGCGTTTACAACCAGTGATCATGGCCCAGATCAGGTTGTCGTGATTAATAAAGCTTTCGAAAATCACTCCTAACACATGCACTGCCACCACTATCAACCACGTCCAGGTGGCATAGTGATGTATGACTTTGCTCATCTCATCATCAATCATGCCCCAGCCATTGTTGAACACGATGCAACCTGAGCCAACAGTGATAATACCAAGGCCAAGCATGGCATAAATAGCAATTGAGCCTGTTGGGTTGTGACCAATATAGTGCCTGGCGGTCCCTTTGAGTAGTTTGAATAAGTGTTTTACAGCCCAGACTGGATTCAATGGAAAACTGCGGAAGCTTGCATAGCCAGTGGCTAATAAGCCCCAGATGATACGGGCAACAATCAACGAACCCGCAACGTAACCGGCGTAAGCGTGATGCAATTGATCCCACATCGAGTCGTGAGTGTAAAAAGCATACGCGAACGCCGCTACTAAAGACCAGTGGAAGATCCTAATGAAAGGATCCCAAACATACCGTAGCATTAGAATTATTTGCTAGGTTTGGTTTCCGTTAACAGATAAGCAATAAAGTTTGCTTTTTCTGATGGTGAACAATCAGCACCCAGAATGTCGTTGCAGTGTTTGGTGAACTCTTCTTCCACTTTATCAATATCAGTAAAGCGCTTGGTATTCACGCGAGGTGCCAATGGTGGAATCTCTTTACCTGTCACCATGTTTTTACCAGCGTTTGCAGGGTTGTTGGTGTGGCATGAGGCACAAGCGGCTTCTTTACCACTAGGTGTTTTAAACTTGCGGTTAAAGAAAATTTTACCGTCTGTAATCGAAGGGGCTTCGTACATAGGGTTGGCAGAGTGCGCAATGTTGGTATATTTGTATACCAGTTTTTCGGCATTCGTTACGTCAGCCAGTGCGTGTACAGAAAATAAGACCCCGAATGCAGCAATAATTGTTTTGATTTTCATGGTAAAGGCTCCTTGGTTGTTTTCAAAAAATTCTATTCTTCTTATGTTAAGCAAATATGGCCTGCTTGTAATTGATTTGTATTAAACCGTAATAATTCTGTATTAAAACATGAAACAACTGAATCAAAGCAGTGAATTAAATGACCATTTGATTAGTTTACGCTAAAATCACAATTCTTTTTAAATCAAACAGTTCAAGATTATTTATGATGGACTTTCCTGATCGATTCGATGTCATTGTGGTGGGTGGTGGCCATGCCGGTACCGAGGCTGCGCTGGCGGCTGCCCGCATGGGACAGAAAACGCTGTTGTTGAGCCACAACATTGAAACCTTGGGGCAAATGTCCTGTAACCCCTCTATTGGTGGTATTGGTAAAGGTCACCTGGTCAAAGAGGTAGATGCACTTGGCGGCGCCATGGCGGCCGCAACCGACGAGGGTGGCATACAGTTTCGTATCTTGAACTCGAGCAAGGGCCCAGCGGTGCGTGCGACGCGCGCGCAGGCTGACCGTATTCTGTATAAAGCGGCTATTCGTCACCGCCTGGAAAATCAGCCTAATCTGTGGCTTTTTCAGCAAGCGGTGGATGACATTATTCTAGAAGGCGACAAGGCTGCAGGTGTCGTCACTCAAATCGGTCTGCGTTTTTATGCGAAATCCGTGGTGCTGACAGCAGGCACGTTTTTGGGTGGTTTGGTGCATGTGGGTTTGCAAAATTACAGTGCGGGTCGCGCCGGAGATCCGCCAGCCATCTCGTTAGCTGCGCGCTTGCGCGAAATTGGCCTCCCGGCCGGCCGCTTGAAAACCGGCACGCCACCGCGGATTGATGGCCGCTCAATTGATTATAGTGTGATGACTGAGCAACCTGGTGATACGCCGGTTCCGGTGTTTTCATTTTTGGGTAATGCTGCGCAACATCCGCGGCAGCTTCCATGTTGGATTACGCACACCAACCAGCGAACGCATGACATTATCCGCAGCGGTCTGGACCGCTCACCTATGTACACTGGCGTCATCGAGGGGGTCGGGCCGCGTTATTGCCCTTCGGTAGAAGATAAGATTCACCGATTTGCAGACAAAGAATCGCACCAGGTGTTTTTGGAGCCTGAGGGTTTAACCACGCATGAAATTTACCCAAACGGTATTTCTACCAGTTTGCCGTTTGATATTCAGTTGGCGTTGGTGCGCTCTATTCGTGGGTTGGAGGGTGCACACATCTTGCGCCCCGGATATGCCATTGAATACGACTATTATGACCCGCGTGGCTTGAAGTCGTCTCTTGAAACCAAGACTGTTCGCGGCCTGTTTTTTGCGGGTCAGATTAATGGTACGACTGGATATGAAGAGGCGGCAGCCCAGGGCTTGTTAGCAGGTGCAAATGCAGCGTTATTTGCACAGGATAAAGAATCTTGGTGCCCGTCCCGTGAGCAGGCATACCTTGGGGTGTTGGTAGACGACCTGATTACGACTGGTGTCAATGAGCCTTACCGTATGTTTACCAGTCGCGCTGAATATCGTTTGCAATTGCGTGAAGATAATGCAGATATGCGCCTGACTGAAAAAGGGCGTGAGCTTGGCTTGGTGGATGATGTGCGCTGGGAGGCTTTCTGTAAAAAGCAGGAAGCGGTTGCGCGTGAGCAGGCTCGCCTGAAGCGTACTTTTTTGCAGCCGGACAACGGTCAGCCCGCAGGTCAACATACCATTGTTTCACGTGAAACACAGGCGGCCGTTTTTGGTAAGCCGTTGGAGCATGAGTATTCATTGTTTGAATTATTGCGTCGACCGGAGATTGCTTATCAATCACTGTTGAATCTGGTGCCTGCACCGGAAGTGTTGGCGGAAGATGTATTAGAGCAAGTAGAAATTGCGGCCAAGTACCAAGGGTATATTGATAGGCAGAATGAAGAAATCTCGCGCCAGAAAAATAGCGAAAATATTAAACTGGGGGATGCGATCGATTACAACGATGTGCATGGCCTGAGTAACGAGGCGCGTCAGAAATTGTTAGCACAAAAACCGGAAACGATTGGGCAGGCAAGCCGTATACAAGGCATTACTCCAGCCACGATTTCTCTGTTACTGGTTTATCTGAAGCGTAAACACAAAAAACAAAGCCAATCAGGCGATATTGCAGCAGCATGATGGATGATTTGTTGCCGCAATTAGCCGCCGGAGTGGAGGCGCTTGGTTTACAATCTATAGTGACGCCGGAAAAGCAGCTGCAGTGTCTTGCTTATCTGGCCTTGCTGCAAAAATGGAATAAAGTCTATAACCTGACGGCCGTGCGCGATCCGCAGGAAATGCTGGTATTGCATTTGCTGGATAGTTTAAGTGTGTTGCCTTATATTCAGCCGGGCAGTTTGCTGGATGTGGGTAGTGGTGGTGGCTTACCTGGATTAGTGGTGGCGATCACCCGACCAGATGTGCAGGTGACCACCATTGATACGGTGCAGAAAAAAGCAATTTTTATGCGCCAGGTAAAAGCGGAGTTGGGGTTGTCAAATGCGCAGGTGGTGCATGGCCGCGTGGAGGCTTACCAACCACCCTCGCCTTTTACGCAGGTGATCTCGCGTGCTTTTTCCGATATTGCTTTGTTTAAGCGGTTGACCACGCATTTGATGGCGCCACATGGCCGTTGGTTGGCAATGAAGGGGGTGGTGCCGACCGATGAGTTACAGCAAGCGGGCGTGTTTCCTAAAGAGGTCATCCGTTTGCAGGTGCCACACCTGCAGGCAGAACGGCATTTAATTGTGTTTGAGAATACATAATGAAAATAATCGCAATCACCAACCAAAAAGGCGGCGTTGGCAAAACGACTACTTGCGTCAATCTGGCAGCCAGCCTGGCCGAACACGGCAAAAAAGTGTTGTTGGTTGATTTGGATCCGCAAGGCAATGCAAGTACCGGCAGTGGCATCGATAAGACGCATTTAAAAGATAGCATTTACCAAGTGCTGATCGGTAATAAAACCATGCAAGAGGTGGTGATCCACGCTGAGGCGGCCAAGTTTGATGTTGCACCGTCTAACCGCGACTTGGCAGGTGCTGAGGTTGAGTTGGTAAATGAGATGGCGCGTGAAACGCGCTTGAAAAATGCCATCCTTAAATTGGGTGATGATGCCTACGATTATGTCTTGCTAGACTGCCCGCCTTCGCTGAATCTGGTGACTGTGAATGCTTTAACCGCAGCCCATTCGGTGATGATTCCCATGCAGTGTGAGTACTATGCACTCGAAGGCTTATCAGACCTGGTCAATACCGTAAAGAAAGTGCGTGCTCACTTAAACCCGGTGCTGGAGATAGAAGGCTTGCTACGCACCATGTTTGATAATCGCAATATGCTGGCACAGCAGGTATCGGCGCAACTGGTGAGCCATTTTGGCAAAAAGGTGTATCAAACCATCGTGCCGCGTAATGTGCGGCTGGCTGAAGCGCCCAGTTATGGCATGCCGGTATTGTTATATGATCGCTCGTCCAAGGGTGCGCAAGCTTACCTCGAGCTGGCACAAGAAATTATCCAGAAAAATTAATCGTCGAAAATCGACACTTTTAAAGACTCAATACAAGGAAGTAGCAGCATGGTGAAGCCCAAAGGACTTGGACGTGGACTCGACGCATTGTTATCAGGCGATACGGAAACGATCGCCCAGTCGGATACTTTGCGCACCCTCCCCGTTGGTCAGTTGCAGCCGGGTAAGTATCAGCCTCGTTCTTACATGAACGAGGACGCATTGCAAACACTGGCAGACTCGATCGCGGCACAAGGCATCATGCAGCCTATACTGGTGCGAGAAATTGCGGCGGACAAATTTGAAATCATTGCCGGTGAACGTCGCTGGCGCGCTTCGCAAAAAGCCGGTCTGACGGAAGTGCCGGTCTTAGTGCGCGAAATCGCTGATGAAGCCGCCTTGGCGATGGCCTTGATTGAAAACATCCAGCGTGAAGACCTCAACCCCTTAGAAGAGGCGATGGGCATCAAGCGTTTGATTGATGAGTTTGACATGACGCATGAAAAAGCGGCGGCAGCTGTCGGCCGCTCGCGGGTGGCGGTTTCTAACCTGTTGCGTTTATTAACGCTGACACCTATGGTGCAGGATATGTTGCTGGATAACCAGATTGATATGGGGCATGCCAGGGCGTTGGTGGGTAGTGAGCCAGCACAGCAAATTTTACTGGCTAATAAAGTGGTGCAGGATGGCTTATCGGTGCGTGAGATTGAACGTTTGATTCAATCTGAGCCTGCAAGCGGTAAAAAGACCAAACCAGCTATCCACCCTGATGTGGCTTCTTTGCAAAATCAGCTTAGCGAACAATTGGGGGCAGAGGTGGCAATTAGCAGTAAAGCGAGTGGTGCTGGCGTCTTGAAGCTGAGCTTTTCAAACCTCGATCAGCTGGATGATTGGATAGCGAAACTGACCGATAACCGCCTGAAATCGTAAGCTAAATCACCTAAAGCGACCAGAAACCAGATTTTTCCAGCACATTCAGGCAGTTAACACCTGTTTGGTGCTTGACTTCGGCGAGTGAATAATTCAAAATCTCGCGTCTTTGGTGTATTTTGTCTTGAATTTTAGCGGTTAAACCCCATGAGTGGTCAACAAAACACTGCGGCTGGCATGTCGCTCTATAGCAATATGCTGCGTTGGCAGGTGATGGCGACAACCGCTGTCACATTGATTGCCTATGCTGTGGGTGGTTTGCCGGCAGCATTATCTGCTTTTATGGGTGGTGTTTCTGTGGTGATTGGTGCGTGGTTTGCATCGAGGATCGCAGAAAAAGGCCGTGAAAAAACAGACCCGACAGCAGTTTTGCTCAATTTGCTCAAGGCTGAAGCAGTAAAAATAGTCATCATCGCGATTATCCTGTTTGTGGTTTTTAAGCTGTATCAGGCATTGGTGCCTTTCGCACTGATTGCTGGCTTGGCAGCAGCAGCGTTGTTTTCCGGCGCCGCACTGGCAAAATCACAAGTAGATGTGTAGACACGTTAATTTAAAATTAGTTTGAAAATATGACAACCGAACACGCACAAAACGTAGAACTCACCCCTTCCGAATATATCGCGCACCATTTGAGCTTTAATGCTCAGGGTGTGAACGGCAATACTGCCTCCGAAGGTTTCTGGGTGTTGCACTACGACACCTTGTTTACCTCTGTGGTGCTCGGCCTGCTGGTGATGGGCTTGATCTGGTGGGTGGCACGTGGTGCGACCGCAGGTGTGCCAACCAAACGCCAGGCTTTTGTTGAGTTAGTGTTTGGTTTTGTCGATGATCAAGTCAAAAACATTTTCCACGGTGACCGTCATTCTTTTATCGCCCCTACCGCCCTGACCGTGTTTATCTGGGTGCTGGCAATGAACTCCATGGACTTCCTGCCAGTCGACTGGATTGCGGGTATCGTCTCATTCTTCGGTGGCGAACATGCAAAATGGCGTATTGTCCCTACTTCTGATATCAACACCACCTTTGCTTTAGCATTGGCTGTGTGGTTCCTGATGATTTTCTTCTCGATCAAAGCCAAGGGCTTGGGTGGCTGGATTCACGAACTGTTCTGTGCCCCATTCGGCAGTAATCCACTGGTGTGGCCTGCCAACTTCCTGTTCAACCTGATTGAATACGTTTCAAAACCACTTTCTCACTCATTGCGTCTGTTCGGTAACATGTACGCCGGTGAAATCATCTTCTTGCTGTTGGGTATGTGGGCAGCCACAGGCCTGACCGGAACCGTGTTTGGTGCCATTCTGGGAGCTGGCTGGTCTATCTTCCATATCCTGATTGTGGCATTGCAGGCGTTTATTTTCATGATGCTGACTGTGGTCTACCTGGCCATGGCGCATGAGTCACACTAGTTTTTAACTTTGTCGTTGTTTTAATTCTTTATAAGAGAGGGTATTAAATGGAAGCATTAGCATTGATTCAAGCCTACACAGGCGTTGGTATCGGTTTGATCATTGGTTTGGGTGCCGCTGGCGCTTGTATCGGTATTGGTATCATGTGTGCAAGTTTCCTGGAAGGCGCTGCTCGTCAACCAGAAATGATCCCAGCCCTGCAAGGTAAAGTGTTCCTGCTGTTGGGTCTGATCGACGCATCTTTCATTATCGGTGTTGGTCTGGCAATGATGTTTGCATTTGCAAACCCATTGTTGAGCGTTGTTGCCAAGTAATTTTTACTCGGTAATCTCCGCCCGGTAGGGTTTAAGTGTGACTTAAACCTTTCAACCAATCAGTATGATGGATCCAAAATGAATATTAATTTCACACTCATCGCGCAAGCTATCGCATTTGCAGTGTTGATCTGGTTCACGGTGAAATTCGTTTGGCCGCCGCTGTTAACAGCGATCGAAGCACGCCAAAAGGAAATCGCAGATGGTTTGGCTGCTGCCCAGGAAGGCAAAAGTGCCCTGGAAGTGGCTGCCAAAAAATCTGAAACCACACTGAACGAGGCCAAACAAAAGGCAAGTGAGATCATTGGGCAAGCCGAAAAACGCGCCGCTCAAATCATTGACGAAGCCAAGGGTAATGCCAAAGCTGAAGGTGATCGCATTATTGCCGGTGCCAAAGCTGAAATCGATCAGGAAGTGAACCGTGCCAAAGAAGGGTTGCGTGCACAGGTTTCCACATTGGCCGTGGCCGGCGCAGAAAAAATCCTGCGTAAAGAGATTGACGCTAAAGCACACAGCGAAATGTTGGCTAAACTCGCTGCGGAACTATAAGGTAAAAGGGATAAAACATGGCTGAACTCTCAACCATTGCAAGGCCTTATGCTGTCGCTGCCTACAAGCTCGGCAAAGAAAACAAGGCTTTAGCAGCATGGTCTGAAATGTTGGCATTGGCTGCGGCAGTCGCGGCAAATGACCAAATGAAAACCCTGATTGATGACCCTAAGCTGAATGCTGCTGATATTGAAGCCGCATTTCTCAAGGTCTGTGGCGACAAGCTCAACGAACAAGGGCAAAATTTGATCAAAATTTTGGTTGAATATGGCCGTTTATCCTTATTGCCTGCCATTGCTGAAGCTTTTGAGGCTTTAAAAGCGCAAGACGAAGGCACCTTGGACGCTCAAATCATTGCAGCTGCCAAACTGACAGCGACACAAACCAAAGATTTGGTGAAACGTCTGGAAGCCAAGTTCGGCAAGAAAATTGAAGCAAGCGTTTCCGTAGATCCGGAAATCATCGGCGGCATCAAAATTATTGTTGGCGACACCGTTATCGACGCGTCTGTCCAAGGTCAGTTACAAAATTTAGCCTATACGCTCACAGCATAAGGCATAGGAGAATTAAATGCAGTTATCAACATCAGAGATTAGCGAGCTCATTAAGAGCCGTTTGGAAAACTTCTCTACTTCTGCGGAAGCCCGTACACAGGGTACCGTGATTTCCGTCACAGACGGCATTGTGCGTATCCATGGCCTGTCTAACGTGATGTCCGGCGAGATGATTGAGTTTCCAGGCAACACTTTCGGTCTGGCATTGAACCTGGAGCGTGACTCCGTCGGTGCCGTGGTATTGGGTGACTACGAGCACATTACAGAAGGCGATACCTGTAAATGTACAGGCCGTATTCTGGAAGTGCCAGTCGGTCCTGAACTGATTGGTCGCGTGGTAAACGCACTGGGCCAGCCTATCGATGGCAAAGGTCCGGTGAACGCCAAGCTGACAGACAAAATTGAAAAAATTGCACCAGGCGTGATTGCACGTAAATCTGTGTCACAACCAGTGCAAACTGGCCTGAAGTCTATCGACTCTATGGTACCGGTTGGCCGTGGCCAACGTGAATTGATCATTGGTGACCGTCAGACTGGTAAAACAGCGGTTGCCGTTGATGCGATCATCAACCAAAAAGGTCAGAACATGACTTGTATCTACGTTGCGGTTGGCCAAAAGGCTTCAACCATTGCCAACGTAGTACGTAAACTGGAAGAGCACGGCGCGATGGCTTACACCATTGTTGTCGCTGCTTCAGCTTCCGACTCTGCTGCCCTGCAATTCCTGGCACCATATGCCGGTTGTACCATGGGTGAATACTTCCGTGACCGTGGCCAAGATGCATTGATCGTTTACGATGACTTGTCCAAACAAGCGGTTGCTTACCGTCAGATTTCCCTGTTGCTGCGCCGCCCACCAGGCCGCGAAGCTTACCCAGGTGACGTGTTCTACATCCACTCACGTTTGTTAGAGCGTGCTGCTCGCGTCAACGAAGAGTATGTAGAGAAATTCACTAACGGTGAAGTGAAAGGTAAAACAGGTTCATTGACTGCATTGCCAGTGATTGAAACACAGGCAGGTGACGTTTCTGCATTCGTGCCAACCAACGTGATTTCGATTACCGATGGTCAGATCTTCCTGGAAACTGACTTGTTTAACGCCGGCGTACGTCCTGCGATTAACGCCGGTATTTCTGTTTCTCGCGTGGGTGGTGCTGCACAAACCAAAATCATCAAAAAATTGGGTGGTGGTGTGCGTCTGGCATTGGCGCAGTATCGTGAACTGGCTGCGTTTGCGCAGTTTGCTTCCGATCTGGACGAAGCAACCCGTAAACAATTGGACCGCGGTCGTATGTTTACCGAGTTGATGAAACAGGCTCAATACGCGCCATTGAACGTTGCAAACATGGGCGTGAGCTTGTTTGCAGCTAACAAAGGTTTCTTTGATGACGTGCCAACCAACAAGGTATTGGCATTTGAAAATGCATTGCATGGTTTCTTGAACTCTAAGTACAAGAACATCATCGATGCAATCGAGTCCAGCAAAGATCTGAGCGGTGACAACGAGAAGGCATTGGAAGCTGCGATTCAAGATTTCAAAGCAACTAACGCTTATTAATCTCGGACACTTCGACTTAGGAACCTAATATGGCAGGTAGTAAAGAGATTAGAACCAAGATCAAGAGTGTAGAAAATACACGCAAGATCACCAAGGCGATGGAGATGGTAGCCGCTTCTAAAATGCGTAAAGCGCAGGACAGAATGCGTGCTTCCCGCCCCTACGCGGATAAAATCCGTAACGTGGCGGCTCACCTCTCCTTTGCACAATCCGAGTATCGTCATCCGTTTTTGATTAAACGTGACGTGGTGAAAAATGTGGGCCTGATTGTGGTCAGCTCAGACAAAGGCCTGTGCGGCGGTTTAAACACCAACGTATTGCGTTTGTCACTGAACCAGATGAAAGCCTGGGAAGCTGAAGGCAAAGGCATCAGCGTCAGCGCGATCGGTAACAAAGGCTATGGCTTTATGAACCGTATTGGCGCCAAGGTGCAATCACATATCACTGGTTTGGGCGATACTCCGCATCTGGAAAAGCTGATCGGCAGCATCAAGGTCATGCTGGATGCGTACATTGCCGGTGAAATTGATCAGCTTTACATCTGCTATACCAAATTCATCAACACCATGAAGCAAGAGCCGACCATGCAACAACTGTTGCCATTGACCGGTGAGCAACTGGGCAGCCCGAACGGCCATTGGGATTACATCTATGAGCCTGAAGCAAAACCAGTGGTCGATGAATTGATGACACGTTATATCGAGTCACTGATTTACAACGCAGTGGCTGAAAACATGGCGTCTGAGCAATCTGCCCGTATGGTAGCGATGAAATCTGCTTCTGATAACGCGAAAAGCGTCATTGGTGAGCTGAAACTGGTTTACAACAAAGCCCGTCAGGCTGCGATTACCAAAGAGATTTCAGAAATCGTCGGCGGCGCGGCAGCGGTTTCGTCCTAAGGCGTGCGTCTTAAATCATATCGTTTAAGCGCAAGTGAAAGAATTCAATTAGATCTGACTCATACAGTTAGGAAAAGAAAATGGCAAAGGCAAATCAAGCAGTAACAGGTAAAGTAGTGCAGTGTATTGGCGCTGTGGTTGACGTGGAGTTTCCACGCGATCAAATGCCTAAAGTATTCGATGCATTGATTATTGATGCAAAAGACAGCAATGCAGAAGCCGGTTTGACACTGGAAGTGCAACAGCAATTGGGCGACGGCGTGGTCCGTACCATTGCCATGGGCTCCTCTGATGGTCTGGCACGTGGTACCACATTCAAAAACACAGGCTCAGCGATCTCTGTGCCAGTGGGTGAAGGTACTTTGGGCCGTATCATGGACGTATTGGGTCGCCCAATCGATGAAGTTGGCCCTATCGACTCTACAGAATTCCGTTCTATTCACCAGAAAGCCCCAGCTTTCGAAGAGCTGTCACCATCTGTTGACCTGTTGGAAACTGGCATCAAGGTGATTGACCTGGTTTGCCCGTTTGCTAAGGGCGGTAAAGTCGGTCTGTTCGGCGGTGCGGGTGTAGGTAAAACCGTGAACATGCTGGAACTGATTAACAACATCGCTAAACAGCACTCTGGTTTGTCAGTGTTTGCTGGTGTAGGTGAGCGTACCCGTGAAGGTAACGACTTCTACCACGAAATGGCAGATGCAGGCGTGATCAAGCTGGACAACATGAAAGAGTCCAAAGTAGCCATGGTGTTCGGTCAGATGAACGAACCTCCAGGCAACCGTCTGCGCGTAGCGCTGTCTGGTTTGACCATGGCTGAAAAATTCCGTGACGAAGGCCGTGACGTGTTGTTCTTCGTGGACAACATTTACCGTTACACATTGGCCGGTACTGAAGTATCTGCGTTGCTGGGCCGTATGCCTTCAGCGGTAGGTTACCAACCTACTCTGGCTGACGAAATGGGTCGTCTACAAGAGCGTATTACCTCTACTAAAGTGGGTTCTATTACTTCTATCCAAGCCGTTTATGTGCCTGCGGATGACTTGACTGACCCATCACCAGCCACGACCTTCCAGCACTTGGACTCTACCGTTGTGTTGTCACGTGACATCGCTTCCCTGGGTATCTACCCAGCGGTTGACCCACTGGACTCTACTTCACGTCAGCTGGATCCATTGGTGGTTGGCGAAGAGCACTACGCAGTGGCACGCTCTGTGCAACAAACATTGCAACGTTATAAAGAGTTGCGTGACATTATCGCGATTCTGGGTATGGACGAACTGTCTCCAGAAGACAAATTGGCTGTAGGCCGTGCACGTAAAATCCAACGTTTCCTGTCACAACCTTTCCACGTGGCTGAAGTGTTTACTGGCGCGCCAGGCAAATACGTACCACTGAAAGAAACCATCAAAGGCTTTAAAGCGATTGTGGCTGGTGAATACGATCACTTGCCAGAACAAGCCTTCTACATGGTCGGTGGCATCGAAGAAGCCGTTGAAAAGGCTAAAACACTGAACTAATCGTGATTGTGCGGGCATCGTTTCACGTTGCCTGCATCATCAATTTTCAGTGACATAGAAAAGAGAACATTATGGCAAATACAGTGCATATCGATGTTGTGAGTGCCGAAGAGTCCATCTTCTCTGGTGAAGCCGAGTTTGTGGTTGCACCAGCTGGCGCAGGTGAAGTGGGTATCTATCCACATCACGCACCGATGATTACCACCATCAAGCCAGGCGCATTGCGTATCAAGCAAACTGCCGAGCAAGAAGAGACTGTGATTTATATTTCTGGCGGCATGCTGGAAGTACAACCAGGACTGGTGACAGTACTGGCAGACACAGCGATTCGTGGCCAGGACCTTGATGAAGCAAAAGCCATCGCAGCGAAAGAGGCCGCAGAAGAAGCATTGCGTAACCGTTCTTCAGAGATCGATTACGCAGCTGCCCAGGCTGAATTGGCAGAAGCGATCGCGCAAATCCAGGCAATCCAGAAATTGCGTAAATCTGTGCACTAGATTCCTGTGGAGTCTGGCAATAAAACAGGCGGCTTTCGAGCCGCCTTTTTTGTTTCTGCGCTAAAATAACAGCATGACTGATTTGAATATCGTAATTCTCGCAGCGGGTAAAGGCACACGCATGCGATCAGACCTGCCAAAAGTGCTACATGCGGTAGGTGGCAAGCCTATTCTGCAGCATGTGATCGCCGCAGCACGCCAGCTAAACCCGCAAACCATTACCGTGGTGTACGGCTTTGGTGGTGAACAAGTACAACAACAGACGCCAGGTGACGACCTGCAATGGGTATTACAAGCAGAACAACTGGGGACCGGCCACGCCGTGCAACAAGCCCTGCCTACGCTGCCTGATCAAGGTAAAACACTCATTCTGTTAGGCGATGTGCCGCTGGTGGATGTGGTTGCTTGCCGTGACATGTTGACGCAGGCCGATCAGCATCTGGTCGTACAGACTTTTATCAAGGCAGACCCCAGTGGTTATGGCCGGATTGTGCGCAACGACCACAATCAGGTCGTTGCTATTGTCGAACATAAAGATGCCACTGCCGCGCAACGCACCATACAGGAAGTGAATACTGGCATCATGGCGATGCCCAATGCGCAGCTGAAATCATGGCTCGGCAAGATCACTAACCAGAACGCGCAGCAGGAATATTATTTAACCGATATTATTGCGCTATCGGTCAGTGACGGTCGTGCGGTGTTGCCCCATGTCGTCGCCGATGCTTGGTCCGTGACAGGGATTAATTCCAAACTGGACTTGCAACAGATAGAACGTGAATACCAGCTGCGTCAGGCCACAGCATTGATGACTGAGGGCGTGACTTTGCTCGATGCGCAGCGCATTGATATCCGTGGCAGCTTAAATTGCGGGCGCGATGTGTCGATTGATGTAGGCTGCGTGTTTGAAGGTGACGTGACGCTGGAGGACGATGTCCAGATTGGGCCATACTGTGTGATTAAGGATGCAGTCATTGCCAAAGGCACACGCC
This sequence comes from uncultured Methylotenera sp., assembly GCA_964415305.1. Classification (GTDB taxonomy): domain Bacteria; phylum Pseudomonadota; class Gammaproteobacteria; order Burkholderiales; family Methylophilaceae; genus Methylophilus. The sequence goes on from CAYPZE010000004.1 coordinate 23,881, forward strand.
TGGCAGCGTTTACGCATATTGATGATGCCAAGGTCGGCCCAGGCAGCAAAATCGGCCCGTTTGCGCGTTTGCGTCCGGGCACACAATTGGCAGCAGAGACCCATGTCGGTAATTTTGTTGAAATCAAAAATGCTACTGTTGGGCTGGGCAGCAAGGTCAATCACTTGACCTACGTTGGTGATGCCAGCATCGGGGCCAATGTGAATATCGGCGCAGGCACCATCACTTGCAATTACGATGGTGCGAACAAACATAAAACCATCATTGAAGATGATGTGTTTGTCGGTTCGGATACACAATTGGTCGCGCCGGTGACTATCGGCCGTGGTGCCACCATTGCCGCAGGCTCAACCATTACCAAAGATGTGCCGGCAGAGAGCTTAACGCTGTGCCGTGCACGCGAACAACGGTCAATTCAAGGATGGAAACGTCCACAAAAGGTGAAAAAATAAGCGTATGTGCGGCATTGTCGGTGCGGTCTCCAACAGAAATATTGTTCCACTCCTGATTGAGGGGTTAAGCAGGCTTGAATATCGCGGCTATGACTCGGCCGGGATTGCGGTGCTCAACCAAACGATTGAGCGTGCACGCGCAGTTGGCCGCGTGTCGGAGTTGCAGCTCAAAGCACAAGGCATGCATAGCCAGATTGGTATCGGCCACACGCGATGGGCCACCCATGGTGGCGTCACCGAGCAAAATGCGCACCCGCATGTGTCGCCTGCGCAAGACAATGCGCAGATTGCAGTTGTGCATAACGGCATTATCGAAAATCACGACGAACAACGTGACCGCTTGAAAGCATTGGGCTATCAGTTTTACTCACAAACAGATACCGAAGTCATCGCGCATCTGGTGCATTACTATTATCAGCAAAGCCGTGACTTGTTCACCGCGGTGAAGCAGGCCATTGCAGAATTAACCGGTGCCTATGCCATCAGCGTGATTGCGTTGGATCAACCACAGCACATGGTCGTTGCCCGCCTGGGTTGCCCATTGCTGATTGGCCTGGGTGAAGGCGAAAATTTTGTCGCGTCTGACGTGTCAGCCGTGCTGTCTGCCACGCGTAAAGTGATCTACCTCGAAGATGGTGATGTGGCGACGCTGCAAACCGATGCCGTCGTCATCGTCGATAAGCAAGGTGAAATCGCACAGCGCAAAGTACATATGAGTGATGTGTCGCTGGCCTCGCTGGAACTTGGCCCTTACAGCCACTTTATGCAAAAAGAAATCCATGAACAACCACGCGCGATTAGCGATACGATTGAGGCTTTGATTGACGATGGCGCGTTCAGAAGCGAATTGTTTGGTCAATCTGCAGCAGAAGTGTTTGCTGAAGTTGATAGCGTACTGATTCTTGCCGCAGGCACCAGTTACTATGCCGGTCTCACCGCCAAATACTGGCTGGAAAGCATCGCAAAAATCCCAACTTCAGTAGAAATCGCCAGTGAATACCGCTACCGCGAGTCCGTCCCCAATCCTAAACAGCTGATCGTGACGATCTCACAATCGGGCGAAACACTGGATACCATGGAGGCGCTTAAGCATGCGCAGCGGCTGGGGCATGAGCACAGCCTGGCGATTTGTAACGTGCAGGAAAGTGCAATTCCACGCGCTTCATCATTAATTTTCTACACTCGTGCCGGTGCAGAAATCGGTGTGGCAAGTACCAAAGCATTCACCACACAGCTAATTGCCCTGTTTGTCTTGGCGGTCACGCTGAGTAAAGCGCGTGGCCTCTTGACTGAGGCGCAAGAGCAGCAATACTTATCCGACTTGCGTCAACTGACAGGTGGCGTGCAAATCGCGCTTAATCTGGAGCCGCAGATTCGCGAATGGGCGCATCGCTTTGGTGATAAAGACCATGCCTTGTTTCTGGGGCGTGGCATACACTTCCCAATTGCAATGGAAGGTGCACTCAAACTCAAAGAAATCTCTTATATACACGCCGAAGCCTATCCGGCCGGTGAGTTGAAACATGGCCCTTTGGCCCTGGTTGATAGCAATATGCCAGTGGTGGTGATTGCACCTAATGACGCCCTGCTTGAGAAGGTAAAATCCAACATGCAAGAAGTCAAAGCGCGCGGTGGCGAATTATTCGTGTTTGCCGATGCTGACAGCCATTTTAAAGAGTCTGAGGGCGTACATGTAATTCGTACACCACGCCATGTCGGTGTACTCTCGCCTATTTTGCATGCGATTCCGGTACAGTTGCTGGCTTATCACGCCGCCTTACTCAAAGGCACCGATGTGGATAAACCACGCAACTTGGCCAAGAGCGTGACGGTGGAATAACCATTGTTGAAACTTTAAAAGCCTGTGGACGAACAATAAAGTTTAGTCACAGACAATAAAGTTTAGTCATGAACAATAACTTTAGTCATAAAACTTTTAATAACAAGATTGATATATTCATCTCTATTCATTCCCGTCAATGCGAATTACTATTTTCCCCACATGCCCACCCGTATTTAAATAGTTCAATGCGGCCTTTGCCTCATCGAAACCGAAGATACGGTCGATGACTGGTTTTAATTTATGATAAGTAAGTGCCTCGTTAAGTTGAGCGAAGGTTTTCCGTGAGCCGACCATGACACCGCGCACAATTGGCCCCCTAACAAGGATGGGCAGTGGGTCAATGCTGGCGCCAGGGGCTAACAGACCGATCAAACTGACTACACCACCAGGGCGGGTCGATGCAATCGATCTTGCAAGAGTCCCTGTACCGCCGATTTCTACCACGTGGTCAACGCCACGCCCACCAGTCATACGCAGAATCTCAACCTGCCATTCGGGCGTACTGAGGTAGTTGATCGTTTCGTCCGCACCCAATGCACGAGCACGTGCAAGCTTGTCGTCACTAGACGATGTTGCAATTACTCTTGCACCTGCAGCATGAGCAAGCTGAATGGCAAAAGTTGAAACGCCACCTGTCCCCATGGTCAGAACTGTCTGCCCTGGTCGCACTGCTTTAAGACCATACAGTGCATTCCAAGCTGTGACAGCAGCGATCGGCAGCGTGGACGCTTCCTCATACGTCAGATAGTCAGGCAGCTTTACTACGCCACTTTGGTCTAACAAGACGTATTCAGCCAGCATGCCATCCACTGCTCCACCCAGAGTTGTATTTGAGTCTTCTGACGCTTGATCGCCGCCTTGCCAGCTCTGCGAAAATATCCCAGCCACGCGATCACCCTTAGTGAACTCACGAACTCCATCGCCTATTTCAACTATTTCTCCAGCGCCATCAGAAACTGGTATTAAAGAGGGTGCATAAGTGGGATAGCGATAGCGGCCGGTGGCAACTAAGATGTCACGATAATTCAATGAGACTGCGTGTACTCGAATTAACACTTGTCCACGACCGACCGAGGGTATTGGACGCTCACCACGTTGCCAACTGTCTAATCCATTAAGCGAACCAATTTCGTATATGCGCATAATTTAGGCTCCTTACCTTAAGTACCGTGACGATAATCATCATCACTTTTTCATCATGCTTACTCTGTATGAGCTGCGATGTGATTACATGTGACTGCTGAACCAATCCAGCATTAACTTTGGATTCTTGCCAAAATAGTTGTAGCCCTGAAATCTCTGATCAGTACCTTCGATCCAGAAAAGTTTCTTGTCGCGCGATGACATGGTGTCGTAAATTTCTTGTACATTTGACGACTTGGTAAGAAAGTCGTTTCGCACTTGTGCCACGAGTGTTGGGATCTTCACTGCTTTAGCGTACTCCATAGGCCAAACGTCAGCGAGGTGAAAACCTGTCCGTTTATGAAATGCCGCGTCGAACTTCTCAACACCATTGGCAATTCTTTGTTTTGTCACCGCGGTTTCAACGAATACAGCAGGGGTAACTGGCTGTAACGCAATCATCGCCTTGATGTGATTAAACTCTTCCGGGTGTTTCTTCATTCCTACGATGGTGGCATTTGCGCCTAGGCAACGACTGTAGAGCGCCGTTTTCATGTTTTTCGTATCGGGGCGTGATTTCGCGTATTGTAAAGAACCAATAACGTCACGATACTCCAGCACCCCATGACCGTTGACACCTCCGCTGCCCATCCCGCTACGGCCATGGTTGCGCAAGTCGTAAGCAATAATGTTATAGCCGGCATCGTGCAAAATTTTATATTCAGGCAAAAAGTTGACTTCAAAACCACCAAAATTAGTCCAAGGTTCTAAATGACCTGGATAACCATAGCGATTGCAAGGCATGGGATGGTTGCAGATGATGAGCTTATTTGAGCTGCCAGGAATAAACCAACCTTCTATTGTCACTCCATCCATGGCCGGGAAAAATACTTCTTCAAATGCCATTCCATACTCGTTCGGCCATCTCAAAATTGGCGTACGAGTAGAGTGTGCCATCAAATCCGCGAGGCCATTGATGAACTCATCAGACTCCTTGGCGGGCGTACCAATTTGGGTATTGAGTGCATCTGCCGCTTGTGCACTTACGGATGATGCTATCATCAAGGGCATTGCAGAAAGCGTCGCTCCAGCGGCTTTTAGGATGTTTCGGCGGCTAAGAGTGTGAATGTTTTGCTTTACGCCTGTGTCACCAGAGCTCATGTGTATTCCTCATGTTAGATAAAGTTGGAGATACGATAGCGGTATGGAACCGACCGCTATGTTTTGTATATCAGAAACTACTGTGGTAAGCCTTCAGTCAGGATGACTGTGCTCGTGCCTTGGGTCGCCGCGCTGCGAAATTTGCGCGCTGCGGTATACTCTGGCGACCGATAAAAACGCTGAGCATCTTCAAGGCTTGGAAACTCCACCATGCCAAAGACCGAACGAGGTTTGCCTTCTACACCTTTCACGTTCATGTTGAATATCGTCACTTTGCCGTTGTATTGCGAAGCAAGTGAACCTGCAGCATCCATGTATTTTTGAAACATGGCTTGGTCTTTGATGTCATAGCTAATGACCATATAGCCTCGTGGCTTTGCTACGGGTTCATTGTCTTGTGCTTGGGCGTAATTTTCTGCACCAAATACGAACGCAGCGGTTAAGATGGTTTTGATCCATAATTTTTTCATGCTTTTTCCTTTAAAACGATGCCCTCACGAGCACTTCAATCAAGCGGTGTATCAAATGTGTTTACCGAAAAATTCTGAGAGTTTCTTAACAGCTTGTTCTACATATTCTGGTATGTCGTACATAGCCACATGAGAAGCTCCCTCAACCACGAATAACTCTTTCGGTTCATTCGCTTTCGTATAAGCTTCTTCGCTGAAATAGCGCGTATCCGACTCACTGCCCGTAATCAATAACAGTGGACGCGGCGAGATAAGTTCTACATGGTTTAAAGCTGTAAAGTTAATCAGCTTATCAATGCTTTCCAGCCTGTATTGGTTTGTCGAGTTAGGATGTTGTCCTCTTGCAGTTCTGTAGTATTCGTATCCCTCTCTATACATGACAGGCGCATTCGCTGGAATTGTTTCAGGAGAACCTGCTACATAGCCGACATATTTAACAGGCTCTCCTTTTGCTTCCCTGGTTCTCTGTTCACCGACTTCATCTAAGCGTTGTTGAATTTGAGAATTTAATGAGCCGTTTAATCCGTCTCTGCGTAGTGCGCCTAAGTCAACCATGCTGATTGTGGCAACCGCTTTTAAGCGATGTTCAGTTTGGGCTGCATGAATGGCATAACCACCGCCACCACAAATGGCCAGCACTCCTATTCTTTTCTCATTAATAGACGGGTTAATACTTAAATAATCAGTTGCAGCACGAAAGTCTTCAGTTCTTACCGCGGGATCTTCTAGGTAGCGAGGATTGCCACCGCTTTCACCTTGATAAGACGCATCAAAAGCCAATGTTATATAGCCTTGCTCTGCTAGTTTTCTGGCATAAATTCCTGCCGTTTGCTCTTTCACCCCGCCAGCAGGATGTCCCACAATAATTGCTGGGTATTTTTGGTTTGGATCAAAATGATCCGGTAAATATAAATTACCAACTAGCGTAATGTCTCTATTTGGAAACGTAACTTTTTGAACTGTAACACTCTGATTTTCTGAAATATTTTTCATCATTAACTCCTTGGATTTTGTTTGTGGGGCAGCAATTTTGTTACTGAGGGGATACGTGTCTTGCGGCGGCGCATGAGTGGTCCCGGCAACTGCGAAGTCTGCTGCAAGTAGGTAGCAAAGAATGAGCATCCTCATGCTATCTTTTGTCCAAGACGTTGGGTTTGTGCAGTGTTGGTGTTTTCTATTGCAAGGCGCAAGTGCTGGCGAAATCTCACAATGTCATTCTCAATATCCGCTTGCTTCATTACATCGTGGCATGAGAATGATGGCAAAATATCCATTCCACAGAACTTATAGTTGGCCGTATTACTCACGAAAACATCATCGACTGTTTTCCCATTAAATAACTGTTGACGCTTATCGCCGAAGGCGTCTTTAGGCGCATTCCATGTTAGGGAAAGCATGTACTGTTTACCCTGTAACATGCCGCCTGTACCATATTGTTTGGCTGGGTCTTCGCGGGTTCGTCCATCCCCCGTAATAAACGCCCCCTGCATCATGCCTGCTGTGAAAACCTCATCCACATATTTTTTGTAAATCCACGGCATTCCAAACCAGAATACGGGGGACTGAAGAATGATGAGATCAGCCCACAAGTGCTTTTGAACTTCTTCGCTGATATCGTAACCATCCTCAATTTTTGTTTGTCTGACTACGTAGCCTTTTTTCTCCATTTCATCCTTGATAATCTCAACCAAAGTGTTATTCAGGGCACCTTCAGAGATGCCTTCATAAAACTGATGAGTGTTAATAATCAGTACGTTTCTCATTTTTCAGCCTCTTTAATCCTTATTCAATTAATGGTATCGAGTCATTAAGTAGTGGGTATATTGTGCTCGTAGATAAGTTAAACAGCATTGCCTGAACTGATGTTGTTTTTGCCTAATTTGGTGAGCAGGGCTCGAGTTTGTAAAAAAAGACTGTTGATAATGTTAAGCTGTGTTCTGAGGATCACGTGTCTTACGACATGTATGGAAAAGGACCGAAATTGCAATTAACCGACAATAATCGTCTTGCTGAATTAGTAGCAGGCATTGCCTCACATGATGGAGATTATTCCACTGCTATACCTGGACTAATGCTTTATCGACGCAGTGCGGCCACCGTCCCTATGCCTTGTATTTATGGTCTTGGCTTAGGGTTGGCAGTGCAAGGAGGTAAGCGTGTAACGCTCGCAGATAAGATTTTTGACTATGGGCCGGGGCAGTCTTTAGTGACCTCTGTTGATTTGCCAGTGGTATCGTATGTGACGCGTGCCGATGCAGTTGAGCCGTATCTGGGCTTACGTTTAGAGTTGAATGCACGTGCTATTTCGCAACTGGCCGCAGAAATGGATTTTACAGTTCCACTCAAATCACCTACGTCCCGAGCACTCTCGGTCGTGACATTAGATAGTGGCCTCATTGGGGCGCTGAGTCGATTACTCCAACTTTTGGATGAGCCACAACTTATTCCACAAGTAGCACCACTGATGCAGCAGGAGATTGTGGTCAGACTGCTCAAAGGTGAACATGGACAGACACTTCGTCATTTGGTCGCGGTTGGATCACCCAGCCAACAAGTTGCGAAGGTCATTACATGGCTAAAACAGCACTACACAGAAGATATTCAAATAGATGACCTAGCCACTCAAGCGCATATGAGTCCATCGACCTTTCGGCAGCATTTTCGGATGGTAACGGGGATGAGCCCCTTGCAGTACTTGAAGCAATTACGTCTACAAGATGCAAGACAACTTATGCTCAATGAAAACATTGATGCTAATAGCGCTTCAGTTCGGGTAGGTTATGAGAGCGCATCACAATTTAATCGTGAATATGCCCGTTTATTCGGATCTCCTCCGCTTCGGGATATCAAAAATGTCCGATTATCTTCTCCGTAGATCAATACGAGCCAAACTTCTATCAAGGAAAAAATTTGCAACTTAGGCTGCGATAACCAAACAGTTAATTGAAGCTGAGGCCGAAGCCGAAGCATAAATTGGCAATAACAATATGATTGGCTCAACATCTTAAACTGCGCCGCCAAAGGCAATGGCGCTCAGTATTTTCTCGACTTCCTTTAGCCCCTGCGGTGATTTTGCAACTACAATTGGAGTCTCGCCTAAAATCAAGTGAAACTCATTAAGCCAAGCATCTGCTGTGGATTCTGATCCAAAAGTACTAACAGCTAAAGAACGTAATTTGATGAGGCTTGATGGTGAAGTAGATTCAATATTCATAGGTGTCTCCAAGGTAGCGGTTTTGCTTTGTCTGATGATGACAATATTTTAATTGTGCAACTACCAACCTCTAATTGAACGTAACTTCGCCTGCAACGACTCAGAAAGGCTGCCTAGACCTTCTCCATTGGGAAGATAACGTATATAACGTAGGTGGCGAAGATCAAATGGTATATCTTGTTCAGACTGTGTTATCAAAATAACTTCTTTTCCTATCGCGTGAGCGATGCCTGTTTCGTAGAATACATTAGGATTCTTGCCTGAGCAGTCGCAAATCACAACTTTAGCTCTAGCTATTATATTTATTATGTCCTGAATTATTGTATGGTGCTCCCATATGTCATCAGCTCTGACGCATGAGAAGCCCATAGCAGAAGTCGCCTTTTGAATAGCCTGATATACAGAGTTGAATTCGGCACTAAATGGCATCATTACAGATATAAGATTTTCATCGTGAGCATATGCAGCTTCTAATGAAAACACCTTAGGGCTAACCGCCCTTTTTTGTTGATTTTGCAATAAAAGCTTGTATAGATCAGCGTCGCATACCCGCCAGCAAGTATGTGATAAGCCAAACCGCCCTATACTCAACTCCGCAGGTCGGCCTTCGAGCTCAGCGTTTGAGATTGGGAGAACTCCATTATCAATTACGTATTGAATAGAAACATCAGAATGACCTAAAGCAACGTTTGTTATGTGAGCAACCCTTGCAAACTGTGATCCGTTTCCACCCGTCTCGGTTACTAAAAGTGCAGGATGCTCTTTCAACTTCGATACATCAATTTGACCATTTGAAAAAAACTTATTACCAACAGGGTCGTCCTCTCTGATGTAAATTCTATTCCTTGGCAATGTACCACCAGAATCACGCCACCCTTGATAGGAAACCAATAGGTGAAACATATCTTTATCTAATATCCATTTGATTTAAGGGTTTGTTTGCCAATGGGCAAGGTGACCCATTCTCAGCGAAAAAACGTGCAAATGACATTTTTGGAACATCTTGCTTGATAGGTTGAACAATCATGATTGCGAACTCATGTAAACCAAACAGGTGCTGTTTTAGCGTCAAAAAGCCTGACTTTCGGATGAAACTTTGATTCTATCGACTTGATATGGTCATAGCCTGCCTGAGAGTAAACGCCAATATAAATGCTCCAAAGCTTTGGAGGTTTTTTGGAACCATATTTTGCTGCGTGGTTAATTGCTGCAATCAGATGCTCATCGTAAGGGCCAAAGTTAAATCCAAACGTAACCAAAGACCCATCAAGGTTACTCAGTTGGTCATAACAGTAAGAAAGATAACTGTTATGTCTGATATGAGCTAGTTTCTCATCTCCATCTCCTGCGGTAACAAATATGGGGTATTCACCGGCACTTAGTCTATCTGCTATATTATCCAGTAAATAAGCGCCATGCTCATATTGTTCTTTTTCAACGCCTTGGCCTGTATCAAATAAATGCAAGGCACCATGCAAATAATGTACATTTTGCTCAGCTTGATTAGGCCCCCAGTGTAATTCAGACCATTTTTGTTCCTCGCCTAACTCTACCTCTCTAGGATTTAGTAAAACCCTCCCAAAACCATCTATTGCACGTTGAACATTTTGCCGCATTAAAACCCAGTAGAGGAGTAAGTCATAGTTCGCAGTGAAGATATGGCCCTGCCTATCAAGGAAGATGCGAAGAAAGTTGGCGCAAGCAACACTCTTTTCGTCAGGAATTTTGAAAACATGTTCAGGGTGTAGCGATTTAACTGACTCAAGTAAACCTTGCTTCAACTTTTCACTAGCTGCTTTGATCTGATCTCGTAACTGAGGGGCCGATTCAAACGCCTCTAGTAATGCTATTGTGGTATCGAGTTGTTGCATGATTAACTCGAAGTTCTTCGTTTTTACTGCGCTAAATAGTCTTATTAGTAACTCGTCTTTTTGGTTTGCCAAAAACTCGTATAGTGCATTATATGAAAATATGTCTTTGTCATAGGCCATGCTAAAACCGTTGCCAATAAGCAATGAAACTGGTCGTTGCCTATCTTTGCTAAGATGTGCCATAACCTCTTGAAATGTCTTCAATTCCATCTGACACCCCACAATGTTTATTTTTAGAATATGTAGTCTACAATTTGACTCAAGACCCATCGTTACTATAGCGTGTTCAACATTGACCAAGTAACTCAAAAGTAATAGAATTTTAAGTAACAACTGACCCATAGTATATTGTGGCATGACCACTCTGACCTTGGGGGAAAAGGCCAGCGGAAGCTGGTTTTTTCATTTTTAAATGGTAATCAGTGAGCCTGTCCAGCGCAATGTTCACAATTAGTCCATTATTTAGCGTTATTGGGGTAACTTTCGCATCATGGTGAAAGTCATGTGTCGTCTGCAATTTGACTTAAGACCCAACATCAATACAAATCAAAGACTTAGTAGGAGTCATGCAAATATGAATTTCAAGCCATTTGCAACATAAGTTGAGATTTAGCATGTTTCTTGCAAATTAACTCGAGATTTAACAGAACAGTGAGTTGAAGGTCTGAGGCATTAGTCTAAAATCAGTACAACAGTTGTGCTCTGTCTCGAGATTTTTATATGTTTATCTACCACCTGATCGTAAAACAGGCACCGCCACCAGAATGTTGACTGGCCGTCACCACACAACCTGAAAATTCAGCCAGTATTTTTACTAATGCCAAACCCAAACCACATCCTGGGATTTGCTTTTTCAAAGACTCCCTGCCTCGGAAAAATCGATCAAAAATAAAGGGAAGTTCATCTTGTAGAAATCCATCGCCCGCATCTATGATATTTAACTCAATACGGCCTTGGTTCCTACTGCCCTTAACAAGAATTGAGGCTCCAGCTGGACTGTATTTGATGGCATTATCGAGAATATTGCTGATAATTAAAGTCGCAAACTCTCGATGCGTTCTCACTTCAAATTCATTCTCCAGTATTAAGTTAAGTTGAATCCCTTTTTCCCTGAATGCGTTTTCTTGTAGTCTCACTGCTGCATTTACTAGGCCAGTAACAGAGACTAATTCATGACGTTCTAACGTTTGTTTGGCATCTAACTCAGCCAGTAACGTCAATCCATGCACGATATTGGTAAGGTTCTCAACTTCGACTAAACATGATTGCACCGTTTGCAAATAAGTTTGGGAATCACGACTTCTTCTTAGTGTGACCTCAATATCGGTGCGCATGCGAGATAGAGGTGATCTCAATTCATGTGATGCGTGCGCGGTAAAGCTCTTTTGTATTAGAAATGACTGTTCAAGCCTGCTTAACATCTCATTCAGTGTCTCAATGAGTTTAGAGATTTCATCCTGACCATCGTCGTGAGGTAAACGCAGGTTTAAACTATCCTGACTAATTTCTTTAGCCTTTGTCACGATATGATCTATGACTTTTAGTAACCGTTTGATTGGAATAGCGCTCGCCCAAGTGATGGCAAGCGCGAGCACGATTGTCATAGAGACAAAAGTGAAAGTTGCGGAATCGAGTGTTTGGTGGATATCATCCAATGATCCCGCCACTAGGATGAAATAGCGATGATGATTTTTTTCTACAGGGTAGATGACAACTCTGAGAGGTTCATTGGCAAAATGTTTGACAGTTGCAAATTGAATATCTTTACCGAATCTAGATCGCAATTTTTGGATGGGGAGATTTGCGTTACCAAGGTTGTGGCTTTTGGCTATCGTAAATCCTTGCGGATCGACTATTTGGATGAGTCTATCAATTCTGCTAAGTGAAGGGGTTTCCTTTTCGTGCTGACTGTCATGAACTCTGATCTCTTGTTCATCATGGGCAAACATCATCATATCTGCTTCAGTTTCGGCCAAGGCCACTAAAGCTGCATCCAATTGCCCATTTATGACAATCGATAGGCGCCACCACGAAAACAAAGCCGTCGCAGTGACAATGAATATGATTGTAACAAGATGAATAAGCGTGAGTTTTTGCCGAAAGTTAAGTTTCAATTTCTCTTCTTTCTTCAAAAATAAAACCAGCGCCTCTAACGGTATGAATTAACTTGGACTGGGATGGCAAGTCTATTTTTTGTCTCAGATTTTTGATATTGACGTCAATTAAATTGTCTATCCCAATCATGTCTTGCTGCCATAGTCGTTGAGCGATTTCTTTTCTGGAGATAACGCTGCCAGCATTTCGCATCAACATTTCTAAAAGATCAAATTCCTTTGCGGTCAGAATCACCCGGTGACCATGCCTGATGACCGTTTTTGTGTAGGTTTGGATACTAATGCCAGCAATGGTGATCATTTCCACTTTGGTATATGCATTACGTCTTAATAATGAATGCATACGTGCAAGAAGCTCTTCAAATACAAATGGCTTAGGCAGGTAATCATCGGCGCCACTATTTAAACCAGTTATTTTGTCAGTCACTGTATCTCTGGCCGTTAACATTAGAATGGGAATCATCATTTTGCTTTTACGTAGTTTGATGCAAACGTCTAGGCCATCTCCATCAGGCAACATCCAGTCCAGAAGTATTAAATGATATATCCCCAGTGGGGCTGCCAATGCTTCGGCGACCGTTGAAACAATGTCGATATAAAAGCCTTCCTCCAAGAGTCCCCTGGCAATTAATTTTGCAGCTTTTGCATCATCCTCTACTAAAAGTATCTTCACACGTTATTCACCTTGTCAGACAACATGACTTGTTATTCCTGCTTAAGTCACTTTCTTCATTTTAAGAAAACCCACCAACATATCGCAATCATAACCAGTATTTCTGAATAGAAATTCAGAATTTCATTAAGCTAAATGAATTAGCATGCTGCAACTTCAGGATATAACACAACAAAATTAAACAGCGTTATGGCACAAACTAATTGTCACAAACCATCTTTTGTCATAGCAAGCATATTGTTTTTATTTGCTTCACATAATGTCGCTGAGGAGATCATTAGCCCGCCTGCATTTGTGTCTGACGAACGCCCGACTCTCCTTAAAAAAAGTTCTCAAGCGCAGATTGATCGCATCGACCAACCAGCCACAACTGCCATACTTGGACTGGATGAAGTGATTCTTAAAGCTTTATATGCCGATGCACAGATACGTGGAGCAATTGACTCCATTCGACAGGCAGAGGCTGATTTGCAGACAGCCAAGCTCCCGCCGAACCCCGTGATCTCTACCAGTGGTACTTTAATGCCACTAAATCGTCCCTTTACCGTAGACAGGCAAGGAGGCCCCCCG
>CAYPZE010000005.1:0-35126 GCA_964415305.1 uncultured Methylotenera sp.
CATTATCGCAATGGTTCACCAGGCAGGAGACTTTCCATGATCGTCAGACCCAGACCCCATCTATTAGAGCTGTTTTTTATCATCAAAGGTTCGATCGTGCTCAGGATCATGCCGCTGATGCTGTTTGTGGCGACCCTGTCTGCGGCGGTGGTGTCTTTGTATGCTTTTAGACCAGACTGGTTACCCAGATTTGACGGCGGCCCGTTTGCATTGCTGGGCATTACCTTGTCCATTTTTCTCGCGTTTAGAAATAACGCCTGTTATGAGCGCTGGTGGGAGGCAAGAAAAATCTGGGGTGAGTTTATGCTCACAGCGAGAAACCTCGCGCGTTTGAGTCAAATTTTAGATCACCAGGATGGCAGTCTTAGCCAGTCACGCAAACATCTGCTGGAACATAACATCGCGTATGCGCATGCACTGCTCTTGCAGCTCAGGCCAGGCGATCAATTGCCGAAAATAACGCGGCTGCTGTCGGCAGACACGGCCAGCGCGTTTACCCAGAGCAGTAACCCGCCTGAGGTCATTTTGCGCGCCATGGAGCGTATTCTCATCGAAGCCCTCAGAGAGGGCCGCATTCAGCCTATCCAGTTTAACTTACTTGAAGAGTTAATTCAGAAACTGGCGCTGACACAGGCGGCGTGTGAGCGCATTCAAAATACGCCGATTCCGTTTGGTTACACCTTGCTGTTGCATCGCACCGCGTATACTTTCTGCTTTTTAATGCCCTTTGGATTTGCCAATACTTTGGGCTGGGCGACCCCATTTGTGACTGCGCTCGCCGCTTACACCCTGTTTGGGCTGGATGCCTTGGGCAACGAGCTGGAAGAGCCTTTTGCACCGATTGCCAACGCATTACCGATTAACGCGCTGACCGATCTGATTGAAATTGAACTCAGGGAAGCCTTGGGAGATGAGGTGCTACCCGCAGCGCCAGTGCCGAAAGAGTTTGTGCTCATGTAGCTCATGGCATTTCTATGCTGATGGAGAAGGGTGTGTGCACCATGGCGGTAGCCGCCAATGGTGCGTTCAAGGGAAATTAGAAGTCGAACTGCGCGCGCATGGTGATCGCATCTTCGTGATCAAACGTGTAGCTTTTATTGGTGCTGCTTGTAGGCGTGGTGACGGTCACGGGCGTATCAAAGTGCGTATGCACGTAGTTGGCGACTAAGCGCACATAAGGCGTCAGAATCCAGTTGGCACCAATCGTCCAGCTATCAAACGCATTTGAACGGCCAGCGGACAAGCGACCAGTGCCAGCGGCATTTGTAGTGACAAAATCACTACCATCAAATTTGCTGTATCGAGCGCCTAGTTGCAATGCACCCCAGCCATCGCCGCCCCAGGCAAAGTCCTGCTTGGGGCGCAAACGCCCAAACATACCGTCTTTATAGGTGCTGGCAAATGTTTCACCAGTCACTATCCAATTGACGCTGGCATACCATGCGGTCAAGTCGCGATCAACGTTAGCGCCATCAAACTTTTCCTGAAGATGCTCCGTTTGAAATTTGAGTGGTCCGTGTGCGAGCGCCAGTTCATAGCCTTGTCGGCTACGGTCAACCGCTCTGGTAAACGTGTCTGTGGAGAATACGGTATAACCGCGACCTTCGGTCTGTACGTTAAGTGTGGTAATGCTGCCAGGCTCTTGTTGCCCTTTGGCATAAAAACCACCCATGTGAACGACGCTGTCTTTCAAACCTGCAAATTGTGCAATATTAGCAACCACGCGCACCAAGCCGTCTTTATTGTCATATTTGGCATCGGTTTCGTCACCGTTAGCGGTGGTCGTATTCACCCCTTTGCCATCTGTCCATGACGCGTTATAAAACAGGCCGGGGATGGGTTCGCCAAATACCATCACCCCACGGTCAAAGGTTGGGCCAAGCAAATAATCGGTAGAGCCACGTTCTTGAAAGTCGGTAAAGTTGGCGTTCATTGCCCGCTCTAGGCCATAAAAAGGCTTGAATTGGCCAGCGCGTAATTTAAACCCATTAAAGCGGGTATAGTCTACGTGCGCATAGGTTAAGCCTACGCTGCCATTGTTGGCGGTGCCGCTGTACTCGGCCTCTAACCGGGTGGCAAAATCTTTCATGGCGACATTGGCCCCCAATCGTGCGCGCCTGATATTAAAGGTATTGGGTGCGGCAATATCGGGTGCAAAGCTGCGGTAATCAGCTTGCACACGACCGTTAATGCCGAGCTTCCAAGCACCGCTACCATCTTCAAAACTCAAGCCATTTTTAAAGTTGGCATATACTGGCTGTCCAGTGGACTGTCCGCGCGCTGACTGCAGCATTTTTAACTGATCTGCCATGGCCTCAATTTTTGATTGTTGCTCACGCAGTTGCAGTTTTTCTTCTGTTGCAATGATTGGCTGTGGTTCAGCAGGTTTGATCGAAGTCGCTTTTAAGGCTTTTAATTCATTTGCCAGTACTTGCATTTGCTGTTGTTGTGCTTCTAGCATCTGTTGCAATTGTGCAATACGGGCATCTGTTTCGGCGTCTGCCCACGCTGATGTCATGCTCATCCCTAACATCACCGTGCTGAGCGCGGCGGTCATTTTGTTCACGCGTAAAAAAGGCGCTTTGGGGCTTGTGGCAATGCCTATTGCCTGATGATTGACATGCTTCACTAAGGTTGTCCTCTCGTGATAAATAGGGTGTTTTAGTCAATGCGCACTATTCCGGCTTTACTGCTGCTTGTGAGTAAAACGAATCGTGGCCAATAAACTGCAAGGATTCCAGCATCGCTGTATTCATGCAGGAATATCGTTAGCGGGCTATTGGAGCATTGACGGTGATAATGGATTTTGGCACAGCTTGATTTAGAGGCAGGCGCTAAGAAGAGTAGCGTTTGTTACTTAATTCTTGGGTCTCAATGGCGGGTTTGTCATGCGCCATCAGGTCAGCTAACACCTGTCCTGAGCCGCAAGCCATGGTCCAGCCTAAAGTGCCGTGCCCGGTGTTCAGCCATACGTTTGGATAGCGAGCATCTGCCTGGCCGATGATGGGCGTGCCATCTGGTGTCATGGGGCGCAAGCCGGTCCAGAATAAGGCTTGCGAGACATCGCCAGCATGTGGGAATAATCCATTGAATACCATTTCCAGCGTTGCGCGGCGGCGAGGGTTGAGCTGTAAATCAAAGCCTGCCAGCTCAGCCATGCCACCGACGCGGATGCGTTGGTCAAAGCGCGTAATGGCCACTTTGTAGGTTTCATCCATGACAGTGGAGACAGGTGCCGCATCGGGGTTCGTGATGGGGATGGTCAGTGAATACCCTTTAACTGGGTACACTGGCAGATTCAGTCCCAGTGCCTGCGTGAGTGGGCGTGAATAGCTGCCGAGTGCCACCACGTAATGGTCAGCTTTCAGTGTTTCAACGCCAGCATGGCTTTGTATTTCCACGCCTTGCAATTGCTGCTGCGTGATCAGGCGCTGGATGCTCACGCCTTGGACGAATTGCACGCCCAACGCCTGTGCCTTCGCCGCTAACTGGCTAGTAAATAACTGGCAATCGCCGGTTTCGTCGCCAGGCAAATATAAGCCGCCTAGTAACTGGTCTTTGACGTGCGCCAGTGCAGGCTCAATACGTACGCAGCCCGTAGGGTCCAGATGCTCAAAAGGCACGCCCAGGCGGCTGAGCACGGCAATATCTTTGGCTTCAGCGGCGAGTTGTTTGTGGGTTCTGAAGACTTGTAGCGTGCCTCGGCTTCGCGCTTCGTACTGGATGCCAGTATTAGCGCGCAAGCTGCGCAGGCAATCGCGACTGTATTCTGCCAGCCTTACCATGCGTGATTTGTTCAGGTCGTAGCGCGTAGTAGAGCAATTACCTAAAAATTGCGCAATCCATTGCAGTTGCCATAAGCTAAAATCGGGACGGATACTGAGAGGCGCATGCCTTTGAAACAGCCACTTGAGCGCTTTGAGTGGGACATCCGGGCCTGCCCAGGGCGCTGCATAACCCGGTGAAATCTGGCCTGCATTGGCAAAGCTGGTCTCGAGGCCAACCGCTGGCTGGCGGTCTATGACGGTAACCTCAAACCCTTTTAATGCCAGGTAATAAGCACTTGTGACGCCAATCACACCAGAACCTAGCACCAACACACGCATGATGACACTCCTACGACGGCAACTGACGATGCCACTTATGTTACATCACTCATCTTATCAAAATTGATCAGCGAGATGGAGATGGGGTGTGTTGCCTGATGGACGTCAGGATGCGAGTTTTTCCAGCGCTTCCACCATCACTTTTGCGGGGTCGCAGTCTGTTTGCGCGGCAATCTCCACCATGCCGGTGGGGCTGGTGACATTCACTTCGGTTAAATAGTCGCCAATCACATCCAGCCCGACTAAAAACAGGCCGTGTTGTTTGAGTGTTTGGCCTACCGTCGCAGCGATTTCCTGGTCGCGGGCACTGAGCAGTTGTGCAACCCCTTTGCCGCCAGCCGCGAGATTACCGCGCGTTTCGCCGGTTTTGGGGATGCGCGCAAGCGCATACGGCAACGGTTCGCCATTGATGATCAGGATGCGTTTATCGCCTTTGCTAATCTCGGGAATATAGCGCTGCACCATGATGGTTTGTGTTTCAAACTGGGTCAGGGTTTCCAAGATGGCGTAGATGTTCGGGTCGTCTTTACGTAATCTGAAAATGCCACTACCGCCCATACCATCCAGGGGTTTGACGATAATATCGTCATGCTCAGCCAAAAAGGCCAGTATTTTTTCCTGTTTGCTGGTGACGATAAAGGGCGGCGTGAATTGCGCAAAGCGGGTCACCGATAGTTTTTCGTTCCAGCCGCGAATAGACGCCGGGTCGTTGATGATGCGCGCGCCTTGTTGTTGCGCTAGTTCGAGCAAATAGGTGCTGTAGAGGTATTCGTTATCAAACGGCGGGTCTTTGCGCATGAGCACGGCATCAAACCCACTTGGTCCTTGCGTGCTTTTGTCACCGGTTTGCCAGTGGTCATGGTCAACAAAGGCAAAAGGCTGGGCGTCGACCTGGACGGTGTCGCGTTGCAGGTGCCAGTCGTGCTGCTCACACACATAGAGCGTGTGGCCACGCGCTTGCGCGGCGCGCATGATGGCGAGGCTGGTATCTTTGTAGCTTTTGAGTGATGCCAGCGGATCCAGAATAAACAGCAGTTTCATTATGCGCCTCGGCGGTGTTTAATCATTCAACGGGTCGTTTTCTTGCAGCTCCATGCCCGCGGCTAACAGTGCCAGGCGCGCGACCACGCCATAGGCATAGAAGCGATTTGGCGGCGCATCAGGCGCGCCCGCACAGTCGGGCAGGGTACAGGGTTTTTCAAACGCGAGTGGCGCAAAGTGCATGCCGGGCGCATTGAGGTTTTCATCAATGCCACGGCTGGTATGCACGCGGTAAAAGCCACCAATCACAAAGTGGTCCATCATATACACCACAGGTTCAGCCACGGCATCATTGATGTTCTCAAAGGTGTATACGCCTTCCTGGATCATCACTTCAGACACCTGCATGCCTTCTTTAATCACCGACATTTTGTTGCGCGCTTTACGGTTGAGGTCGCGCACTTCATCCGCTGATTTAACGCTCATGATGCCCATGCCATAGGTGCCTGCATCGGCTTTGACGATGGCAAATGGTTGTTGTGTGATGCCGTATTCGTCATATTTGGCCTGAATTTTTTTCAGGATAGCATCGACTTTGTCTGCCAGTAAATCTTCACCGACACGGGCATGGAAATCAATGCCACTGGCGGTGTCAAAATACGGGTTGAGCAACCAAGGATCGATCTCAAGCAATTGCGAAAACTCGTCGACCACTTTGTCATAGGCGGCAAAGTGTTGTGATTTGCGGCGGGTAAACCAGCCTGCATGCAAGGGTGGGATCAGGGTTTGTTCCAGGTTTTGCAACATCTCGGGCACGCCGCCGGACAAGTCGTTATTGAGCAAAATGGCACAGCTATCAAACGCCGGGTAATCCACACCTTCAAACGAAGCCGCCTTTAATTGCAGGCGGTTTTTGACGCGCACTAAGGGTTCTAGAATCAAGGGCAGGCCATCGTGGGTTTCCAGCTTGGTAATTTCGGTGATGTCTGGCGACAAGCTACCGATACGCACGTCCATGCCTGCGGCTTTGAGGATATTGTGCAGCTCAACCACGTTGCGCAAATAATAGGTGTTGCGGGTATGGTTCTCTGGAATCAGTAACAAACGGCGTGCGTCAGGGCAGATTTTTTCAACGGCCACTTGGGCTGCTTGCACGGCCAGGCTCAGAAACTCAGGATTGAGGTTGTTAAAACCGCCAGGGAACAGGTTGGTATCGACAGGCGCCAGTTTAAAACCGGCGTTGCGCAGGTCTACGCTGGCATAAAACGGGGCCGGGATTTCCTGCCATTTGGTCCGAAACCAGTGTTCGATATCCGGCATGGCCTGTAACACGCGTTTTTCCAGCGTATACAGTGGGCCACTCAAAGCCGTTGTTAAGTGTGGAACCATGTTTGCTCCTGTGCTTGTTATTGATTGGCCGGATGACCGGCACCGTTTATGCGGATGGTTGCTCTATCACAGCGTGGGCTTGTTGATCCGCATGATAACTGCTGCGTACCATGGGGCCGCTGGCTGCGTTGTCAAAGCCCATGGCGTCGGCCTGTTGTTTAAACCAGTCGAAGGTTTGCGGCGTGACATAGCGTAGCACCGGTAAATGGTGCACGCTGGGTTGCAGATATTGGCCCAAAGTCAGCATGCTGACGTTATGCGCACGCAAGTCACGCATGACTTCAATGATTTCTTCGTCAGTTTCACCCAGGCCGAGCATGAGGCCAGACTTGGTGGGCACATGGGGGTACATGGTACTAAATTGTTTAAGCAGGTCCAGCGAGTGCTGGTAGTCAGAGCCAGGACGCGCCTGTTTGTAAAGGCGTGGCACGGTTTCCAGGTTATGGTTCATGACATCTGGTGGCGCTTCGCGCAGAATCTTCAGCGACACATCGAGGCGGCCACGAAAATCGGGCACGAGAATCTCGATTTTGATGTGCGGCGATTGCGCGCGAATCGCACGGATACAATCAACGAAGTGTTGGGCACCGCCGTCGGGCAGATCATCACGGTCGACCGAGGTCACCACCACATAACGCAGCTTCATCTGTGCAATGGTGCGCGCCAGGTTTTCTGGTTCATTCGGGTCTGGCGGCAAAGGCTTGCCGTGCGCCACGTCACAAAATGGGCAACGGCGGGTGCAAATATCACCCAGAATCATAAAGGTGGCCGTGCCTCCGCTAAAGCATTCACCAATGTTGGGGCAACTGGCTTCTTCACACACGGTGTGCAGATTGTTGTCACGCAGCACCTGTTTGATTTCCTGGAAACGTGCCGAATCCGGCACCTTCATGCGTATCCATTCCGGCTTGCGTAGCATGGGTTGCGGCACAATTTTAATCGGGATGCGTGATGTTTTGGCGGCGTCTATCTCTTTGACGCCGGCCACTTTTTTGGCTGGGCGCACGCTGACCGGATGTTCTGGGTTGGCATTATCTGACATGCGTCAGTTTCTCTTTCAATCGTTGGGTTAACTCTGCTGCAATGTCAGGCATGGTCAGCGCGATATTTAAATCTAGGGTTTGCGTCATTTGCATGCCAGCATAACCACACGGGTCAATGTCGGCAAACGGCTGTAAATCCATGTCTATATTCAAGCTCAGGCCATGATAGCAGCACTGGTTTTTCAGGCGTAGTCCCAGCGAGGCGATTTTTTTGCCTGCCACATACACGCCGGGGGCATCTGCACGCGCTTCAGCGACAATATGGTGTGCTGCTAAAAATTCTATCAGGCTGTTTTCCAAGATGGAGACAAGTTGCCGCACATTCAAGTGGTTACGTGCCAGATCAATCAGGCAATAGATAATGAGCTGGCCAGGGCCGTGGTAGGTAATCTTGCCGCCGCGGTCAACATTGACCACCGGGATGCCATTTTGTGGCAGGCGCACGCCACGCCGGTTAAGGCCTAAGGTATAGACCGGCGGATGCTCGGTGATCCATAGTTGGTCGGGGGTGTCTGCGCTGCGCGTGGCAGTAAATGCCTGCATCTCAGCCAGCGTGGCCGCATAATCAGTCAAGCCCAGCTGGCGAATGTGCAGAGCAGGCATGGAGGCAAAGCTTGTTACAGCACGACCTTGACCAGCGGATGCGAGGTCAGGCTGCGATAAATATCGTCCAGTTGTGGTTTGGAGGTGACATAGACCAGGCAAGTCAGGCTCAGGTATTTGCCATTGCTGCTGCCACGTATCTCGATTAAATGCGTGTCGAACTCTGGCCAATGGCCCTGAATAATACGGGTGACTTCAAGGGTAAAGTCGTCATGCGTTTCACCCATGACCTTGATCGGGAAGTTGGTCGGAAACTCAATCAGGGTTTCTTCTGCTGCAGGCGTTTGTGCTTGCTGGGTCATGGGGTCACCTACCTTTGTGTTTAGTCAGCGTTATGACGACAAGGGTTTATTGCAAATACAGGCGCACCTGGTCAATCATGCGTGAGAAGATGTTGCTGGCCTCAACGGCATGCACGGTCACCAGTGGCACGCTGTGTACCACTTTGCCGCCCAGGCTAAAATCAACGGCACCCACGGTTTGATGCGCTTTGAGAGGCGCCTCCAGTGGTTTTGCAATACGCAGATTCGCCTTCATATTGGCATATTCACCTTGCGGTAATGTTAAATAGACCGGTTTGGCCACTGTTAAGTCGACTTCACTTTCGGTGCCTTTCCAGACTTTTTGACGCGTAATGGCTTTGTCGGCAGCGTAAATCAGCTTGGACTCATAAAACTGAAAACCAAAATTCAGCAGCTTCTGGCTTTCGGCCGCGCGTACATTATCTGAAGTGGTGCCGAGGACCACAGAAATCAAGCGGAAGTCACTGCGTTTAGCGGAAGAAATCAGGCAATAACCGGCAGACTCGGTGTGGCCGGTTTTCATGCCATCGACTGACGGGTCAATAAACAACAGGCGGTTGCGGTTAGGCTGCGTAATGTTGTTATAGGTATAAGATTTTTGAGAATACAGGCGCGCATAGTCCTGTGGAAAGTCGCGGATCAAGGCATTGGCCAAGATTGACAAGTCACGTGCAGTGGTTGTATGCGTCGGGTCTGGCAAGCCAGTGGCATTCACGAAGTGGCTGTTTTTCATGCCCAGTGCAGCGGCTTTTTTGTTCATCAGTGTGGCAAACAGCTCTTCGCTGCCAGCAATGCCTTCTGCCAAGGTAATGGCAGCATCGTTACCAGACTGAATAATCAAGCCATGCAGCAGCTCGTCCACCGTCACCGTCATGGTGGTGTCGATAAACATTTTGGAGCCTTCGACCTTCCAGGCTTTTTGGCTCACCGGCAAGGTTTGCGTCAGCACCAGGCGTTTTTGCTTCACGGCCTCAAACGTCAGGTAAGCCGTCATGACTTTGGTCAGCGAGGCTGGCTCAACCGGCATGTCCGGGTTGTTGGCGGCTAACAGGCTGCCGGTATTCGCATCACGCAGCACAAATGCCTTGGCGGCCAGGGTAGGCGTAGGCACATTGACTGTGATGGCTTCAGCCGCCACAGTCAGTAAAGGAATGGAGAGTAAAAAAGCAATACAAGAACGCCACATGGTCATCATTTAACGAGAAAAAATACTTAACGAGAAAAAGTTACCGGGTAAATATCAGCGCAGGTAACTGGAATTGGTCACGCATCTGACTGGCGGCTTGAGCCGCCAACGCGTGATCTGGATAAGGCCCCAGCACGATCTGGAACACTTTTCCATTATACACTTTGTTGAGCAGGGATTGTGTGTCTGGCCGCGCACCGAAAATGCGCTGTTGCAGGCGGTCTGCGTTCTCTTCCTGGCCGAAAGCGCCTACCTGTACATACACGCCATTTGCATCCAACGTCGACAAGGGTTTTGCCGTGGTAATGGTGCGCGTGACTTGCACGGTCTCTTGCGGAGGTGCTTGTGTGTTTGCTGTGGGTTGCGCAGCGGTCGCCGGGCTCTCTGATGGCTGCGAGGGGTCGATTAATGTCACTTGTACCTGGGCCGAACCGTGACGGGTGATATCCAGCTGTTTGGCGGCGGCATAAGACAAGTCAATGATACGGTCGCGGCCAAACGGTCCGCGGTCATTGACGCGTGCCATGATGGTTTTGCCATTGCTGAGATTGGTGACGCGTACATAACTCGGAATCGGCAACGTACGGTGTGCCGCGCTCAGTTTGAACATATCATAAGGCTCACCACTCGCGGTTTTTCGGCCATGAAACTTCTTGCCATACCATGAGGCATGCCCGGTTTGCGTGTATGGCGTGCTGAGGTCAGACATAGGCGTCACGGTTTCACCGTTGACGATATACGGCTTGGTCGTGCCTTTGACAATGGGTTCCACTTTAGGTGTGATAGTGGTTTCGAGCGGAATATTCGGGTCTATGCCATCGGTGGCATTGCCGCTGCTTTCAGGTTTGGGGTCTATGTTAATCACTTTGGGGCCGCCCATGACTGAGCCATTGCTGGCCGGAGCATTGGAGGCCGGCATGGGTGCGCTGCTGGCAGGGCTGCTCGCTGCTGGTTTTGTCGGCGGTGATGAGGGCGAGGTCTGCCGCGGTGGCATGCTACTGCTACAGGCAGCCAGCCAGATCGTCAGCGTGAAGAGGCATAACCGTTGCAAGTGAAAAAACATCCAGTTCCTTAATCGGTATTGATGCGCTTAATCTGTGGCGACCAGGCGTTTGTGCGATTGCACGCTCATTAATAAGCCCAGGCTCAGGCCCAGCGTGAGTAATGAGGTGCCACCGTAGCTCACCAGTGGTAATGGAATGCCGACCACAGGCAAAATGCCGCTGACCATGCCCATGTTCACAAAACAATAAGTGAAAAAGGTGGCGGCGATGCTGCCAGCCAGCAAGCGAGAGAAAGTACTCTTGGCTTGTGACGCGATAATGAAGGCGCGACCAATAATGATGGTAAACAACAACAATAACAGGCTGCAGCCAACCAGGCCAAACTCTTCAGCAAACACCGCAAAAATAAAGTCGGTGGTGCGTTCGGGCACAAAGTCCAGTTGTGACTGCGTGCCGTTGAGCCAGCCTTTGCCGGTGGTGCCGCCAGAGCCAATGGCAATGGTGGCCTGAATAATATGGTAACCGGCGCCTAGCGGATCCTGACTCGGGTCGATCAGGATCTCTACCCGGCGGCGTTGGTAATCATGCAGCATGGACCACAAAATGGGCAGGGCGGCGCCAAACGCGACCACGCTACCAAAAATAAACTTCCAGCTCAGGCCTGCGAGAAAGATGACATAAAAACCAGAGGCGAATACCAGTGTGGCGGTGCCGAGGTCGGGCTGTTTGGCAATCAGCAGTACCGGCGTGAGCAAAATCACGCCTGCAACAATGTAATCGGCCGTGCGCAGCATGCTTTCGCGTTTGGAGAAATACCACGACAGCATGATGGGCACCGCCAGTTTCATCAGCTCTGAAGGCTGGATTTTAGTCACGCCGAGATTTAACCAGCGCCGTGCACCGTGGCTTATGTCACCGACCAGCGCAACGGCAATCAGCAGGGCCAGCCCTAGCAGATAGGCTGGCAGCGCAATGCGTTCTATATGCTGCGGCTGGGTGTTGGCGACCAGAAACATCACGCCCAGCATCACCACAATATTGATCAACTGCGCATTGACCTTGAGCAGTGACTGGCCGGAGGCGCTGTAGAGCACCATGAGCGCAACCACCAGTACCATGAGCACGGTGGCGAGCAAAATGGAGTCGATATGGCGGATAAAATGGCCTATCCATTGTCTAATCATGCGGTTCTTCCTCGACTTCTGGCGCGTTGACGACGGCCGCTTCTGCCGCGGCGGCTGCCTGTGCCGCCGCCGGATCTACCGGCACTTTGCCCAGCAAATAGTAATCCATCACTTTGCGCGCGATTGGCCCGGCGGTTGAGCCGCCATGACTGCCATTTTCAACAATCACCGCCACGGCAATTTTTGGGTCTTCTGCCGGGGCATAGGCAATAAACCAGGCGTGGTCACGGTGGCGTTCGGCAATCAGTTTTTCGTTATATTTTTCATTTTGCTTGATGCCCACCACTTGTGCGGTGCCCGTTTTAGCCGCAATATCATAGCCTGCGTTCGCGCCCACGGCAGCGGCTGTTCCGCCTGGCCGCGTGACATCCATCATGCCCAGTTTCACAATCTCCAGATTCTGCACATTCAGGTTTAATTGGTCGGCGATGGTATGCGGCAACATTTTTACCTGATTAGTTTTACTGTCGACGATGGCATTAACCAAGTGTGGGCGAATGGCTTTACCGCTGTTAGCGAGGGTGGCGGTAGCATATGCCAACTGCATGGGCGTGACCAGTGTATAGCCCTGGCCAATGCCGACAATCACGGTTTCCCCCATATACCACGGTTGTTTGTAGCGTTTTTGCTTCCAGGTTGGCGTCGGCAATAAGCCTGACAACTCACCTTGAATGTCGATATTGGTTTTTTCACCAAAGCCAAAATGACGCACAAAGTCGGTCAGGCGCTCAATCCCAAGCTCAACCGCCAGGCCATAAAAAAAGGTGTCGCAAGAAACCGTAATCGCCCTGCGCATATCGACCGCGCCATGGCCGGAGGGCTTCCAGTCGCGGTAACGGTGGCGGCTATTGGGCAGTGTAAAGTAACCGGGGTCGCTAATGGTAAAAGGTGGCTGGCGTTTGCCAGACTCAAGCCCCGCCAGTGCCACAAACGGCTTAAACGTCGAGCCGGGCGGATAAATCCCTTTTAAAGCGCGGTTAATCAGAGGTTTGTCTAGCGAGTTGTTGAGCAGGTTCCAGTTGTCAAAATCAATGCCATCAACAAACAGGTTAGCATCAAATGACGGCATGCTCACCATGGATAACACTTCGCCGGTTTTAGGTTGGATAGCCACCAGTGCGCCACGCCGTCCGGCAAATTCATGCTCGGCGATTTCCTGCATTTTGGCATCCATAGACAGCACGATATTGTTGCCCGAGGTGGGTGACGCGCTCGACAGCACGCGTACTGCCCGGCCATCGGCATCAATTTCTACTTGCTGAAAGCCGGTGACACCATGCAGCTCTGCTTCATAGGCTTGTTCAACTCCGGCTTTGCCGATGTGCTCGGTGCCTTTGTAGTTAGAGAGTTGGCTGCTCTCTTTTAATTGTTTGAGGTCGTTTTCGTTAATGCGGCTGATGTAGCCAATGCCGTGCGTACCCAGGGTGCCGTAGGGGTAATGACGGAACAGGCGCGATTTGAGCTCAACACCGGGGAAGCGGAAGCGATTGACGGCAAACTTGGCGGCTTCATATTCGTTGAGATGGGTGCGGATGGGAATGCTTTCAAACGTGTGGCTCTGCGCCCGCAGTTTTTTAAAGCGTTTTAAATCAGTGGCAGAAATCTCGACCAGGCTACCGAGTTCGGCAATGGTGTCTTGCAAGCCGTCGGTTTTCGATGGCGTGATTTCCAGCGTATAGACAAAAAAGTTATGCGCCAGAATAATGCCGTTGCGGTCAGAAATCAGGCCGCGATTCGGCGTGATCGGCACAATCGAAATACGGTTGTTCTCCGCCAGCGTTTGATAATAGTCATAACGAAACACTTGCAGAAAATAGAAGCGGCCCAGCAGCGCGGAAAAGGCGCTGAGGACCAGTAAGATCAGAAAAACCAGTCGAACCCGGAACTTGTGCTGTTCGTTCTGATGGTTTTTGAGTTCGGTGCTATACCCCATTGCTTATAACTTCTTCGGGCGGGTCAGTTCGCCAAACCAGATAATCATGCATTGCCACAGAATGAGGTCGGAAGCCACCGGCAGGCCATAAGTCCAGTCCGGCAACTCGCCACCAGCAAACAGTTTGAGCAATAAAATCAGCCCGCGTTGCACGCCAAACAGAAAGATCACATACAAATAGAGTTGCCAGCGGTTAAACAGTACCAGGCGACGCTGGTAAATCAGGCCGAGAAAAGCGGTGATGGCAAATGTCAGCGCATGCTGGCCGAGCAGGCTGCCCGTGGATAAATCGACCAACAGCCCGGCAAACCAGACCCAGCCAATATTGCAGTGATAAGGCGCTTGTAGCACCCAGTAAATCATGATGACCAGCAAAAAGTCAGGTCGGATGATGACGCCAGTGTCAGACCATGGGTAAAGCTGAAAGATCAGCCCAACCAGCATGGTGAACAAAAAGGTGCTAAATGTTCCCGGTTTCATGGATGCTCCGGTGCGGCAGGGGGGGGTGTGCTATCAAGTGGCGCGGCGCCTGGTTCGGAGCTAGGCGCGTCTAGCACGGGTGTTTCGGTCGCGGGGTGCGGGTCTACCGCCGCATTATTTTTTTGCAACACCTCAACCACCGCCTGGTCCAGGTGCTGCGCGTTATTGCGTGGGAGCACTTGCCTGTTTTCGCTGGACTGGTTGATGGTCGGTGACTCGGGGACCTTGAGGATCAGCACGTGTTTGTGGTTATTGACGCCTGCAATCGGGCGGCTGATGATTTTGGCAAAAGGGGAGTCCTGGCTTTGTTTGATCTGGGTAACTACCGCCACGGCGAGGCCCGCCGGATACACACCATCAATCCCCGAAGTCACCAGCTTGTCGCCGACTCTAATATCGACACTGGTGGGTAAGTAAGGAATGTCGAGCGTGTTGCGCTTGCCTTCACCAAAGGCAATCGCGCGCAACTGGTTGCGCTCAATCTGGATCGGAATTGACAGTTTTTTATCGGTAATCAGTGTTACTTCGCTGGTAAATGTATATACGCGCGTAATTTGCCCGACCACGCCTTGTTCATCGACCACGGCCTGGCCTGGGGTGATGTGGTGGCGACTGCCGCGATTGAGCGTGATAATGTTGCTAAACGGGTCGCGCCCCATATGCAACACTTCACCGAGCGTCGCCTGCGGAATAATGGGTGCATCCCCCGCCAAGAGCGTACGCAAATGCGCGTTTTCGGCATCCACCGTCGCCAGACGCTGCAAGGCGGCGTTGTCTATCAGTGACTGCTGCTTGAGTTTGAAGTTGTCTTGAATCAGCTGGTTATGTGAGGTGAAGTAGGTGTTGATATTGCGACCCCACTCATTAGGCGCACTGGCCAGCACCTCTAGCGGATGCAGTGCCGTACTGAACCATTGTCTGACCTGGCTTAAATAGTCAAAACGAGCATCGACCGCCATCATCACCAGTGACAGCGTGCAAAAAAACATCAGGCGTGAAAAAGGCTTGGGTCCCTGGATAAAAAATGCCGGGGACTCCTGCGGATCAAGCTGTTGGTGTATGCCTTTTAGCATGGTCGGGTGCGTGCCAACGTTGCCCCGAATTATTCGCTAGCAAAAACGTTGCCCAGCTTGTCCATTTCTTCCAGTGCGCGACCGCAGCCACGGGCAACGCAAGTCAGCGGGTCTTCGGCCACAATGACCGGCAGGCCGGTTTCTTCCACCAGTAAGCGGTCAAGATCGCGCAGCAGCGCACCACCACCTGTCAGTACCATACCTTTTTCGGCAATGTCGGCACCCAGTTCCGGCGGCGTTTGTTCCAGCGCAGATTTCACTGCACCGACGATAGAGTTCAGCGGTTCGGTCAATGCTTCGAGGATTTCGTTGCTCGAGATGGTGAATTTACGTGGCAAACCTTCTGCCAGGTTGCGGCCAGTGACTTCCATTTCGAGCACTTCAGAACCAGGAAACGCGGAGCCGATTCTTTTCTTGATGGCTTCAGCCGTTGGTTCGGAGATTTGCATGCCGTAGTTGCGGCGGATGTAGTCGATAATCGCCTGGTCAAACTTGTCGCCACCGACGCGCTCAGACTTGGCGTAGACGATGCCGCCCAGGGAAATCACGCCGACTTCAGTGGTGCCGCCGCCAATATCCACCACCATAGAGCCGGTCGCTTCTGCGACTGGCATGTCCGCACCAATCGCGGCTGCCATTGGTTCTTCAATCAAAAATACCTGTTTGGCACCTGCGCGCTCGGCAGATTCTTTAATGGCGCGGCGCTCAACTTGCGTAGAGCCTACTGGCACACAGATGATGATGCGTGGGCTAGGCGAAAACCAGCGCGATTCGTGTACTTTGCGGATAAAAAACTTGAGCATTTGCTCGGTGATAGTGAAGTCGGCAATCACACCATCTTTCATCGGGCGAATGGCCTGAATGTTGGCTGGCGCACGGCCCAGCATGCTTTTTGCATCCGAACCCACTGCCAGTAACACTTTTTTGCCATTGGGGCCGCCTTCGGTGCGAATCGCCACTACCGACGGTTCATCCAAAACGACGCCCTTACCACGCACGTAGATCAGGGTGTTGGCGGTGCCAAGGTCAATGGCAAGGTCATTGGAGAAGTAGCTGTTGATTGAACCGAACATTGTTTTATCCTGTGAAGTTTCCGACTTTAGAACTGCTCGCTAAGTGCGGCATAAAATCAAGGTATAATAGCGCAAAACGCACATGAAATTAAGATGTGCTTTCAAAATCTTACAGACAATTAACCTGACATGGCACTGAATCTAGATGATATCAAGCGTATCGCTCACCTGGCCCGCATTGAGGTCAGCGATAGTGAAGCGCAAGAAACCCTCAACAAACTCTCCGGCATTCTCGGTTTGATCGAGCAAATGCAGGCGGTCGACACCACCGGCATTGTGCCGATGTCGCACTCGCAAGATGTGACACAGCGCCTGCGTGAAGATGTGGTCACCAAAACCAACCAGCGCGAGCTGTTTCAATCGATTGCCCCAGCCACGCAGGATGGCCTGTACCTGGTGCCAAAAGTCATTGAATAAGCCTTTTTCTGCGCACCTTTCGCGTGTTCAACTAATTTAGATACAGCCGCTATGATTAACAGCAGTCTTAAACAGCTGGGCCAGCAGTTGGCCAGCAAACAAGTTTCCAGTGTTGAGTTAACGCAAGCCTATTTGCAGCGCATGGCGCAGCTTAACCCGACCATCAATGCCTACGTCACCATAGACGAAGACAAAACGCTGGCGCAGGCGAAAGCCGCGGATGCCCGCATTGCGGCGGGTGATTTCGGTCCATTGACTGGCATCCCGCTGGCGCAAAAAGATATTTTTTGCGCCAAAGGCTGGCGCACCACCTGTAGCTCAAAAATGCTGGAGACCTTTATTTCTCCCTATGACGCGCATGTCATCAGCCAGTTTGATGCGGCGGGCGCGGTCAATCTGGGTAAAACCAATATGGACGAATTCGCCATGGGTTCCTCCAACGAGACCAGCTATTTTGGTGGCGTAAAAAACCCCTGGGATTTCGACCGTGTGCCGGGTGGTAGTTCAGGCGGTTCCGCTGCAGCGGTCGCGGCGCGCTTGTGTGCGGCAGCCACGGGTACTGATACTGGTGGTTCCATCCGTCAACCTGCTTCATTGTGTGGTTTTACTGGCCTCAAACCCACTTATGGTTTGGTGTCGCGTTACGGCATGATCGCCTTTGCATCGTCTTTAGACCAGGCAGGCCCAATGGCCAAATCGGCCGAAGACTGTGCCTTGATGCTCAATGTCATGGCTGGGTTCGACGAGCGTGACTCCACCAGCGTCAATCGCGAAAAAGAAGATTACACGCGTGGCTTGGCTAATATGACTGGCGCGCAGCCGCTCAAAGGCCTGCGCATCGGCTTGCCTAAAGAGTACTTTGCCGAAGGCCTGAGTGCCGATGTGGCCCAAGTGATTGAAACGGCGATTGCCGAATACAAGAAACTGGGTGCAGAAATCGTTGAAGTCAGTTTGCCTAACAACAACCTGTCTATCCCTGTGTATTACGTGCTGGCTCCGGCAGAAGCCTCGAGCAACCTGTCACGTTTTGACGGCGTGCGTTATGGCCACCGTGCGGCTGAATACAACGACCTGATGGAAATGTATATGAAATCGCGTGCCGAAGGCTTTGGTGCCGAGGTCAAACGCCGCATTTTGATTGGTACTTATGTATTGAGCGCTGGTTACTATGACGCTTATTACCTCAAAGCACAGCAAATTCGCCGCCTGATTGCGCAGGATTTTGTCGAAGCATTCAAACACTGTGATGTGATTATGGGCCCAGCTGCCCCTTCGACAGCCTTTAAAGCTGGGGAGAAGACCAGCGACCCGGTCGCTATGTACCTAGAAGACCTGTACACCATCGCCGTTAATTTGGCGGGGTTGCCAGGCATGAGTATTCCAGCCGGTTTTGCCGCCAGCGATGAAGGCAAGGCCTTGCCGGTCGGTTTGCAGATTATCGGTAATTATTTTGATGAGGCGCGCATGCTGGAGATCGGACACGCTTATCAACAAGTGACAGACTGGCACACACGTATGCCGGAGGGAATCTAAATGCAGTGGGAAGTCGTCATCGGGTTGGAAACCCACACTCAGTTACAAACTAAATCTAAACAGTTTAGTGGCGCTTCGACCACCTATGGGGCTGAGCCAAATACGCAGGCCTGTGAAGTGAGCATTGCCTTGCCAGGCGTATTGCCAGTACTCAATAAAGAAGCGGTTGAATGCGCGATCAAATTCGGCCTGGCGATTGAGGCTGAAATGGCGCCCCGCAGCGTGTTTTCGCGCAAGAATTACTTTTATCCTGATTTGCCCAAAGGCTACCAGATCAGCCAGTTTGAGTTGCCGGTGGTAGGCAAAGGCAAAATCACCATTCAAGTGCCTGCGACTAAAAATACAGAAGCCTACGAAAAAGTGATCAATATCACGCGTGCACATCTGGAAGAAGATGCAGGTAAATCTGTACACGGCGCTGTGGAAGGCATGTCGGGCATAGACCTGAACCGCGCTGGCACGCCGTTGCTGGAAATCGTGACCGAGCCGGACATGCGTAGCGCGGCTGAGGCCGTGGCGTATGCTAAAAAACTGCATGAGCTGGTGCAATGGATAGGCATTTGTGATGGCAACATGCAAGAAGGCTCTTTCCGTTGCGATGTGAACGTCTCCGTGCGCCCCAAAGGCTCTGATAAATTAGGCACGCGCCGCGAAATTAAAAACCTCAACTCGTTTAAATTCATGCAGCAGGCGATTGAGTACGAAACGCAGTGGCAGATCGAAACCCTGGAAGATGGCGGCACCATTCAGCAAGCCACCGTGCTGTTTAACCCGGACACCGGTGAAACACGCGCCATGCGTAGCAAAGAAGAAGCCAACGATTACCGCTACTTCCCTGATCCTGACTTGCTGCCATTGGAAGTCACTGAGGCGGACAAAGCACGTGTAAAAGCACTCATGCCTGAGCTACCGCAAGCCTTGCAGGCGCGTTTAGTGAGTGAATACCAACTGTCGAGCTACGATGCCAGCACCTTGACCGCTTCACGCAGCCAGGCCGATTATTTTGTGGCGACCGTGGCCGCAGGCGCAGAGCCCAAGCAAGCCGCCAACTGGGTGATGGGCGCGTTGTCGGCCAAGCTCAACGCAGAAGAAAAATCCATTGCCGATAGCCCGGTGTCTGCTGCGCAATTGGCTGCTTTGCTCAAGCGGATTGCCGATAACACGATTTCTAACAATGCAGCCAAACAGGTGTTTGAAGGCCTGTGGGCGGGTGAGGGCGAAGTAGACGCCATTATTGAAGCCAAAGGCCTCAAGCAGGTGTCTGATACTGGCGCCATTGAAGCCATTATCAATGAAGTACTGGCGGCTAACCAGGCCATGGTGGATGAATATAAGGCTGGCAAAGAGAAGGCCTTTAATGCACTGGTCGGCCAATGTATGAAAGCCTCTAAAGGCAAGGCCAACCCGGCACAAGTCAACGAGTTGCTTAAAGCAAAACTGGGTTAAATGGGGGGTTGCCTAGCTATGGCAGCCTTCCTGTCAGCCACCTAATCTTCTTCAAGCCAGTTGTTGTTAATCTCTAGCAGATCTGGCAAACATTGCAGCATGGCATCGACGATGGCCGGGTCAAAGTGTTTGCCGCGATTGGCTTCTATTTCTGCGACGGCATCTTCCACCGGCCATGCTTCTTTATACGGACGCTTGTTGAGCAATGCATCAAATACATCTGCAACTGCGACAATGCGCGCCTCCAACGGAATCTCTTCCCCTTTCAGCCCAAAGGGATAGCCACTGCCATCCCATTTTTCATGATGGTAGAGTGCGACAGAGTGTGCAAGCTTGATCAGTGGCGACGTTGAGTTATCCAGGATTTTGGCACCCATTTGCGGATGTTTGCGCATGATCGCTAGTTCTTGATCATCCAGCTTTCCAGGTTTGAGCAACACATGATCTGGAATACCGATCTTGCCAATGTCATGCATGGGCGCGGCATGGATTAGTTGTTCTGAGAAGTGCGGATCCATGCCCAGTTGTAAAGCCAGCCGGCCAGAGACATGGCTCATGCGCATGACATGCATGCCGGTTTCATTATCCTTGAACTCGGCAGCGCGGCCTAAGCGCTGGATCAGTTCAAGGTGAGTGCGTTTAAGTTCATCGATATGGACCAGTGATAAATGCGTTTTGACGCGCGCGCGTACCAAGGCAGGTGAAATCGGTTTGTTGATGTAATCCACACCACCTGCGGCAAAGCCTTCAGACTCATCTGCTTCTTCTGACAGTGCGGTGACAAAAATCACCGGAATCGTGTTGGTTTCAGGGTCACTTTTGAGTGTTCTACAGACTTCAAAACCAGTCATGCCTGGCATCATGACGTCCAGCAAAATCAGGCCTGGTTTTTCTTTTTTAACCAACTCCAGCGCATCCATGCCGTTTTTGGCAAAACTCAGCCGATAATTGTCCTGTAATACCTGTTTCAGCACCTTAAGATTGAGCGGTTCATCGTCAACAATCAGAATTTTTGCTTGTTGTGAGGTGGTGTCCATCATGAGGATGCCTCCTGGGTGTTGCTTGCCAGTAGCTGGTCAATATGCAAGGTCGCTTGCTCAAAGTCAAAGTCATTCAGTAACTGTGCAATGGTGTTTAACGCCTGGCGCCAGCTACCTGGGGCGTGTTGAACCAGTTTGCTGACGAGCGCATCATCCAGCTCGTTCATGACGACCAGTGTACGTAACTCTTGCAGCCAGCTCAACAATTGGGCGACGGGGAATGCTGTTTCTTTGGGGGCCGAGGCCAATGTTTGCTGCGATAGTAACGGCGTAATCGCCGCATGCAAAGACTGTATTCCTGTTTGCAGCTGGGCCACCAGAGCGGTGCAGGTGTGCCATTGCTCCTCGCTGAGTTGCTCCAGGGCGTGATAAGTGTCTTGGATGTTGAACAGCGCGAGATTGGCACTGACGCCTTTATTGGCATGGGCGATTTGTTTTATCACCGCATGATCTTGTGCAGCAATGGCTTGTTTGAGCGTCGTGATGTGTTTGCGTGATTCTTGTACATAAACATTGATTTCATGAAGATAAGTTTGCTGATCCCCCCACAACTGGCTGCCTTTTTTAAGGTCAAAATGGAGCGAGGTGGGCGCGAGTGTGGTGGTGTCAGCAGCCATCGCGACAGGTTCCAGTTGTAACACGCGATGCATTTCCGCCAGCAGTAATGGCAGTTCAATCGGTTTGGATGCAAAGCCATCCATGCCTGCCTCAGTGGCAGCGAGGCGGTCTTGTGCAAGCACGCTGGCTGTCAGTGCAATAATCGGCGTTTTGACCCTGCCGGATTGTTGTTCTAATGCTCGTATACGCATACTGGCGCTGAGACCATCCATGATTGGCATTTGCACATCCATTAAAATCACATCGTATGACTGCGCTTGCCAGGCATCGACCACTTCTTGGCCATTGCTTGCCAGAGTGAGTTGATGACCTTGTTTCTCTAGCACTATCTTCAATAGTCTGCGGTTTTGTTCAATATCATCGGCAGCGAGAATATTCAGGGCAGGCAGCGTGAAGGGCAGCGTATTGTTTTGCTCGGCGCTTTGCTGTGCGTGTCCTTCAGCGAGCGGAAGAATGACTGAGAAGCAGCTACCACTGCCAATTTTGCTGCTGGCGGTAATACGGCCGCCCATTAGTTCCACCAATTGCTTGCTGATGGTGGTGCCAAGGCCAGTACCGCCAAAGCGTCGGCTCATCGACGCATCGGCCTGGGTAAATGGCTCAAAAATCACATCCAGCCGGTCTTCATCAATACCAATGCCGGTATCAATGATGTCAAATTGCACTTCACCTTGCGGTGTCAGGTGCACATTGAGTTCAACATAGCCGGTGGCTGTAAATTTAATAGCATTGCCCAGCAGATTGGTCAGCACCTGGCGAATGCGATGTTCGGCGCCGATGTAGTAGTCGGCCAGTTGCGGGTCTAAACTCAGTTTTAGGTCCAGGTTCTTTTTGCGTGCTTGCAACCATAGCGATGAAATCAGGTTGTCTACCAGTTCGCGTAGCGAAAAGTCCAGCATCTCCAGTTCCAGCATGCCTTTTTCCAGTTTGGCACTATCCAGAATATCGTTCAGCAAATGTAATAGCGACTTGGCGGACTGACTGATGGTGGATAAATAATGACGCTGCTCCTCCGCCATCGGTGTATCGAGTAACAAATCACTGAAACCGATAATGGAGTTCATGGGTGTGCGGATCTCATGACTCATATTCGCTAGGAAGGTGCTTTTGGCACTGGCCGCCTGTTCAGCAGTCTCTTTTGCCTGACGCATTTCCTGCTCCATTTGCTTGCGCTCGCTGATGTCCATCATAAACATAAGCACTTTAATTACCTTGCCGTCGATGTCCCGAATTGGGCTGTAAGAGGCATTGATCCAGGTGGTTTTGCCGTTTTTGCCATATCGCAAAAACTCACCATGTACAAACTCACCTCGTCGCAACGACGCCCATTTTTGTTGATAGGTCTCGGTTAAGGCATAGTCGGGGGGACAAAAAATGGAGTGATGACGACCTTGAATTTCGCTGAGGTGATAGCCCATTAGGTCAAGAAAGTTCTGGTTAGCGGTAATGACAAAGCCTTCAATCGTAAATTCGGCCACACTGGTCGCATAATTGATCGCATTCACAATGCCTTCAAATTCAGCATTTTTTCGTTTAGATTCGGTAATATCCAGCAACACACCATCCATTGCATAGGGCTCTCCATCTTTGTTTAAAAGCGGGGAGGCAAATGCTGAAACCCATTTTTCATTGCCGCTGCGATCTGTGATCCTGAACTCAACCTCAAAGCTTTGTAGACGCGCAATCGCTTTTGCGGCAATCGGGCGCACGCGTGCAATATCTTCAGCATGTATCAAAGGTGTAAATCGAACTTGTCCGCTCAAAAAGTCTTTGGCTGGCCAGCCTGTCATTTGTAGCGCAGCATTGCTGATGAGCAGGATATTCCATTCGCCCTTCAGGCTGACACGGAAGGTCACCCCTGGGATGTTGTTCATCATCGACTGAATCTGCTGATCTTTTTGTCGCACAGATTCTTCAATCGCTTTGCGATGGCTGAGGTCGGTGATAAACCCCACATATAAAGTTTCAGTGGCAAGTTTCACTTCACCAATCGCCAGCCGGATCGGGAAGGTCGAGCCGTCTTTGCGCAAGGCTTCAAGATCGCGGCCTCCCCCCATGATTTTTGCCTGACCTGTTGCCTGATAATTTTTCAAGTAATAAAGGTGATTGGAGCTGTCTGGTTCTGGCATCAGCAGGGAAATATTTCTGCCATGCATTTCCGCTTTGGTCCAGCCAAACAGTTTTTCGACCGCATCATTGCAGGCGATCATTTCGCCGGTGGTGTTGATGGTGACGATGCCGTCCACTGCAGTATCCAGAATGGTCGACAAGCGTGTTTCACTGGCCTGGATGGTCGCCAGCATTTGTCGGTAGCGTATCAGTGCATTAATGGCAGTGGCGATGATACCAATGAGGATAGTCACCAAGGTAATGCCCAGCGCCATTGTAATTGACTGATTCTCATCTGGATTAAAACCGGGTTTTGCTTCGCCTAGAATGCGTGCAGAGGCCATGCCGGTATAGTGCATGGCGGTAATGGCGCTACCCATCAGCACCCCGCCCAAGATGATGCTGATTTTGGGTGGGATTTTGCCTTTGTGGTTTAAGAATATTCCTGTCCACAGTGACAGAGTAGATAAAACAACAGCCACCACCACAGACACCAGTACCCATGCCAGGTCAAATTTGAGTTCTGGCTCCATGCGCATGGCAAGCATGCCGATGTAATGCATGGCGCCAATGCCTGCCCCCACTGCAAATCCGCCTTTAATCAGCTTGAGGTAATCAATCTGATTTTCGGACATTAAGTTAAGCGCATAGTATGAGGCCAGGATACCAGGCATCATCGATACCAGGGTTGCATCGGGATAGTATGAGACCGGCGTGCAGATTTGATAGGCAAGCATGCCAATAAAATGCATCGCCCAGATGCCAGCGCCTAATGAGACTGAACTGGCAATGATAGAAAAGCGTCGCGAAACAGTAGAAGTTTGCTGCTGCGATAGGCGCGTTAATTGCAGCGCCAGAATAGAGGAACCGATGGCAACCAAGGCCGACAGAACGACCAGCCAATTATCATAACTCCCATAGAGCAGGGCAGTCGGGGAGCCCTCTCTAAAAAAGAAAATACTGTACCAATCCATGTGCGTCCCCACTTGTACAAAGTATATATAGTCAGTGTTCTTAAAGTTTAAACGGTGAATCTCTGCTTCTATTGCCCAATAAAGCCCTGCTTATTCTTCTAATTGCATCAATATGCATACAGAGCGCATTATCGCGACGTGTGTTGATGTGAAAAACCCCGCTTTTGGCGGGGTCTGAATTGATACACAGTACAAATTATTTGCAATGCTCTTTGTCTTGATGATCCTTGTCACAATGCTCGTTTGCAAATGAAACGTTCGAGAATACGGCCATCATTACCAATACTACTGCAGCAAATTTTTTCATTGTGATCTCCGATAGTTTTCAAGTTTAAATTGAATTGCACAGTAAGTAATACTGCACATCCTGATTATCGACGTGCTCGAAAAAATCTGAAGGGTAAAGCCACAACTTTTATAGGGTAATTCTGAGTTTTAGGAATGACAAAGTGCATGGCAAAGCAGCTGATAGCAAATCGTCATAAAGCCAATCGTGGTAATAACAAAGCTCACGGCAGAAAAAACTTTCCATTTGGTCTTGCTCCAGAAGTCCGGGTCAAACGCGGCGATCACAAACACGGTCGGGTTAGTAAAGCCGCCAACCGCCACGCAGACGCAGGCAAAATAATGCAATTCAATGCCTGCCGCCTTGGCAGCACCAAAGAATCCCAGGTTAAACAACGCCATCAAGGCATAGTCTACATGGGCGCGTATCATGGTTTTGTAATCGACTAAAAAGTCACCGTCTATGCCTTTGATTGGAAACCAGCGTGCGAATGTCATTAACCATGCTGACAAAATTAAAGCAGTGGTACAGGCCACGGCCCCTATTAATAAAGCGTCCATATGATCTCTCCTGAGTTCTTGATTGAAATAAATCCCGTCTGTTTTTGTCGTCGGGTGCTGCGATTGTAGACAGATCTGTCTGCTTGTCAATAGGGGTTGTTTTTCCTTGCGTTATCAGGCGATTTCCCGCACAATCCGTTCGTTGCTAGGGGTCTGTAAGTCCTTCGTTTATTCAAGGTTTTGCAGTGAGAGTTACCCTTCGAACCTGATGTGGTTGACACCACCGTAGGGAATGCAAACCTCCATGCGCATCCTTACGTCTTTTATTTTTTAAGGATGCTCATGAACGCTATTGATAAGCACATCAAATTCGTCAACGCCGATGCCAAAGTTGACGACGCTACGACCAAACCGTTTGCCAAATCGCGCAAAATCTATGTTGAAGGTTCCCGCCCTGATATTCAGGTGCCATTCCGTGAAATTTCACTGAGCGATACGCCGTCCAGTTTTGGCGGCGAGACTAACCCGCCAGTGGTCGTCTACGATACTTCAGGCCCATATACTGACCCGAATGTTGACATTGATATCCGTAACGGATTGCCAGCGTTGCGCGCGCAATGGATTCTGGAGCGTGGCGATGTTGAGCAACTGGATGGTCCGACCTCAGAGTTTGGCCACCAACGCCTGGTAGATCCTGAGCTGTCACAAATGCGTTTCAATCTGCACCGCAAACCGTTGCGTGCCAAAGCTGGCCAAAACGTCAGCCAGATGCATTATGCGCGCCAGGGCATCATCACACCTGAGATGGAGTTTATTGCCATCCGTGAAAACCAGCGCCGCGAAAATATGAGCGAGTTGCTGCAAACCCAGCATCCAGGCCAACACTACGGTGCCAGCATCCCAGCTGTGATTACGCCAGAATTCGTGCGTGACGAAGTCGCGCGTGGCCGTGCGATTATTCCGGCCAATATTAACCACCCGGAAATCGAGCCGATGATTATCGGCCGTAATTTCCTGGTTAAAATTAACGCCAACATCGGTAACTCAGCGCTGGGTTCTTCGATTTCAGAAGAAGTGGAAAAAATGGTCTGGGGTACGCGTTGGGGTGGCGACACTGTGATGGATTTGTCTACCGGTAAAAATATCCACGAAACCCGTGAATGGATTATCCGCAACTCACCGGTGCCGATTGGCACGGTGCCAATTTATCAGGCGCTGGAAAAAGTAAACGGCAAGGCAGAAGATTTAACCTGGGAAATCTTCCGCGATACATTGATTGAGCAAGCGGAACAAGGCGTGGATTACTTCACCATTCACGCCGGTGTGCGTCTGGCTTATATCCCGATGACCGCCAAGCGCATGACCGGGATTGTGTCGCGCGGTGGTTCCATCATGGCCAAATGGTGTCTGGCCCATCACCAGGAGTCTTTCCTCTATACGCATTTTGAAGAGATTTGCGAAATCATGAAGCAATACGATGTGAGTTTTTCACTCGGTGATGGTCTGCGCCCAGGCTCTATCTACGATGCTAACGACGAAGCGCAGTTTGCCGAGTTGAAAACACTAGGTGAGCTGACACAAATCGCCTGGAAGCACGACGTGCAATGCATGATCGAAGGCCCGGGCCATGTGCCTATGCACCTGATCAAAGAAAACATGGACCTGCAACTGGAGCACTGTGGCGAAGCCCCGTTCTACACATTAGGGCCTTTAACTACTGACATCGCGCCTGGTTATGACCACATTACTTCCGGCATTGGTGCCGCTATGATTGGCTGGTATGGCTGTGCCATGTTGTGCTATGTCACACCGAAAGAACACTTGGGCTTGCCAGACAAAGAAGATGTGCGCGTCGGTATCATCACCTACAAAATCGCAGCACACGCGGCTGACTTGGCAAAAGGCCACCCGGGCGCACAGATTCGTGACAACGCATTGAGTAAAGCCCGTTTCGAATTCCGTTGGGAAGACCAGTTCAACCTCGGCCTGGACCCGGAAAAAGCCAAGGAATTCCACGACGAAACCTTGCCACAAGAAGGCGCCAAGCAAGCGCATTTCTGTTCTATGTGCGGCCCGCATTTCTGTTCGATGAAAATCACGCAAGACGTGCGTGACTATGCGGATAAATTAGGCGTGGATGAAAAAGAAGCGCTGCAAAAGGGCATGCAGGAAAAAGCGATTGAGTTCGTGAAAAAAGGCAGTGAGGTCTATCAGAAGGTGTAAGGCTTCACGGATTACACTTGAAAAGCCAGCAGAGATGCTGGCTTTTTTTATGGTTTTTGTGGTTTGTCACATACAACAAGCGAGGCAATGCTGACAAACAGCGCTGGGCGCCACACGGCGGACGATAACAGTGTTAAGGTATGTCTACCTGCGTAAAAGGGGTGTGCTATGTCGTTATTAGAAAATGTACTCAAAGAGTTGCCTGCCTATCTGGGCAAATTTACCCGCATGCTGACGCAGCCATCGCAATTGGTGCATGACCACCTCAAGACGGATGACCCGAATGCACTGCTAGAGCAATCGATTGCCTTTTTGCTGCTTTCATTCACCATTGCGCTGGTGCTGGCGTTGGTGTTTCCTGAAATGACCAATCCAGTGCAACTGGTGAGCGATGAGGCTGGCATGGCTACCCATGCCTTGGCTGCCATCCGGGTATTGTTTGAATTGTTAGGCTTGTCGGCTTTGGCATATCTGGCGGCAAAAGTGGCCGGTGTGCAAAGCGGATTTCAGCGCTTTTTTGGCCTGATGTGCGCGGCCTGCGGCGTCATGCTGGTGATCCAGGTATTTGCCGCCTCGCTCACCAATATCAGCCTGGCTGACCCGGTCACGGCAAAAGCCTGGATTCAGCTAGAAAAAGGCATGGCGACGCTCAAGCCGCTGATCGAGCAAGGGGTGCTTTGCACAACCGAGGGCAGCAGTGGTGAGGTGCGGCCAAACGCAGCCTTGGGCGCACAGTTGCAAACGCAACTGACAAGCTTACAGGCGACTTATTTGCAGGCAACCGACAGGCCATTATTTAAGTTGGCCGCAGGCTTGCAGTTACTAGCAGGGCTGATTCTGCTGATCTGGTCTGGGCGGTTATGGGTGATGTATCTCAAAGGTCATGCGCTGAGTACGGGTAAGTTGATCTTGGCGACGGTGTTACTGATTGCCTTCACCGGTGCGGGCACGCTGGTCTACGAGCTGGTAAATGCGGGGCGCACTATGATGGACGTCTACAGACATTGCGGATAACCTATTTGGCGGGTATTTTCGACGCTTATT
The DNA here is from genome assembly GCA_964415305.1 of uncultured Methylotenera sp. Classification (GTDB taxonomy): domain Bacteria; phylum Pseudomonadota; class Gammaproteobacteria; order Burkholderiales; family Methylophilaceae; genus Methylophilus. The sequence continues at coordinate 28,548 of CAYPZE010000005.1, forward strand.
CTCTGATTCTGTATGGCCAACCGGCGGTATAGTCCACATTCCACGCACGCGGCAAAAAGGGCATCCATCATGGCGGACAACCTGCAAAGCAGTATCGTACGAGACTTTAGGCAAACATTATTGTGGCCGATACAACTCATGACCGATCACAGCTCGGGTTGCGTCGATCGCCCCTGGCAGCAGTTGAAGGCCACGCCAGACTCGCCCTGGGTCGAGATTCAAGACGAGTTTTTACAGGACTCGCCACACCTCAGTGAGACCAGATATCAGGAGTTCGTCACCTTTTTACCGTTTGCCCAGCGCTTTTTATACGGCGAAGGCAAGCATGGCCGCGAGTCTGGCGGCTACGGTGAGTCGCCGATTCATATTTTTACCCGCAGTGATATTAACCAGGTAAGGATTACCTTGCAGGGCGAGCCCCAGCCTTTAGTGTTGCGTGTCTCCCATGTCGAGTTGTATTTCTTTTTTGACATCGATGTCGCCATGCTGGCATTCGAGGTCACGGCCAAAGACCTGCCCTTAAAGTCGGCCATGGAGGTGATGTACCGCCTGGGCCGCACGTATCCTAACTACTGGGATGACACCGGTGAGGGCGGCCATTGTGCACAGTTAATCGAGTGGCTGGATGCGCAAGGGCAAGTGATTGCGCGTTCTGATTATGAAGATAAATCGCGCTACCTCGCTTACGTTAAAGAAAATCATGTGCCTTGCGTGTCCTTGCACTGGCTGGCGATGTTACATCCGCTGGTGCCGCATTATTCCAGCCAGCCAGGGGAGTTGCGCTATCGCGAGATCGAATACCAGCGCATGCCGCTGATGGCGTATTTGTCGTTTGATGATGTCAGCCAACTCAGCCGCGGTGATCTGATTCGTCTCGGCCTGGTTTGCCAGCCATGGCACTCAGAGACCTTGCCGTTTACCGAGCATTTTTTGCAGGAATTTGAAAAAAATAATTGTTATGACCGCTATTGGGACGAAGCCAGGCAAGACCCATGGAGCACCACGCGCATTATGTGTACCGGGCAAAATTTTGTTGTGGTCGGCAGTCACCAGCACCGCGTGTTTACCAATGAGCGCACCGGCATCAAGCGCCACTACCAAAACCAGTATTTTTTGCTCTTTTTAATTGCGCACTTTCAAAAAGCGGCGTTACTCATGCTATCAGACCGCATGGTGCAAGCCATTAGCCGCCTGGATATTCAAAGTGAAGACTCGGTTAAAAATTTCCGCAACCGCATCCGCAATGCCACTGCAGTGTTTTTGCGGTTCACCCATCGCTACTGGTTTGAAAATGTGTCGGACCAGGCGGTGGCCAAAGACCTGTTTACACTGATGTTGAAACAACTGGATTCGGTGAGCCTGTTTGAAAAAACCCGCCGTCGTATTATGGACATGGCAGAGTATCTGGAAGGTGAAGAAATCAAGCGCCAGGCAGATACCGTCGTCCGCCTGACGGTGGTGACCATTTTGGGTCTGATAGGCACCATGACAACCGGATTGCTGGGCATGAATCTGATTGACCTCACCCAATCCAGCACACTGGAAAAACTGGCTTATTTCTCCATCGTGTTTATCCCGGTCAGCTTGCTGACTTTTTATACGGTGATTAAATCCCGGCGCTTGTCACTGTTTTTAGATGCACTCTCTAATGAGGGCAGCAGCTTGCGTTACAAGCTGGCCAAATTGCGCAGTGTCTGGGTCGGTAAGCTGGATGACCGATAACCAGATGCTTGATGGGGGGGATGTTGCATAGTCCAACAGGTGTTAAAAAGTGAATTTTTGCGTTTAAAAACTATCAAAATAACACCAGCGAATACTGGCAATATTGATAGGAGAACGACATGAGACGCAGGCTCTATTTTGTTTTACCTAATATTAGAAGTGCACAGGCAATGATGAATGAGTTGTTGCTAGAGAGAATTGACGAAGATCATATTCACTTTCATGCAAAAAGTGATCAGGCGCTGGGTAATTTGCCCAAGGCCAATGCCGTAGAACTGTCGGATGTTGTTTACAGTGCGCTCGCAGGCTTTGTGTTTGGGGCCGTGTTCGGGTTGTTAGGCGGCATGCTGGCTTATTTGGTACCGTGGTGGTTTGGTGAGGTCACGCTCATGGTAATCCCGTATTGCATGGTGCTAGGAGCCTTGTCATGTGCGGCCTGGGCGGCTGCGGTGGCGACGGCCGCACCCAGCTACCGCATCAAATCATATGATAATCAGATTGAGCGGGGCAATATCCTAATGATCGTCTCTGTGCCCTTGCGCAGGTTAAGCGAGGTGCGTCAGCGCTTGATGCGACACCATCCTGAAGCCATGTACCGTGGCGTGTGGCCAGCAGAGCATCAGCTGTTTCCCTGAATACGCCCTGATATTAAAAAAGCCAGCAATGCTGGCTTTTTATTTAGCGGGCTTCTTTGAGCCAGACCGGGCTGATCTCAAAACTACCGCCCTCATAGCTGACCAGGATTTGCCTGTCCTGGATGGTAAAGCTGATGCTAAGCCCACGTGTGGCGGCCGCAGCTAATTGCTCAGTTTCGGGCAGGTTAATCACTGTCACATTATCGAGCTTAAGTACAGCCTTATGGTTTTGCTCCCACCACATATCCGCCGTTCTACCACCATAAAGCACTTGCACTACCTGTGCCGAGCGCCCACAAGCTTTACGGATCTCGCGTTCATCCGGTAAGCCTACGCAGATCCAGCGTTCAATGGCGCCGGTCAGATCCTTTTGCCACAGATCAGGCTCGTCGTCTTCACTCAGGCCTTTGCCAAACAGCAGCGTTTCTTCGGCATAGAGTGCAAACGCCAGCAAACGCACCATCAGACGCTCATCCGTTTCTGACGGGTGTTTGGCCAGTGTAAGGTGATGTTGCTGGTAATAATGCCGGTCCATGTCGGCAATATTGACCTCGATTTTATAAATAGTGGATTTAAGGGCCATGGGGAGGTTCTGCAATAAAAGTGTTGCGAGTATAGCAAAGCGACCGCAACGTTTTGCGAATTTGTAACAAGGGCCATACAACAAATGACTTGCTATCGGTTTGATCATTCGCTTAAAATGAAAATGAAACGTTTTATTTTTATTTTAAGCGAAGATGATGCAAACGCATACGACAGCAGCAAACACCGCCAAAACCCGCGTGGGGCGCCCTAAAGCAGGGACCGCCAACGAGCGTCATAGCCAGTTGCTGACCAGTGCGCTGGCGCTTTTTATGACGGAAGGCGTCACGCAAACCAGTGTGGCGCGTATCGCCGCCCATTGTGGGGTGTCTACCCGCACTATTTATGAACGCTATGACAACAAATATGACTTGTTGATCGCCGCCATTACGCAGATGGTGGAGCAGGATGTGTCTGCCATGGTGCAGCTGGATGACCTGCATAAGCATAGTCTGGAGGAAATACTGACCAACATTGGGCGCTTTATGCTCAATCGCGTGTTGGAGCCGCGCATGGTGTCATTTTACCGCATCGGCGTTTCCGAGTTTTTCCATGTGCCAGAATTAGCGATGGCTATCAAGCAGGCTGGGCCTGAGCGCTTATTTCAGATGTTGGCTGAAGTGCTGGCTTTTTATGCGGCGCAGGACAAATTTCCCAAAGTGAATTTTAAACAGGCAGCAGAGTCCTATTGCGAATTGCTGATCGCAGGCCCGCGTAACAAGGCCTTGTTTGGCGCTTTACCAGCAGATTGGGATATCGAGGAGCATATCAATTTTGTGGTCGCATTGTTTCTTAATGGCATCACGGGGATGGAGCATGACCATGAATAAGCGCAATTGGCGTCATCAGATGCCCCGCTGGGTTTGGATACCTCTGCTTGTCCCCTTAGCTGGTTGCTCTGTACTCGAAGAGTATATTCGGCCCCAGCCAGCCACGCCGGCACAGTGGCAAGCGCCGTTACCACATGCCGGTCGTGTCGCCTCGCTCACAGACTGGTGGGCGCAATTCAAGGACCCCGTGCTGGATCAATTACTGACGCAGGCACAAAAAGAGAGCCCTTCACTCGAGCTGGCGTTATCCAATATTCGCTCGGCACGCGCAAATCTTGGTTCAGCTTATGCGCAAGGGGTGCCGACCTTGAGCAGTACCGGTTCATTTACCGAAAGCAAGGGCGCCAATGCGGCTTTGGGCGCCAGCACGGTCAAAATCGCATCAGGCACCCTGGATGCCAGCTGGGAGCTGGATTTGTTTGGCAAGATCAGGTCGGGCAAGCAGGCTGCCAAAGCGCAACTGGAGTCGAGGGAAATGGCCTGGCATGATGCCCGCATCACCCTGGCTGCCGAGGTCGCTAATAATTATGTCAATTACCGCGCTTGCCAAGAGACCGTCGGTGCATTGCAGGCGGCGATGGATTCGCGCCGTGAAACGGCACGTTTAACCGGTATTTCAAGCCGCGCAGGCTTTACCGCAATGGCGGATCTCTCGTTAGCAGAAGCTGCAACCCGCGCCAGTGAGTCTACCCTGGACGGACAGAAGGCGGAGTGTGATGGCCTGGTGAAAGCGTTGGTGGCATTGACTAACCTGGCAGAACGAGATTTGCGCAGCGTGCTGGCACAAAGCAAAGGCCTGCCACAGCCCGCCATGTTTGATGTGCAGCGACTGCCTGCGGAACTGCTAACGCGCAGGCCGGATTTGGTCAGGGACGAGCGTAATCTGGCTGAAGCAAGCGCCAACATCGGCGTCAGTAAGGCGGCCCTGTACCCCAGCCTCAGCTTAACCGGCTCGATTGGCTACCGACAAACGACGATTAATGGCATGGTGATTCGTGGCCAGACCTGGTCGTATGGCCCCAGCCTGAAGTTGCCTTTGTTTGATGGCGGTGCAAACCGCGCCGCGGTCGAAGCGGACAGAGCGACCTTTGACAACCTGCTGGCGACTTACAAGCAGAACGTGCGTAATGCGGTAAAAGAGGTGGAACAGGCGCTGGTGAACCTGGACAGTGCGACACGCCGCCAACAGTCGGAAGGCGAAAGCGCGGCCTTATATGGGCAATATTTCAAAGCGGCAGAAATGAACTGGAAATCGGGCGGCCTTGACCTGTTGTCGCTGGAGGATGCCCGCCGCCAGAAAATCAACGCAGAGGTAAATGTGATTACGCAGCAGAAAAATCGGGTATTACAGTGGATCGCTTTGTATAAAGCGTTTGGGGGAGACTGGCTAGAAACCCGGCAACCCGCCAGTTCTGTCGTAAAACCCATGGAAAAAAGGTAAGCATGATGGCAAACAAATTGACAAAAAAAACCACATTTTTAATCATCACTGCGCTGTTGGTCGGGGTCAGTGCATGGTTTTGGCAACATCCTTTGCATCAGGCCGAACTGGCAGACAAACGTGCTAGCAGAACAGGGCTTAGCCCAGCCGCCAATCCTAAAACGAATGGCGCGAACCCTGTCGCCAAGGCTGCCCTGAGCGTCGAGGTCACGCATCCGGCGATTGTGCAATGGCCGATGACCTTGGTGCTGAATGGCAGTATTTCTCCGTGGCAAGAGGCATTGGTGAGTGCAGAAATCTCTGGCTTGCGTATCCAGCAAATCTTGGCCGATGTTGGTTCACCGGTGAGCAAAGGCCAGCCGCTGGTGATGCTGGCGGATGAAACCGTTAAAGCCGATTTGCAAAAGCAACTGGCGACGGTAGACCGTGACAAGGCGGCCCTGGCCGAGGCAAAAAGTAACGCCGACAGAGCCCGTGAAATCAAGGATAGTGGCGCCTTATCGGCGCAAAAAATCAATGAGTATGTGATCGCCGAACAAACGGCAAAAGCAAATTTGGCTTTGTCTGAGGCAGAACTGGAAAACCAGAAAATCCGTTTGCGTCAAACCAGAGTGGTGGCGCCGGATGATGGCGTGATTTCATCGCGAGCAGCTAATCTGGGTAATGTGGTTTCTGCGGGCACAGAGTTATTCCGTTTGGTGCGCCAAGGGCGTATAGAGTGGCGTGGCGAAGTGAACGCCGACCAGCAGACGGCCTTGCGTGCCGGGCAATCAGTGCGGTTGACGCTGTCTGGCGGCCACTCCGTGACCGGTAAAGTCCGTCTGATTTCACCCACGGTAGATAGTAATACCCGCAATGCGCTGGTGTATGTAGATATTCCCAAAGACAGTGCCAAACCTGGCATGTATGTGCAGGGCCAGGTGGACGTAGGTCAGCAACAAGGCTTGGCCGTGCCGTTAAGCGCCGTCACCTACCGCGATGGTTTTGCTTATGTGTTTGAGCTGACAGTAGCCGATGCGCAAGGCTTATGCAAAGTGGTCCAGCGTAAGGTGCAAACTGGCCGCACGCAAGGCGAACAGATTGAAGTGCTGGGTGGCCTACGCGCCGACACTGCGCTGGTGCTCAGTGGCGGTGCTTTTTTGAACGATGGCGATACCGTTAAAGTGGTGACGGTGAGCAAAGGCGGGGCATAACCATGAATTTTTCGGCCTGGTCCATCCGCAATCCGGTTCCGGCGATTTTGCTGTTTGTGGTGCTGAGTTTTCTTGGTCTTAAATCGCTCAATCAGTTAGGCAAGCAAAACTTTCCCGATATCGAATTGCCAGTGATCACCGTGAGTGCGACATTGGAGGGCGCCGCCCCGCCGCAG
>CAYPZE010000006.1:0-6996 GCA_964415305.1 uncultured Methylotenera sp.
TGCAGCTTATAAACAAAACCCGAACATTCTGGCAGCCATTGAGAATATTATCGCCGTTGAAAAATCAGTCTCTGGCAAAAAAGCGCCCTTCATGCCACGCCTGGATTTGCAAGGTCGCAAAATTCTTGATGTAAATGATGTAAGCAAAAATAGCACATTGGCTGCAGATACTTTAGAAGTAACCGCAAGCTGGAACATATTTAATGGTTTCACCGATAAATCCAATCTGGATTCTGCCGTAGAAACCTTAAATCGTTCGCATGACTTGCGCGACAAAGCGTGTATTGATACACGTCAGCTGGTGGCGATTGCTTACAACAATATCAAGCAGTTGACTGAGCAAGTTGCTTATCGCAAGCAACATCAGGACTCTATCGAAAATGCGCGTTTGGCCTATCGCAAGCAATATGATATTGGTCAGCGCACATTGCTTGACTTGCTGGATACTGAAAACGAATATTTCCAGTCGCGCCGCAACTTTACCAATGCTGAAATGGACCTTAGCACTTCCTACGCAAGAACCTACGCTGGTCAAGGTTTGTTGTTGAGTAAGTTGGGTGTGACTCGTGCCGATGTAGGCGAGTATCCACGTGAAGAATACATGGACCGCGAGAATGTGTGTAAGGCTGTTGTGCCTGCACAGGTTGTGCCAGATAAAGCGGCATTGTTAGCAAATGCGAAGCCTTGGGAAGGCGAGGCCTTTAAACCCAAAGCGCAAGAAAAAGCGACGATGAAATTTACGCCGCGCATTTTGTTCCAGGCAAATAGCGCTATCATCTTGCCAGAGTCTTACGCTGACTTGGATATTGTGTATGACGTTGTCAAAGAGTGGGGTAACGACAAAGTTGAAATCGCGGGTCATACAGACAAGCGTAGTACTTCAAAAGAAAAGTACAATCTGGTCTTGTCCGAGAAGCGTGCCAAAGCTGTGGCTGATTATCTGGTCAAAAAGGGAATGGACGCTCAGCGTTTGGTAGTAAAGGGCTATGGCTTCTCACAACCGATTGCTGAAAATGATCCTGTGAATGGTAACGATGCCAACCGTCGTGTTGAAGTCATTCGATTCCAGTCTGTCGCGCAATAGTTGCAAATTTTGTTCCGGCTTGCTTAGTCAGCAAATAAAAAAGCGGTGCTTAGGCGCCGCTTTTTTATATCTGCTATATCAATCGAATTATAGGACTGCATGCTCATCGGGCTAGGCATAGTACCTTAGTACAATAGATTTTCATTTTGCATTCGCGTTTAATACGACACTATCAGAATTGTCTCAATCATAAGTGAGGGTAAAAATGGCTACAGTAATTGGAACTGTTACAAACATTCAAGGTATGGCTATCGTAGTGGATGCCAACGGCAATCGTCATATGTTGAAAGTTGGTGAGGTGCTTCATGCAGGCGATAAAGTGATCACTGCCACCGGTGCTGCAGTGTCCGTAAAGCTTGCTAACGGTGAAACAGTCAATTTTGCTGAAGCACAAACAGTTAAGATTACTGACAATCTGGCGCAGGTTGATGTCTCAGATGTGTCTGAAAATGCTGTCAACCAAACCGTTTTTGATGCTGTACTGACCGCGTTGAATGAAGGCCGCGACATCACCGAAGTGTTGGATAGCCCCGCTGCAGGTGAGGCAGGTAGTGATGGTAATGCCAGCTTTGTTAACCTTGATCGTATCCAGACTGACAATGCTGGTGGTGCCAACTATGATGGCGGTACGGGTGCAGGTGGTGCAGCGACGGCTGGCAGTATTGCACCTAACTATGTTTATCTGAGTCCAGCAAGTGGTGCGCCAGTGATTACATTGGCCGATGATAAAGACAATGATGGTTATTTAAACGCCAATGAACTAGGTAATGCAACAACGACTAAAGCTACTGTGACGTTACCAGCAGGTCTTGAACCTGGTGATACATTAAACGTTGTTCATAATGGCGGTACGATTAGTGTTGTCTTGTCTGCTGCCAATATTGCAGCAGGTTCTGTAGACGTTCAAGTGCCGGTACCGGCGCAGGGTTCAACATTGACTGTAACAGCAAGCATTACGAACCAATCAGATCAAACCTCCCCGTCAAGTTCAGACTCTGCGATTATTGACACCAACGTTCCAAATGATGGCAACGCCCCAACTGTAGAAATCACTGAAGATGCTAATAATGACGGCTTCATTAATCGTGCAGAATTAAACGGTGATATAGATGTAAAAGTGTCGTTCACACCAAATTTGGTTGATGTGGGTGATATCGTCGTTGTTAAGTCTACTGGCGGTACTGTTAAGCAAGTGGTTATCTCAGCTAACGACAAAGCAAATGGTTTTATTACAACGACTGTGCCAGCATTGCCTGATGGTGACACTGTTACCGTGAATGCAACCATCGTTGATGCGGCAAAAAATGAATCAAAACCAGGGAGTGACTCTGCAACCATCGACTTGAGTGCGCCAGATATTCCATCTTTTGTCGGTGTAGATGATGTTGGTCCAACCCAAGGCCTAATCGTTAACAACTCAACGATTGATGATAACAAGCCTGAAATTCGTGGCTCTAACGGCAACCCAGGCGATACCATTACGATTTATGATAATGGCACCAAACTAGGTGACACTGTTGTAAAACCTGATGGTACTTGGACATTTACGCCAACCACGCCATTGGCTGATGGTGATCACAGCATTACAGTCACTGCAATAGATCCAGCTGGCAATACTAGCAATCCATCGCAACCTTTGGATTTCACCGTTGATACCATTGCACCAAACACACCAGCGTTTGAAGGTATAGATGATGTTGGCCCAACCCAAGGTCTGATTGTTAACAACTCAACGATTGATGATAACAAACCGGAAATTCGTGGCTCAAATGGTAATCCTAATGACACGATCACGATTTATGACAACGGCACCAAGCTTGGTACCACTGTTGTAAAACCCGATGGTACCTGGACATTTACACCAACCACGCCATTGGCTGATGGTGGTCATAGCATTACTGTCACTGCCACAGATCCAGCTGGTAACACCAGCAATCCGTCCGCACCATTGGCTTTCACTATCGACACGATTGCGCCCAATACGCCAGCGTTTGAAGGTGTGGATGATGTTGGTCCAACCCAAGGCCTAATCGTTAACAACTCAACGATTGATGATAACAAGCCTGAAATTCGTGGCTCTAACGGCAACCCAGGCGATACCATTACGATTTATGACAATGGCACCAAACTAGGTGACACTGTTGTAAAACCTGATGGTACCTGGACATTTACACCAACCACGCCATTGGCTGATGGTGGTCATAGCATTACTGTCACTGCCACAGATCCAGCTGGTAACACCAGCAATCCGTCCGCACCATTGGCTTTCACTATCGACACGATTGCGCCCAATACGCCAGCGTTTGAAGGCTATGACGATGTGGGTACAATTCAGGGTGTCATTGCTAATAACTCTTCTATTGACGATAACAAACCGGAAATTCGTGGCTCAAATGGTAATCCTAATGACACGATCACGATTTATGACAACGGCACCAAGCTTGGTACCACTGTTGTAAAACCCGATGGTACCTGGACATTTACACCAACCACGCCATTGGCTGATGGTGGTCATAGCATTACTGTCACTGCCACAGATCCAGCTGGTAACACCAGTGATCCATCCGCACCATTGAACTTTACGATTGATACTGTTCCACCGGCGCTGTTTATTAGCCTGGATGCAAACGTTGCAGGTGACGGCATTGTGAACGTGGCTGAATCTACAGCGGCTGCAATTCCAGTGACTGGTACCGTGAGTGGTCAGTTTAAAACTGGTGACATTGTCACTGTGAGTGTCAACGGTAAAGACTTCACAGGTGCTGTGACTGCGGCAGGTACCTTCTCCATTAATGTGCCTGGTGCTGATTTGGCGGCTGATGCTGACCAAACAATCGATGCGCGTGTTACGACATCAGACATTGCAGGTAATACCACGACAGCAACTGACACCCAGACTTACACAGTCAATCTGTTGCCGCCAGCACTGGCGATCAGCCTGGATGCAAACGTGGCAGGCGACGGCATTGTGAACGTGGCTGAATCTACTGCAGCCGCAATCCCAGTGACTGGTACAGTGAGTGGCCAGTTTAAAGTGGGTGATGTTGTAACGGTAACGATCAACAACAAGGACTTCACTGGCACAGTGCAAGCTGGCGGTAAGTTTTCAATTGATGTCCCTGGCGCCGACTTGGCTGCTGACTCAGACAGCACGATCTTTGCAAGCGTGACAACGACTAACGCTGCGGGTAATAGCGCGACAGCAACAGATACGCAGACCTACACTGTGAATGTATTGCCACCAGCATTGGCAATTAGCTTGGATGCAAACGTTGCAGGTGATGGCATTGTGAATGTGGCAGAGTCTACTGCGGCAGCAATTCCAGTAACTGGTACAGTAAGTGGCCAGTTCAAAACTGGCGACATTGTGACGATTACGATTAACGGTAAAGACTTTACTGGCGCGGTGGCGACAGACGGTACTTTCTCAATTAATGTACCAGGTACCGATTTGGCTGCTGACGCAGACAGCACAGTATTCGCCAGCGTCACTACCACCAACGCGGCAGGTAACAGTGCGACAGCAATAGATACACAGACTTACACAGTAAACCTGTTGCCACCAGCACTGGCGATCAGCCTGGATGCAAACGTTGCGGGTGATGGCATTGTGAACGCTGCTGAATCTACAGCTGCTGCGATTGCAGTGACTGGTACAGTGAGTGGTCAGTTCAAGGTTGGTGATACCGTGACTCTGACGATCAACGACAAGAGCTTCACTGGTACGGTATTAGATGGTGGCAAGTTCTCTATCAATGTTCCAGGTGCTGATTTGGCAGTTGATGCTGATGCCACAATTTTTGCGAGCGTGACGACAACAAACGCTGCAGGTAACAGCGCAACAGCTACCGACACCCAAACTTATACTGTCAACACAGCACCGCCAGCAGTTGCCATCAGCCTGGACGCGAACGTTGCCGGTGACGGCATCGTGAACGCTACTGAGTCTACAGCTGCTGCGATTCCAGTGACAGGTACAGTGAGTGGCCAGTTTAAAACTGGCGACATTGTGACGATTACAATTAACGGTAAAGACTTTACTGGCGCAGTTGCGACAGATGGTACCTTCTCAATTAATGTACCAGGTGCCGATTTGGCTGCTGATGCAGACAGTACAGTATTCGCCAGCGTCACTACCACCAACGCTGCAGGTAACAGCGCAACAGCCACTGACACCCAAACTTATACTGTTAACACAGCACCGCCAGCAGTTGCCATCAGCCTGGACGCGAACGTTGCAGGTGATGGCATTGTGAACGCCGCTGAATCTACGGCAGCAGCAATCCCAGTGACTGGTACAGTGAGTGGCCAGTTTAAAACTGGCGACATTGTGACGGTGACGATTAACGGTAAAGACTTTACTGGTGCAGTTGCGACAAATGGTACTTTCTCTATTAATGTGCCTGGCGCAGATTTAGCAGCAGATCCTGACGCAACTGTATTTGCGAGCGTGACGACAACAAACGCGGCAGGTAACAGTGCGACAGCAACCGATACGCAAACATACACGGTGAATGTATTGCCACCAGCAGTTGCCATCAGCCTGGATGCGAACGTTGCAGGTGATGGCATCGTGAACGTGGCTGAGTCTACTGCGGCAGCAATTCCAGTGACAGGTACCGTGAGTGGCCAGTTTAAAACTGGCGACATTGTGACGGTGACGATTAACGGTAAGGATTTCACTGGCGCAGTTGCGACGGATGGTACTTTCTCGATCAATGTGCCTGGTGCAGATTTGGCAGCAGATCCTGACGCAACAGTATTTGCGAGCGTGACGACAACAAACGCTGCAGGTAACAGTGCGACAGCGACAGATACTCAAACCTATACCGTCAACCTGTTGCCACCAGCACTGGCGATCAGCCTGGATGCGAACGTTGCTGGCGACGGCATCGTGAACGTTGCAGAGTCTACTGCTGCAGCGATTCCAGTGACTGGTACAGTCAGTGGTCAATTTAAAGTAGGTGATGTTGTTACTTTGACCATTAACAACAAAGAGTTCAACGGCACAGTGCAAACTGGCGGTAAGTTCTCAATTAATGTGCCTGGTGCAGACCTGGCAGCTGACGCTGACAGCACGATCTTTGCGAGCGTGACGACAACAAATGCAGCAGGTAACAGCGCAACAGCGACTGACACACAAGACTATAAACTGGCAGTAAATCCAAACCTGTTTGCAACGATTGCGCTTGATGCCAACTTTGCTGGTGACGGTATTATTAATATCGAAGAAGCCAAAGCCACCTCAACTATTGCGGTGACTGGTACCGTTGGTGGTGATGCTAAAGCAGGTGATCCAGTAGTTGTGACCATCAATGGCAAAGATTACAACACCACTGCTGTTAACCGTCCTGACGGCAAACTGGGCTTCAGCGTGAACGTGGCTGGTAACGAACTGGCTGCTGACCCAGACAAGACCATCGATGCGAAAGTGACTGTTAGTGACAATGCTGGCAATAGCTTGAGTCAATCAACGCAATTGACCTATACCGTTGACCTGACACCGCCAGTGGCGACAATCGCTTTGGACGCTAACTTCGGTGGTGATGGCATCATCAACATTGAAGAAGCAAAAGCGACTTCGATTACGCCAGTGACTGGTACTGTTGGCGGTGACGCTAAAGTAGGTGATCCAGTTGTTGTGACCATCAATGGTAAAGACTACAACACCACAGTGATTACACGCGCTGATGGCAAGCTGGGCTTCAGTGTGAATGTGGCTGGTAACGAACTGGCTGCTGACCCAGACAAGACCATCGATGCGAAAGTGACTGTTAGTGACAATGCTGGCAATAGCTTGAGTCAATCAACGCAATTGACCTATACCGTTGACCTGACACCGCCAGTGGCGACAATCGCTTTGGACGCTAACTTCGGTGGTGATGGCATCATCAACATTGAAGAAGCAAAAG
>CAYPZE010000006.1:7096-32564 GCA_964415305.1 uncultured Methylotenera sp.
AGACTATCGATGCAAAAGTCACTGTGACTGACAACGCTGGTAACACAGCGAGCCAGTCTACTCAGCTGACTTACAGCCTGGATCTAACGCCACCTAAAGCTGAGATTGCTTTGGACGCTAACTTCGGTGGTGATGGCATCATCAACATTGAAGAAGCAAAAGCGACTTCGATTACGCCAGTGACTGGTACTGTTGGCGGTGACGCTAAAGTAGGTGATCCAGTTGTTGTGACCATCAATGGTAAAGACTACAACACCACAGTGATTACACGCGCTGATGGCAAGCTGGGCTTCAGTGTGAATGTGGCTGGCAACGAGCTGGCGGCTGACCCTGATAAGACTATCGATGCAAAAGTCACTGTGACTGACAACGCTGGTAACACAGCGAGCCAAACCACTCAGCTGACATATAGCCTTGATTTGACACCTCCTGTGGCAACCATTGCTTTGGATGCTAACTTTGGTGGCGACGGTATTATAAACATTGCTGAGTCTCAGCCAGGAGTGAACCAACCCGTCACCGGTACTGTAGGTGGCGAGGCTAAGCTTGGTGATCCAGTGGTCGTGACCATCAATGGTAAAGACTACAACACCACAGTGATTACACGTGCTGATGGCAAATTAGGGTTTAGCGTCAGTGTGCCGGGTTCTGAGCTGGTTGCAGATAATGACAAAACGATTGATGCCAAAGTTTCAACAACAGATACCGCAGGCAACGTTGGTGTCGCAACCACGCAGTTAGGTTATGTGGTCGATAATGTTGCGCCTACTAAACCAACCATTGATAACATCTACGATGACTTTGGTGCAGTAAAAGGCAATGTGGCGAATGGCGGTGTGGCCGATGATGCAACACCAACATTAACCGGTAAGGCCGAAGCTGGAAGCACTGTTGCCATTTACGATGGTGCGACTAAAGTTGGTACTGCTGTTGCTGATAAAGATGGCAAATGGACATTTACACCAACGGCAGACATTACCAAAGGCTTGCATAACTACACGGTCACGGCTACCGATAATGCAGGTAATACCAGTGTGCCTAGCGATAACTACGCATATACCTTGAATCAATCCCCAGTGTTTGTAACACTGAACGCACAAGCGAATGTTTCTGAAGACGGGTTGCCAGGTGGTTTACTCGATGCGGGTCCTTCCAACGTTATCGCAAGCGGCTCAATGGGTATTTCTGATCCAAATGGCGATTTGAAGAGTGTGACGCTGACTGAGCCAACAACGAGTTACACCTCAGGTGGGGCGACGATTACCTGGTCAGGCAACAACACTAGTACGTTGATTGGTTCTGCCAACGGTAAAGAAGTGATTCGTGTCACGATCGATAGCAAGGGCGACTACGCAGTACAGCTGTCTGGGCCGATTGATCATCCGATCGCAGGTCAGGAGGATACGCTGGCACTGAAGTTTGGTGTTAATGCGAATGATGCTGACAGTACGACGAAAGGCTCTATCACTGTAAACGTTTCAGATGATGCTCCGACAGCGACTAACCAGACGGTGACGGCAACTAATTCCGCCAACAC
The DNA here is from genome assembly GCA_964415305.1 of uncultured Methylotenera sp. Classification (GTDB taxonomy): domain Bacteria; phylum Pseudomonadota; class Gammaproteobacteria; order Burkholderiales; family Methylophilaceae; genus Methylophilus. The sequence continues at coordinate 8,634 of CAYPZE010000006.1, forward strand.
CAACCTCATGATTACGCTGGATATTTCTGGCAGTATGACGACTACTGATGGTGTGAATAATCAGACCCGTTTGGCCAGTGCTATTCAGTCTGTGAAAAACTTGCTGGATAAATATGACGACATGGGTGATGTTAAAGTCTCACTGGTGGTTTTTGCCGGCTTGGATCAAACCAAACAATTGGGTAATGGCTGGTTGACCGTTGCACAAGCTAAGGCTTACCTGAATAATCTGTCAGCGGATGGTAATACCAACTATGATTCTGCGTTGAATACGGCTATGAATGCGTTTGCTACATCCGGTAAGCTGGATAATGCACAAAACGTGTCTTACTTCTTTACCGATGGCCAACCTAACCGTGGTGTTGGTAGTGACGGTAGTTTGACTGGTTCAGAAAATAGTAACAACTCGGATCGAGGCATTCAGCAAGCAGAAGAGGCCACATGGATTAACTTCCTGAATAACAACCATATCAAGTCTTACTCCATTGGTATCGGTTCCGGTGTCACTTCAAACACTGAATTGAATCCGATTGCGTATGATGGCCAAACGGGTACAAATACTAATGGTGTCCGTGTGACATCCTTTAACCAGCTAGACTCTGTATTGAATGAAACTGTGAGCAGCCCTATCACTGGTAGCTTGACCTCCGGTGGTGGCTTTGGTGCAGATGGTGGTTATGTGAAGTCGATTGCGGTGGATGGCTCTACTTATACCTTCAACTCATCAACCGGTGCCATTGCCGTGACTGGTACCAATAACAGTACGTATGATGCTACCAGCCATAAACTGGTGATTACAACTGCACAAGGGACATTGCTGGTGGATATGGATGATGGTTCATTCTCATTCACACCGAAAAACACCAGTGTTTCTGGTACCAGCTCGTTTAATTACACATTAAGCGACAATGATGGCGATACCAGCTCAGCTACACTGACTGTGAATGTGGCCAAGCAAGTGACGGCTATTCCACAAGTGGCACCAGAAGTAGGCAATGGCATGGGGGCCGCAGGTTTGTTGACCTTGCCAGGCTTGCTGAATGTTGATTTACTCAACTTCTCAAGTCGTCAGGCATTCACTGCCAGTGACGTGAATAACAACATCAGTGCTGTGACGATTGCCTATAACACATTGATTGGTGTGACATTGGGTACGGCCTACCTAACTTATTCACAAGCCGTTGCGAATGAGTTGGGCCTGAATGTGAGCTACACTCAAAGCAGTGGCTTCCTTGGCTTGATTGGAGCCAACGGCAAAATGGTCATTACAGCCGCAGATGGTGGGACCGTGGATAACCTCGCGATCAACGAGTTCTTATCTACAGTTAAAACCAACCAGCAGGCTGTTGATTTGAGTTTGTTCCAGAACTTCAAGATCACAGCTGTGGACAGCACCGGCTTGCAGGACAGCGAAACAGCCTCTAACCTGATCAATATTGATTTACTGAGCAGCAACAAGGGCACGGCAATAATTGGCGGCGATAGCACTGACAATACCGTGAGTGGTACTTCCGGCAATGACATTATCTACGGTTACGCTGGTAACGATACCTTAAATGGTGGCGCTGGTAATGATATTCTGCGAGGTGGGGCTGGTAACGATACGTTGAGTGGCGGTGATGGCAACGACATCCTGATTGGTGGTAAAGGCAACGATACCCTGACTGGTGGCGCTGGCGTAGACGTATTCAAATGGGATCGCGGTGATGATGCTCTAGTCAATGGCAGTGTCGCACGTGACACGATCAATAGTTTCGACAAGAGCTCTGTCAGCCAAGGTGGTGACATTCTGGATGTGCGTGACTTGCTGCAAGGCGAGAATGCGGGCAACCTGGTGAACTACCTGCATTTTGAAAAATCTGGCAGCGATACCATTATTCATATCAGTTCTAATGGTGGTTTCGCAACGGATGCACACAATGTGTCTGGCAGCTTCAGCAGTGGTAATACCACTCAGCAGATTGTGCTGAGCGGTGTAGACCTGACCACAGGTCAGACCTCTGATGCAGCAATTATCTCTAACTTGCTGTCACAGCAAAAACTGATTACTGACTAATTATCAGTGTCTATCAAAAAAGCGACCTTCGGGTCGCTTTTTTATTTTCTGATGATCATGACGTGATTCGTCATTCTGAGAGGGGCCGATTTTTTTGTAAATTATAATAAGAGGTATAAAAACAATTATTAACAAATTTATGTTTACTTGGTCAATATTGGTAAAATAAGTTAAATAATGTTTGATTTGGTTTTATTGTATGCCCTTAGCAGGTCTTGTTTTAAGCGCTCAGAAGTGGATTTTGCGCGTACGTATCATCCAGCTTGTTCTCGGTAGTTTGCTATTCGTCGCCAGCGGTTCTGTCGATGCCATGTATTCCTTTCCGGCTGTACCAGGTGCACCAATGCCGCCAGGCTGTACAGGTAGTGCGGGGGTTTATACGTGTACTGGTTTTATGAACATTCAAGATCAGGTGCAGTTCCTTGATATTGGTAATGTCGCGATTACCGTCAATGGTAGTTTGAATATTGGCACTTATCGAATCGGCAGCGCAGCACAGTCGGCCAATGTCACTTTTTATAGCAATGGCCCGGTCACACTAAATACGACTACCCTATATGCAACCGTTAATGCGGGCATCAATACGGTAACACTGTATGGCGCCTCATATATCCGTGGCAATCTGCTGATTTCAAATGGCTCGATTAATGCCGCTGGCACAATACAGGGGGATGTGATCAGTAGTGGTTTTGGCGCTATCTTTATGGCACAAGATGCCGTGGTGAATGGCAATATTGCTGGGAGAACTGGCCCGGTGACGCTCTCACGTGCGGTGGCGGTCAATGGCATGCTGAGCACGACGACAGGTAGCATCAACCTCACGGGCTTTAACACCATTACTGGTGGTGTCAGTTGTAGTGGCTGTTATATGTTTGTTAATGGACAGAATAACGCTTTGTCAGGCAACATTAACGTCGGTAATTTAGATGGCGCTTCTTCACAATATAGCAATTATTACGGCGGCATTAACGTGCAGGCAGGCTACTTAACCTTGGGCACAGGCACAAGCGTGCAGGGCGACGTGAATGTCACTGCTTCCGGCTTGGTGCACGCGAGTATGACAATCTTTCAAACAGTGATTCAAGGTGCAGTGACTCTAAGCTCAGACATTGATTCAGCTGTCTTTTTGTATAATGGCTCAACCATTAACGGCCGTGTGCAAGTGACGAATACTAATGCACTGCTGGCTTCGATCAATAACAATGTCTATATTGATAGCCAGTCTGTAATTAATAACTCGGTCACCGTGACCGGTGGTATTGATAATTACGGCAGGATTAGCGGTTGTGCAAAAAGCACGGCCAACAACGTTTTTGCCATCAAATTAGAGTTCAACTCAAACACGGCCGGGGTGTGTTGTGTCAATAATGGCAGTTGCTCGCAAACGTCTTGTGTTTGGAACCCGTTTTCTTATCCCGTGCGCAAATGTAGCACCTCGGCTGCCAAATTTAACTGTATTGATCCATCCGTTGCCAATGCTAATGTCGCCACGGGCCACTTATTTACACAGGTGGCAAACAGTGTGTTTAATATGGATGTGGTCGCACTGTCGGCAGATAACAGCGTGAATAACGATTTTGTGGGCGTAGGCGAGGCCAGTAAAACGGTGGAAGTTAAATTAATTGATTGTGGCGACCCTGCGCTGTTAATCAATCAAAGCTGTGGTGGTACGACAACAGTGATTACTACGCAGAATGTGAGCTTTAGCAGCGCCAATAGCGGTCGCAAAAGTCTTGCTGCCACGGTGAATAATGCCTATAAAAACGTACGCTGCCAGGTGACAGATGCTAATGCCACGCAGCAGGTGTCTGTGTCTACTGATAATTTTGCTGTGCGACCAGCCAGTTTTAACAGTGTGATCTCCAGCAACGCCAATGCGGATGCCGCTAATGGCAGTAGTGCGGTCAATGCACCGGCGATTAAAGCCGGTAGTGGCAAGTTCAATATGACCGTATCTACTGGTTTGTCTAATTATAACGGTACGCCAAAAATTGCGAATAATCCCATTACCGCACATGTGGGTGCGGCGCGCACCGGTACATTGTCTGGTGTGTTTGGTCAGGCGAATAGCGGTGCTAGCACTGGTTTGGATTTTAGTTATGATGAGGTTGGCTATTTTAAATTTAATGCACTGGCTATTTACGATGATACCTTTACCCAGGTAGATGCCGAGTTGGGCGATTGCACAGCAGGGTTTGTCGCCAGCAATAACAAGCAGGCGTGTCAGTTTGGCTATACGCCCGCTGCATCCGAGTATATGGGGCGCTTTGTGCCGGATCATCTACAAGTCAGCCTTGGTGTTGTGAGTAGAAATGCTTGCGGTGGCGTTGCCTATTTTGACCAGGACACTAACGCACTACCAGGCGTGGCGACGACTTTTACGCTGACGGCGCAGAATGCTGGCAATGCAACGACCCAAAACTTCAGCGGGGCATTTGCGGCGGGCTTTGATCTTTTAAACTTGAGCAAATATAACTTTTCGTTATTACCACAAGTAGGGGCAACGCTTGGCTTGAGTGCTGCCAGCCCTGGCTTGAGTGGGAGTTGGGCGCTTGGGATGGCAACGGTGAACGCGAAGTTGAAGGTCTCGCGCCCGATAGCACCGGTGAGTCCTCAGAGCATGAGCATCGCTGTGCAACCCGAGTATCACGATGCCGGGGTGCCCATTTCCTCTACACAAAAGACGCTAGCGTCCGGGCTGGCGTATCGCTATGGCAAACTGGCGCTACTGAATGCGCATGGCTCAGAGTTGTTAACACTGCCGTTGCAAGTGGAGGCGCAATACTGGAACGGCACTGCCTATGTGCGTAACACTGCCGATAATTGCACGGCGATTCCGCTGTTGAGTGTGGTGTTAAAAGGGTACAAACGTAATCTTAATGCCTGTGAAACGCGACTCAGCGCTGGTAGTGCGATGAATCGTGGTGTGCTAGGCCTGTTGTTAAGCGCACCTGGCGTGGGGAATACGGGGAGTGTAGATGTGGAAGTGAATCTTGGCGCAAACACCAGTGGTGACAAAACGTGTACTTCACCCTTAGAAGTCCCTGCCATCGACGGTGTATTGCCTTGGTTTGGCAGCGTGGATCCGCTCGCACGCGCGACCTTTGGTATTTACAAAACGCCGGTGGTGTATATGCGGGAAAGCTTTTAATTGACCCGTGGCTGGTGTACGTAGCGGCTTGGCTACGTACACCCGTAGTCTTTAAACCATCAGCATATCCACAAACTGGTTGACCGGCATGGCCTCCAGCTTGGATTGGTCTTGGCAAAGCGCCAAAATTTCAGCTTGACTGGCGGCATCAAAACGGCGTGCCAGGTTCACTTTAAACTTCTTCACCAGCTCCGGAATGCCTTCACCACGGCGGCGGCGGTGGCCAATCGGGTATTCCACGGCAATGTTGCTAGACTGTGTGCCATCTTTAAAGAAAATCTGGATAGCATTGGCAATCGAGCGTTTCTCCGGGTCCAGATAGTCACGAGTGTATTCCGCTTTTTCGACGCACGTCATTTTATCTCGCAACGCATCAATACGCGGATCGGCGGCTGCCTCGTCTTCGTAGTCCAGGGCGGTCAGGCTGCCTTTGAGCAAACCGACGGCCGCCATATATTGAATACAGTGGTCGCGGTCTGCCGGGTTATTCATCGGGCCGGTTTTGTCGATGATGCGAATAGCGGATTCATGGGTGGTGATCACGATTTTTTCAATATTGGCAATGTCATCCAATGTTTGCAGGCGCTTGCCTACTTCCTGGTTTAACTGGAACGCTGATTCCACTGCCGTTTGTGCGTGAAACTCGGCTGGGAAAGAGATTTTGAACAATACTTGTTCCATCACATAGCTGCCGTAAGGGCGCTGGAACTTGAACGTATTGCCTTTAAACAATACATCGTAAAAGCCCCAGGTTTTAGCGGTCAGCGCGCTTGGGTAACCCATTTCCCCTTGCAGCGTCATCCAGGCCAGACGCACTGCACGGGAAGTGGCATCACCCGCTGCCCAGGACTTGCGTGAGCCGGTATTCGGGCTATGGCGGTAGGTACGCAGGCTTTGGCCATCCACAAAGGCATTAGAAACAGCATTGATAATATCCTGCCTGTTACCGCCCAATAATTTAGTTACCACAGCGGTTGAAGCGATTTTGACTAAAATCACGTGGTCGAGGCCGACGCGGTTAAAACTGTTTTCCAGCGCCAGCACACCTTGAATTTCATGCGCCTTGATCATGGCGGTCAGCACATCTTTCATGGTGAGCGGCGCCTTGCCTTCAGCCACATTTTTACGTGACATATAGTCAGCTGAGGCTAGAATGCCGCCCAGGTTGTCAGAAGGGTGGCCCCATTCAGCCGCCAGCCAGGTGTCGTTAAAGTCTAGCCAGCGGATCATGGCCCCAATATTAAATGCCGCCAGAATAGGGTCTAACTGGTAAGAAGTGCCTGGCACTTTGGCACCGTTAGGTACCACTGTTCCCGCAATCACCGGCCCCAGTAGTTTTGTGCAGGCAGGGTAATCCAGTGCTTCGAAACCACAGCCCAAGGTATCCATCAGGCAGTTGCGGGCGGTGTCATACGCCTCGTTGGAGTTGATTTCATAATCTGCAACGTAGTTGGCAATATCCACGATTACCTGGTCTGGATCAGGGCGGACGTTAGAAATATGGGCTGACATAATGTGTTTCTTTCAAATAAAAAGATTAAACCACAGAGGACACAGAGAGCACGGAGGCTAATAAAAGCACGGGTTTCTCTGTGCTCTCTGTGTCCTCTGTGGCTAGACTAAGTTAACGTTTTTCCAGCGGCACAAATGGCCTATTATCGGGCCCGTTGTATTCGGCGTTCGGCCGGATAATTTTGTTGTCTATGCGTTGCTCAATGGCATGTGCAACCCAGCCAGTGGTACGTGAGATCACAAAAATAGGCGTGAACATGCCAGTAGGGATGCCCATCATGTGATAGCTGGAAGCGCTGTACCAATCCAGGTTGGGGAACATCTTTTTCTCGTTCCACATGATGTCTTCAATGCGCGCCGAAATGTCAAACAATTGCATATTGCCTGCATCTGCACACAGTGACTTGCTGACGGCTTTAATGGATTCGTTACGCGGATCGGCAATGGTATAGACCGGATGGCCAAAGCCGATGATGATTTCTTTGCGCGCCATTCTGGCTTTGATATCGGCCTCAGCTTCATCTGGCGTCTGGTAGCGTTCGATAATTTCCATCGCCGCCTCATTGGCACCGCCGTGTTTGGGGCCACGTAAAGCACCAATCGCGCCCGTGATGCAGGAATACAGATCAGATAACGTGCCCGCGATCACGCGAGAGGTAAAGGTGGACGCATTAAATTCATGTTCTGCATACAATACCAGCGAGGTGTTCATGGCTTTGATATGCAGTTCAGACGGTTTTTTGCCGTGCAATATGTGCAGAAAGTGCGCCGCGATAGAGTCATCATCGGTTTCTACCTCAATACGGACGCCACGGTGGCTAAAGTGATACCAGTAAATGAGGATAGAACCAAAGCAGGCAATCAGGCGGTCACCCAGCGCTTGTGCGCCAGCGGTATTGCGGTCAACCGCTTCCGGTTCTATGGTCCCCAACATAGAGCAGCCCGTGCGCATCACATCCATAGGATGCGCATTGGCAGGAATCTGTTCCAGTACGGCTTTAAGTGCACTGGGCAGGCCGCGTAGCTTTTTGAGCTGTTGATGATAGGCGGTGAGTTGTGGTTGGGTGGGCAGCTCGCCGTATATCAGCAAATAAGCGACTTCTTCGAAAGTGGCATGTTTAGCCAGTTCAAGGATATCGTAACCACGGTAATGCAAGTCATTACCGCTATGGCCTACGGTACAAATGGCCGTGGTGCCAGCAGCCACACCGGCCAGCGCGACGCCTTTTTTGCGTTTGGGGGCTTCGCTGGCAGGCGTGGTTGAATCTGTGGTGGTGTTCATAACAAACCTCCTTGTTTCATCTCTCTCGCGTTTATTTTGTAAAAAGCGCGTCTAGTTTCTGTTCAAAAACGTGGTAGCCCAGATGCTCGTAAAGATCGGCTCGCGTTTGCATCAAGTCCAGTACGTTTTTCTGGCTGCCGTCTTTGCGCACGCCTTGATACACCTTGAGCGCCGCCTGGTTCATCGCACGGAAGGCCGACAATGGATACAGCACCATGCCAACGCCAACCGTGGCCAGCTCGTCTACTGTAAATAGCGGCGTAGAACCGAATTCGGTAATATTGGCCAGCACCGGCACTTTGACGGCGTCGACAAACTGCTGGTACATGTTGAGGTCTGTCATCGCTTCCGGAAAAATCATGTCTGCTCCGGCTTCTACACAAGCACTAGCGCGATCGATGGCTGACTGCAAACCTTCTACGGCCAGTGCATCGGTACGTGCCATGACGACAAAATCATCATAAGGTTTGGCGTCGACTGCTGCTTTCACGCGGTCTACCATTTCATCCAGGCTCACAATCGCTTTGTTAGGCCGGTGGCCACAGCGCTTGGCGCTGACCTGGTCTTCAATGTGCACGGCCGCTGCACCTGCTTTGGCCACGCTTTTAATGGTGCGCGCAATATTAAATGCGCCACCAAAGCCGGTATCAATATCCACCAGTAGCGGGGTATCCACCGCGTCGGTAATCCGACGTACATCAACCAATACGTCTTCCAGTCCGGAAATCCCCAGGTCAGGCAGGCCTAATGAACCTGCGGCCACACCGCCACCAGACAGGTAGATGGCCTTAAACCCGGATTGTGTCGCCAGCATGGCGTGATAAGCGTTGATCGCGCCTATGATTTGCAATGGTTTTTCGGCGGCGAGTGCGGCACGAAAGCGTGCACCTGCTGAAGTTGTTTGTTGCATATTTGAATCCTTAATTTTTTGCCACAGAGAACACAGAGTTCATAGAGAGAGTCCTCCAACATTGATTGAATACTCATAAACTGAGTAGAAAAATCTCAGGTTTTCTCTGTGTGTTCTGTGACCTCTGTGGCTAAGTATTAAAAAAATGCTTCTTCAGCATCTTCCGGCATGGCAACCCCAGTTTGTTTTGCTTTTTGCAGCACTTCCCAGAAGTAACGATACGTCGCGCGGTCATGCAATTCACCGGCATACTGAATCGGGCCCCAGTCTGCGGCTTGTGCCGCCAGCAGAATATTGGCGGCATCCGTCACTTCGTCATAGTTGGGTTTCATGGCATCAACAATCGCCTGAATCTGTGTAGGGTAAATACTCCACATGCGCATAAAACCAAATTCGTTGCGGGCGCGGAAGGCATCGCTATAGGTGACTTCTACATTTTTCAAGTCCAGCGTCACGTTGTGTGCAGGCACCACGCCATTGGCGAGCGCGGCTGAGACCACTTCAGTTTTGGCGCGTGCCAGCAAGCGGTGGTCAAACTGGCCAGGGCTACGCATGGCCGTGGCCGGGATCGCGCCATGGTGCGCGCTGACGAAGTCCATCAGGCCGAAATCCAGTACCTGTAACCAGGGCAGTTGCGCAATCTCATGCACTTGCCTGAGTGCGCCGTGCGTTTCAATCAGGATATGCACCGGGATTTCACGCTTAATACCATGCTGTTTCGCCACGTGCTGAATGTAGCTAATCATTTCACGCGCTTGCGCGATGTCTGTGCATTTGGGAATGGTGATATAGCTCAGCACTTCACCGGCACCACCTACCAAAATATCGATGTCTTTTTTCCAGTGCGGATGTGTGTAGTCATGAATACGCGCACCGGCCATCTTGTATTGGTTGGCCTCCGAATTCAGTACGCGCACAATCATTTCGGCATGTACTTGTTCCTGGCCACTGGCGGCACCGTCTTCGCAGTCGCAGGTAATATCAAACACTGGGCCAACCCCATTAGGCGTGGCCGGATTTTGCAGTGATAATGCTTTCAGAATCAGCTTTTCACTACCGGCAAAGTGTTCACAGGCCGGAATCACCGGAAACGGTTTTTCGCCGCCAAAAAGTGCCTGATTTGGATGAACAGCCATGTTTAGTTTCCTTTGCGTGGAATAAGAACGGTATAGTCGAGATCGAGCACCACGTGCGGGTGGTAGCCCTGCGTGGTTTTGATGTTTTCCAGCGTCGCGGGCGGCATATTTTTGACACCCACCATACGCAAGCGCAGCGCGCCCAATTCTGGATGAGGCAAGGACCATTTATCCAGCACTTTGGTCATGCAATAAATGGTGTCACCGGCATAGCTCGGATTGGCATGCGTGCCGCCATTAATCGCCACAATCGCGATCGCATTTTCCAGGCCTTCATAACTCAAGGCGCGGCAGGCCGAAATCACGACACCACCATAAACCAGGCATTGGCCTTGTGGCGTGCTTTTCATCAGATGTGCATCAAAGTGCAAGCGCGCATTGTTCTGGTACAAGTGCGTGGCCATGGTGTGGTCACTTTCATTGATGGTCAGGCCAGATGGATGACGCAGGCATTCGCCGACTTCGTAGTCGTCCCACCAGTAGTTGCCACCGGTGGCCGTGCCCAGGCTACTGTTTAGTGTAAAGTGCGCTGGAATCGCTAATGATTCTGCGCTGACAAACTCCGGCAACTCAGGAATGACTGTTTCTGGTGCCGGGGCTTCTTGGTTCTTTTTGTGCACCATCACCCAGCGCACCCAACTCAGTACTGGTTGTTGATGCTGGTTAATGCTGGTAGAGCGTACCCAAACCACGCCATTTTTGCCGTTAGAATTCTGTTTGAGGCCAATCACTTCACTCGCGGTGGTGAGTGTGTCACCCACGTAAACCGGCTGTATAAAACGCACGTCGGCGTAACCCAGGTTGGCCACGGCATTGACGGAAATATCCGGCACGGTTTTACCAAAGGCAATATGAAACGCCAGCAAGTCATCTATAGGCGCTTTTGTATAGCCTAATGACTGCGCAAGTGGCTCGCTGCAATGTAGTGGGTTGCGTGCGCCCGTGAGCGCAATATAGAGTGAGGTATCGCCAGCCGTGATGGTGCGTGGCGTGGCGTGCAGGATGGTTTCACCCAGTACAAAGTGTTCAAAAAAGCGTCCGGTGTTGATTTTTGTGCTCATGTTCAACTCCTTTATATGAACTCTTCTTCCAGCTCGGCAATGGCCTCTGCCAGTTGAATCAAACGTTGTGCGGCTTTGATATGGTGATGCTCTACCAATTTGTCATTCACCACCACTGTGCCGCGCCCACCTTCATTGGCTTCTTTCAGCGCTTTGATAATCAGCCGTGCATGTTCGACCTCAGCACGCTGCGGCGTATAAGCGTCATTGCAGTAGGCAATTTGCGCCGGATGCACCAGAGATTTACCGTCCATGCCAATGTCGCGACCAATGCGGCAGGCATATTCAAACGAATGCATGTTTTTAAAGTCTGAGGTAATGCCATCAATCACGCCTTTGCCATAAGCACGTGCGGCCAATATCACCAGCGATAACGAGGTGAGAATGGCTGAGCGCTCATGCGTCACGCGGGCGTGCAATTGTGAAATCAGGTCTGAGGTCGCCATTACCATACAGATCACGCGATCCGAGGCGGCAGCAATTTCCTTGGCGTTCAACACAGCCAGCGGGCTTTCTATCATCACCATCATGGGCACATGCTTGCCGCCCGCATCGTCTAATAGCTGTTGCGCCTGTAACACGTCTTCGCGCGACTCTATATTGGGGAACAAGATGGCATCGGCGCCAATATTGGCCACAGCTGCAATATCGTCGTGCCCCCAGATTGAATGCAGGTCATTCACGCGCACCACGACTTCTCTTTTGCCATAACCACCTTCTTTGACTGCATTGACCACATTGTGGCGAGACTGGATTTTGGCGTCGACCAGAATAGGGTCGCCCAGGTCAAGAATGACGGAGTCTGCCGCAAGCGTACGTGCACGTTCCAGATAGTGCTGATTACAGCCGGGAACATATAGCATCGAGCGTCTGGGTCTGAGTGCATATGACATGGGGTTTCCTTTGTTACGGCAAGAAATTAGATTCATTATTCATGAATAAAAAAACTGTGTCAACAAATATCTTATGTCTTATATAAGATATAAAATAGTGGACAACAAAAACACCTTGTGATATAAATTAAAAAACTTATTTCAGGTGCAATTAAATGGTGCCAATCATGAATGGAGTCGGATCTATGGATAAGCAGTTAGGGTCACCAAGTTACAGGCCGCTGTATGACCAGATTAAGGTGTTGATCACGCAAAGCCTGATCGGTGGGGAGTGGCGTCCTGGCGATATGATTCCCAGTGAGATTGACCTGGCGCAACGATTTAAAGTCAGTCAGGGCACGGTGCGCAAGGCGATTGATAGTCTGGCGACAGAAAATATCTTGATCCGTCGCCAAGGTAAAGGCACCTTTGTCGCCACGCACAATCAGGACGACGTCAAGCTGCGCTTTTTGCGCCTGACCGCTGAAAACGGCCAAAAGGAAATGCTGCAGAATGAGTTTATCTCCTGCATTAAAGGCAAGGCCAGTGTGCATATTGGCAAGGTGCTGGAAATGAAAGCCGGTGCCACGACCATAGATGTGAAGCGCTTGCTGACATTCTCTGGGCGGCCATTGATTTATGACCACATTATTGTGCCTGCCGCACCTTTTAAAGGCTTGAACCGCGCCAAGGTGGAAGAGAGTAATGGGTCGATGTACAGCATGTATGAATCGCAGTTTGGTGTGCGCATGATCCGCGCGGAAGAGCGGATTAAAGCAGTGGCAGCCGATGCCGAAGTCGCGAAAGCGTTAGGCTTGAAAGAAGGCTATCCGCTGCTGAGCATAGAGCGCGTGTCATTTACTTATGGCGATAAGCCGATGGAGTGGCGTCTGGGCTTGTGTTTGACTGACGACCATCACTACATGAGCGAACTCGAATAGGGCGACTTTTGAAAACGCATTTTCGCGTTGTTGGACTTCGCTTGCCGTACTGATCGTACTGTCTGCGCTTGTCCGCTTAGCCAAAATGCATTTTGAAAAGTCTTGTTGGAACACAAGGCTGATGCAATAAAAGAAAGAGGTCACAAATGGACGATTTAAAACAACGCGCGCTGGATTACCACCAGTTTCCTAAGCCAGGGAAGCTGAGCGTGGAGTCGTCCAAGCCTTGTGCCACGCAACAGGATTTATCGCTGGCCTACACGCCAGGCGTGGCTGCGCCAGTGCGCGAAATTGAGGCGGATCCGGCCAATGCCTATAAATATACCAATAAAGGGAATTTAGTGGCGGTGATTACCGATGGCACTGCGGTGTTGGGCTTGGGTAATGTTGGCGCCCTGGCCGGCAAGCCGGTGATGGAAGGCAAGGGTGTGTTGTTTAAGCGCTTTGCTGATATTGATGTGTTTGATATTGAGGTCAACGCTGCGACGCCGGATGAGTTTATCCAGACCGTGGTCAATATTGCGCCAACCTTTGGCGGCATTAATCTTGAAGATATTGCTGCGCCGCACTGTTTTTATATCGAAAACGAATTGAAAAAGCGTCTGGATATCCCAGTATTTCATGACGACCAGCATGGCACGGCGGTGATTGTGGCCGCCGCCTTGCTGAATGCGCTTGAGCTCCAAGGCAAAACCTTGCCCCACGTCAAAATTGTGTTTTTAGGCGCGGGCGCAGCGGGTTGTTCGTGCGCCAAGTTGCTCAAGTTGATGGGCGCCACTAATATCACAATGGTCGATCGCAAAGGCGTGCTGGATACCAGTCGTGATGATTTGCATGATAACAACCGTGAACTGGCGATTGCAGCAGGCAATGTCAACACGCTGGCGGATGCCATGCAGGGTGCCGATGTGTTTATCGGTGTATCCGCTAAAAATGGGTTGCCAGCAGAGTTGGTGACTAGCATGGCGGCCAAGCCGGTGATTTTTGCCTTGGCGAATCCTGACCCTGAAATTCTACCCAGCCAGGTATTTGCCTTGCGCGATGACGTAATTATGGCCACTGGCCGCAGCGATTTTCCTAATCAGGTGAATAATGCTTTGTGTTTCCCTTATCTGTTTCGCGGTGCATTAGATGCTAAAGCCAAGCAGATTACCGAGCAGATGAAAGTCGCCGCTGCCAAAGCGCTGAGCCAGTTAGCGCGCGAGCCGGTGCCTGCGCAGGTGCTGGAGGCATATCAGTTACAGTCATTATCGTTTGGTAAAGACTACATCATCCCTAAACCGTTTGATCCACGTTTGATGGAATACGTGGCTGGCGCCGTGGCGCGTGCGGCCAACGCAGCTGAGTAAGTGTCGTTAGCATGATTGTTAAAAAGCAAAAAAAACAGCGGCCCAAGAATCTGGATTTATTCACGATTCGCTTGCCGGTGAATGCCGTGGTGTCCATTATGCACCGCGCCAGCGGGGTGGTGCTGTTTTTGATCCAGCCATTGTTGTTGTGGGCCTTGTATTTGTCGTTGTCTAGCGCACAAGGCTATGTCAGCGTGGCCGCGCAATGTCGGCAATGGCCAGTCAAGTTACTGATCACCGTACTGGCGGGTGCATTTTTTCATCATTTTTATGCCGGTATTCGCCATCTGGCGATGGATGTGCACTGGATGACGACATTGCAAAAAGCGCGCTTTTCGAGCCGCGTGGTGTTGTGGCTGGTTGCCATCACTATGGTAGGCGTGATCTGGGCGATCTGGGTGAAAGGCGAGTATGTTGTTTGAGTTACTGACCGCCAAATACCCAGGCATGCGTCGCTGGTTGACGCAGCGCTTGTGTGCGCTGTCGATGGCGGTAGTCTTGCTGTTGTTGTGGTTGCGCGTGATGTGGCTGTCGCCACAAAGTTTTAGTGAGTGGCAGGCCTTGTTTGCACCATGGTGGTGGCGCTTGCTGACGCTGTGGTTTTTTGTCTGCATGCTGTTGCATGCTTGGTTGGGCGTGCGTGATGTGCTGCGTGATTATGTGCCGCATTTAGGCATCCGCAACGTGTTGCAATCGCTGGTGAATATCGCGGTATTTGGCAATGCGCTAGCCGTGATGTGGATTTTATTTGGAATGGATTTTTAAGGTGAGTGGCATGACCAATACAGCCAATACGACCGGTGCAAGCAAACTTCAGCATCATCAGGTAGATGCCGTCATCATTGGCGGTGGCGGTGCAGGCTTACGTGCCGCGCTGCAACTGGCTGAGTCCGGTGCCGATGTCGCCGTCTTGTCCAAAGTGTTCCCAACCCGCTCTCACACGGTGGCAGCGCAAGGTGGGATTGCGGCAGCCTTGGGCAATGTGTCTGACGATAACTGGCTGTGGCATATGTACGACACCATCAAGGGCTCTGATTACCTGGGTGACCAGGATGCGATCGAGTTTATGTGCCGCAATGCCGCCAAGGCCATTATTGAGCTGGAACATTTTGGCATGCCGTTTGACCGCCTGGAAAACGGCCGTATTTTTCAGCGTCCGTTTGGCGGTATGACGCGCAATTTTGGTGAAACACCGATTTCACGTACCTGCGCCGTGGCAGACCGCACCGGCCATGCCATGTTGCATACCTTGTATCAGCGCAACGTTAAAGCCAATACCCAGTTTTTGATCGAGTGGTTTGCGCTCGACCTGATTCGCGATAGTGACGGCGATGTGTTGGGCGTGATCGCGTTGGAAATTGAAACCGGCGATATTCATGTCATTCACGCCAAAGCCACCATGCTGGCGACGGGCGGCGGTGGCCGTATTTTCCAGGCCAGCACCAATGCCTATATCAATACTGGCGACGGTTTGGGCATGGCCGCACGCGCTGGCTTGCCGTTGCAGGATATGGAGTTCTGGCAGTTTCACCCGACCGGCGTATTGAATGCCGGGGTGCTGATTACCGAAGGTGTGCGCGGTGAAGGTGGTTACTTGGTGAATAGCGAGGGCGAGCGCTTTATGGAGCGCTATGCGCCCAGTGCCAAAGACCTCGCCAGCCGCGACGTGGTATCGCGCGCCATGGCGACTGAAATTAAAGAGGGCCGTGGCGTAGGCAAGCACAAAGATGCGGTATACCTCAAACTGGATCACCTCGGTGAAGACATCATCAGCAAGCGCCTGCCTGGTATCCGTGAAATCGCCAAAACCTTTGCTGGCGTAGACCCGACGAATGACCCTATCCCGGTAGTGCCAACGGCGCATTACATGATGGGCGGCATCCCGACTAACCTCGATGGCCAAGTGGTGGTGCATGACGGGCAGTCTGAACGAGTGGTGAATGGTTTATATGCCGTGGGTGAGTGTGCCTGTGTATCTGTGCATGGCGCGAATCGTTTGGGCTCGAATTCTTTGCTGGACCTGGTGGTATTTGGTAAAGCCGCAGGCGACAAAATGGCCGCCGATATCGCCACCAGCAAAGCCCATAAACCCTTACCCGCCAATGTCGCCGATGCCACGCTTGCACGTGTGAATCGGTTGGAAAGCGCTGGCGCTGGCGAAAAAGTAGCCGAAGTTGGCCTGGCCATGCGTCAAACCATGCAAAAACACTGTGGCGTGTTCCGTTTTCCTGAGTTGCTGGAGCAGGGTGTAGACGCAATCAAACAAGTCGCCCAACAGGCGCAGCACTTGAGAATTACCGATAAAAGCAAAGTCTTTAACACCGCCCGTGTCGAAGCACTGGAGCTGGACAATCTGATGCAAGTGGCGCAGGCCACCATGCAAGCGGCACATGCCCGCCAGGAAAGCCGCGGCGCGCATGCGCGCGAAGATTATCCTGAGCGTGACGATGCACAGTGGCTCAGCCATTCGCTGTATTTCGCTCATGAGCAAAAGCTCGCTTATAAGCCAGTGCGATTGCAGCCATTGACGGTTGAACCATTTGAGTTGAAGAAAAGGGTGTATTGATATGCGTTTCTCTATCTACCGCTTTAACCCGGACGTAGACAAAAAACCCTATATGCAGGATTACGACATCACGCTGGAAGACAGCGACCAGATGTTGCTGGATGCCCTGATGCGCATTAAAGAGCTGGATGAGTCGCTCAGCATGCGTAAGTCCTGTCGTGAAGGTGTCTGTGGCAGCGATGCCATGAACATCAATGGTAAAAACGGCCTGGCCTGTATTACCAAACTCAGTGATCTGCAAGAGCCGGTGGTGTTACGCCCCATGCCTGGCCTGCCGGTGATCCGTGACCTGGTGGTCGACATGACGCAGTTTTTTGATAACTATCACTCAGTGATGCCTTATTTGCAAAACCATGACACGCCGCCAGACACCGAGCGCCTGCAAAGCCCGGAAGACCGCGCCAAGCTGGATGGCATGTATGAATGTATTTTATGCGGCGCTTGTACGACATCCTGTCCGAGCTTCTGGTGGAATCCGGACAAGTTTGTCGGCCCGGCGGGACTGATGCAGGCCTACCGTTTTATTGCCGACAGCCGTGACCAGGAGCAGGATGCGCGCCTGGAAAACCTGGAAGACCCTTACCGCTTATATCGCTGCCATAACATCATGAACTGTACCGATGTCTGCCCGAAAAAACTTAATCCGAATGCGGCGATTGCAGCGATTAAAGACCTCAAGATTGAAAAGGCCAAGGCGCACACTGAAAGCAAACCGCGCAAGAAGATCTTTGGTATCAAGGTGTTATAGGAGCGACGTATGTTGAATGCTGAGATTTTACGTGAGGCAGAGCAGCGGCGCCTGGCATGGCGTTGTCGCCGCGGCATGCTGGAGCTGGACATTGTGTTACAACGCTTTGTGAGTGAGCACTTTAGCGGGTTAACGCTGGCCGAAATGGAACAGTTGGATGCCTTACTCGAGTTGCCTGACAACGTGTTTTGGGACTTGATCCAGGGGGTGAATCCACAACCTGGCATGGCGCAATCCGCCGCTATTCTTGAAAAATTAAGAGCGAGCCGACCGACGGCAGAACAGGAAAACGCATGAGTCAGCATATGGGAGAAGAGCCAATTGCACTGGATGCCAGCGCATTGGGGGATTACTGGCCAGGCATACAGCTGTATTACCCGCCAGTGAAATATGCGCCTAGTCTGGGCATTTATGAAGACATGGAGCAGGCGGCTAACCGCATGGTCAAGCACGCACATTTCACTAATGCCCATACGCTGATTTTTGACCTGGAAGATGGCTGTCGGCAGAAGGAAATGAGCCGCACTTTGCTACGCCAGGAGTTACCCAAGCTACGTAAGGTCAATGAACGCGTGACGATTGCAATTCGTGCTAATTCCTTCCGTACCGACGAGTACGAAGAGGATATGAAACTGGTGCGCGACATGGGCGAGTATATCGACGTCGTCATGCTGGCCAAGGCGGGGGAGTCTTACGGCGCGGCTGAAGTGCGCGATCTGTCCAGCTTTTTGCTCAGCATCAATCCGCATATCACCATCCAACCAATTATCGAGCACCCGAAGTCGCTCAAAATTGCGCCGGAACTCATGCAATACGACACCGTGAAGCACGTGGTGTTTGGTATTCATGACTTTTCCAAAGCGCTGGGCATCCACATCACGCCCGAGCACTGGATTGAAGAATTATTTTATTTTATTAACCAGCTGATTTTTGAAGCCAGGATTGCCGGTAAAGGCGTGATTGGCGGCGTGGAAACATTGATCGGCAGCAACATCATGCCAGACAAGTTTGTCGAGCCACACGATGTGCGCCGCTGGCTGGATTTGCATGGGGATAACGAGTCGCGCGTGGTGTACAAACACGCCTGCCAGGAGGCCGCGATGGGCCTGACCGGCAAGCAGGTGATCCATCCTGGCCATATCCATTTGTGTAAAACCGCTTATACGCCGTCACCGACTGAAATTAACCAGAAAGTGGCGATCCTGAAAGCGGCGATTGAAGCGGATGCCTTGCTGGGAGGTGCGATCAAGTTCGATGGCGAAATGCTGGATCCACCCATGTTTGGTAAAGCCTTGCAGACCTTGCTGCGCGCACATGCCTTGCGTGCGCTCAAAGTGAGCGATATGGAGTTTGCATTACATGTCTTGCAGTTGATGCCAGCGCAAGTAGTACGCCAGAACTGGCCCTACGGCATTTTGCTTTAAATCAATGGCTGCGCGGGCGAATCACAGCGTTACGCGGTACTCGAAATCCTCATGTACTTTAAGTACATTCCGGTTTCTGTGTTCCGTGCGCCTTGTGCTTCATCCCGCTCGCGCATTGATGTGCGTATTTGAGAAATTTGAAAAAGCATTTTCAAAAGAAATGCAAAATCAGCATCGCATAAACCATGCATGCACAGAGTGAATGGAAAGGTTTGAACATGACACAGTTAGCCCCTTATCCACAATGGCAATGGGAGATTCCCGAGTTTTTTAATATCGGGGTCGCTTGCAGTGATCGCCATGTGGGCACGGCCAAAGCCGATGAAATTGCCATGATTGTGGAAGATGACACCTTTGGCACCAGTACCATCACGTTTGGCGAGCTTGCTAGCCGTACGGACCGTTTTGCCCAAGTATTACGTGAGTTGGGTGTGGTGCCGGGTGACCGTGTCCTGATCCGTTTGCCTAATAGCCTGGATTATCCGACGGCCTTTTTGGGTACCATGAAGACGGGGGCGATTTCGGTGCCAACCTCTACGCTGCTTACCGCAGAAGAGGTGGCTTACCTGGCGAAAGATTCCGGCGCGGTCGTGCTGGTGACCGATGCCGCCGCCTGGGCCGGGATGTCGGCCAAAATGCAGCAGAATATTGCACAAACCCCTCACCTGAGGCATATCGTATTGACTCAATTGCAGGGCGAGCTGGCGGATTCGACAGTATTCAATGTGTTGTCACTGGAGACAGCATTGGCTGCCGTGCAAACCGTTGCCCCGGCTTATGCCACACGTGGTGACGATGCCGCTTATCTGGTCTATACCTCGGGCACGACAGGCTATCCCAAAGGCGTGTTGCATGCGCACCGTGCCTTGCTGGGCCGTCAAACCGCGGCGCAATACTGGTTTAACTACAGCGAAACCATGCAAGACCGCATCATGCATTCTGGCAAGTTTAACTGGACTTACGTACTCGGCACTGGCCTGATGGATCCGTTATACTTGGGCAAAACGGTGATTGTGCATGAGGGTAAAAACGATGCGCAAAAATGGCTGGACTTAATCGCCAAACATGGCGCTACTATTTTTATTGGCGTACCAACCATTTACCGCCAATTATTGCAAAAAACCACGGCGACACAGTCCGAGATACCCAGCGTGCGCCACTTTATGAGTGCTGGTGAGCATTTGTCAGACGAGGTGCTCACGCAATGGCGCGAGCGGTTTGGCCTGGATATTTACGAAGCCGTTGGCATGAGCGAGTTCTCATACTACTTGTCGCAAAGTGTGTTCCGGCCGATTCGTGCGGGGTCGGCAGGCTTCCCGCAACCTGGGCACGCTGTTGTGCTGCTGAATCCTGAAACGCTAGAACCAGTCGCAGAAGGCGAAGAGGGCATGATTTGCGTGCCTGATACTGACCCTGGTTTGTTTTTAAACTACTGGAACCTGCCGGAAGAAACGGCTAAATACAAACACGACGGCTACTTTTTTACTGGTGACTACGCTAAATACGACGCTGATGGTTATATCTGGTTTCTGGGCCGCAAAGACGACATTATCAAGAGCTTTGGTTACCGCGTGTCACCGTACGAGATTGAGCGTGTCTACAAAGGCCATCCGGCGGTAGCGGATTGTGCCGCCGTGGGGGAGGAGATTGAAAAAGACAAGTTGCTGGTGGTGATTTATGTCATCCCCAAACCGGATGCCGAGATTGCACCAGAAGAGCTGATCGCCTTTGGTAAGCAGCATTTGGCTGCGTATAAAGCGCCGAAAACTGTGTATCTGGCCCACGAGTTTCCACGCACCAAAAATGGTAAAATCCTGCGTAAAGATGTGAGTCCCGCCATTGCCTATTTAAAGAGCAATGCCCGATAGATGCAGTCGCGTTAAAGAAAACCTCATGGCCCTGATTAAAACCCAAGACTTTATCGAGAGTATTGCCGATGCCTTGCAATATATCTCTTACTACCATCCCGAAGACTATATCCGGGCGCTGGCGGCTGCTTATGACAAAGAGGCTTCACCCGCGGCCAAAGATGCCATTGCTCAGATTTTGACCAATTCGCGTATGTGCGCCGAGGGTAAACGACCCTTGTGTCAGGATACCGGCATCGTAGTGGCATTTATCAAGATTGGCATGCAGGCACGCTTTGAAGGCGATATGACCATTGAAGAAATGGTCAACGAAGGCGTGCGCCGCGCGTATTTGCATCCCGATAATACCTTGCGCGCCTCGATTGTGAATGACCCAGCGGGTGCGCGTAAAAATACACGCGATAACACGCCAGCGATTACCCATGTCGAGATGGTGGCCGGGGATACCGTCGATATCCAGATTGCGGCAAAAGGTGGCGGCTCTGAGAATAAATCTAAATTGGCTATGTTGAACCCGAACGAAAGCATTGTCGACTGGGTGTTGGAAGTCGTGCCGGCGATGGGCGCGGGCTGGTGCCCGCCCGGCATGCTGGGCATAGGTATAGGCGGCAGTGCAGAAAAAGCCATGCTGCTGGCCAAAGAGTCTTTGATGGCGCCGATTGATATCCAAGCCTTGCAGGCGCGTGGTGCGCAAAATCGTATTGAAGAACTGCGGCTGGAGTTGTATGAAAAGGTCAATCAATTAGGCATAGGTGCGCAAGGCCTGGGCGGTTTGACGACTGTGCTCGATGTGAAAATTCTAGATTATCCGACCCACGCGGCCAGTTTGCCGGTGGCGATTATTCCTAATTGCGCGGCCACACGGCATGTGCACTTTACGCTGGATGGCTCTGGTGTGGCTGAACTGATGCCACCGAGTGCCGATGTGTATCCGGATGTGCACTGGGCACCCAGCCCACAAGCCAAACGCGTGAACCTTGAAACCGTGACGCGTAAAGAAACACAAACCTGGAAAACAGGCGATACCTTGTTGCTGACTGGTAAGATACTCACGGGCCGTGATGCGGCGCACAAACGCATCCAAACCATGCTGGCCAACGGTGAGCCCTTGCCGGTGGATTTTACCAACAAGTTTATTTACTACGTCGGTCCGGTAGATGCGGTGCGCGATGAGGCCGTTGGCCCAGCCGGGCCAACGACCGCAACACGTATGGATAGCTACACTGATATGATGCTCAACACCGGTTTGCTCGGTTCGATTGGCAAAGCTGAGCGTGGCGAAGAAGCATTGGTGGAAATTGCCAAGCATAAATCGGTATACCTGATGGCCGTGGGTGGTGCGGCATATCTAGTGAGCAAGGCGATTAAAAAGTCCCGCGTGCTGGCGTTTGCCGAATTAGGCATGGAAGCGATCTATGAGTTTGAGGTCGTCGATATGCCGGTGACCGTCGCAGTCAGTGCAGATGGTGAATCTGTGCACAATACCGGCCCGGCACTATGGAAAAAAACCATTGCCTTGCACGCGGTTTAATCACTGCCAGTAATGTGAGCGCAATCACTGAGAGGGCGCACGAATTGGTGAAAGATACGTCATACGACTAAATGTCATCATGGAGTGAGTATGATAAAAATAAACACTGGGATAATGGGTTTGATGGCTGGTTTGGCCATGAGTCTAAGTTTGCCTGTGCATGCCGAATCTGCGCTGGAGTATTTTACCGATAGCAGCGGCCGCTATGGCGGGCCATCGTTGGAAGATCAGGTAGCTTTGATGGACAGAGACCACAACGGTTTTGCCGATGTGTTTGAAGTGCGTGCCTACCTGGAAAAGCAGCATGGTAAAGGTTACCAGAAAGAATTACTGGATAAATGGGAATCGTCTGCCCAGGGTAAGAGTTGCAGTACCCCATTTGCCAAAGAGTTATACGGAGACAGTAACCGCTGACAAGATAACTGAGGCATGGAACAGTGTTGTTTTGTTGCTGTCGGCGGCTGTCATTTTGATCAATTGCCAGAATGTTACAAGCAGTTAACATTCTGGCGAATGGACTGGATTATAATCAAGCGAGAAGAATCCTCGCGGCCCTTGGTTAACATCGGCCCATTTCCTGACTTTGTTTTATTGATAGAGCCCACATCATGTTACAAGCATACGAAACCCACGTAAAAGAGCGCGCTGCGCAAAACCTTCCTCCATTGCCACTGAATGCAGAACAAGTCGCTGCATTGGTTGAACTGTTGAAAGCTCCGCCTGCGGGTCAAGAGGCTTTACTTGTCGATTTGCTACAAAACCGTATTCCGGCCGGGGTTGATCAAGCCGCTTACGTGAAAGCCGCTTTTCTGGCTGATGTTGCTAATAGCAAAGCCAGTTCCCCGTTGGTCAGCGCTGAAAAAGCGGTTGAATTGCTTGGCACCATGCTCGGTGGTTATAACGTCCAGGCATTGGTCGCTTTGCTGGATACCCCAATGGCCGTACATGCCGTCAAAGCGTTGTCGACGACGATTTTGATGTTTGATGCGTTTCATGATGTGGATGCTAAAATGAAAGCAGGTAATTCGCATGCCAAGGCATTGATCGAATCCTGGGCTGCTGCTGAGTGGTTTACCAGCAAACCTGCGCTGGCTGCAGAAATCAAGCTGGTCGTGTTTAAACTCGACGGCGAAACTAATACCGATGATTTAAGCCCGGCACAAGATGCCTGGAGTCGTCCGGATATTCCATTACACGCCAAAGCCATGCTGATTAATCGAATGAGCGATGGTCTCAGCACCATCGAAAGCCTCAAGCAAAAAGGCTTGCCACTGGCTTATGTCGGCGACGTGGTCGGTACTGGCTCCTCACGTAAATCGGCGATTAACTCGGTGCAATGGTGGATGGGCGAAGATATTCCGTTTATTCCTAACAAACGCACGGGCGGTGTAGTCATCGGCAACAAAATCGCGCCAATTTTCTTTAATACGGCCGAAGACTCTGGCGCGTTGCCAATTCAGTGCGATGTCTCCAAACTCCATACTGGTGATGTCATTGTGATCAAGCCGTTTGCTGGCCAGGTGC
>CAYPZE010000007.1:0-30910 GCA_964415305.1 uncultured Methylotenera sp.
GAAAGACCCGCTGGTGATTGAGTACGGCAAAGATGCCTTGCGTTTCCTGGCAGGTGCCATTGTGTTGATGATGCTCTATAAAAAGCTGCTCAAACCGATGACCAAAAAACTGACCGGCGCCGATAAAAAAGAACTCGCGCTGGCCGCAGGGGGGCCTGCATTGACCGGTCCAGATGGTCTGCCAGTTCCAGGCACCACCGGTGCCGATGGCGAAGATGCACTGGTGACCTTGAGTGGCGACGCGACCGCATTACCTAACGGTCTGGACCAGACTTTACAAGCCGCCAAACAGGTAGCGAAAGATAATCCACGCATGGTCGCTAATGTGGTTTCCGGTTGGGCCTCTGGAGAGAAGTAAGTTATGAGTGATGATGGTCTGAATAGAAGTGCTATTTTGATGCTCGCGCTTGGTGAGGACGAAGCAGCCGAGGTCATGAAGCATTTGTCGCCTAAAGAAGTGCAGCGGCTGGGTATTGTGATGGCGTCCATGAAACCTGTTCCAAGAGAAGAAGTAGAACAGGTATTGGAAAAGTTCATGATTGATTTTGCCAGCAGCAGTGACTTTGGACTGGATTCCGACTCCTATATTCGATCAGTGCTAGTCAAGGCATTTGGGGATGATAAAGCATCTAATTTGCTAAATCGGATTCCGCAGTCTCAGGATGCTGCTGGTATTGAAAGCTTGAAATGGATGGATGCGTTTAGTGTGGCCGACTTCATCAAGAATGAGCATCCACAGATTATTGCAACCATTCTTTCACATTTGGAGCCTGATCAATCGGCTGAAATTCTTGGGCACTTTACTGAGCGCTTGCGCCAGGATGTGATTCTACGTATAGCTACGCTCGACAGTATCAAGCCAGCGGCCTTGCGAGAATTGAATGAAGGCATGCTGAAAATGCTGGCTGGTAACGATAGTCTAAAACGTCAATCTATAGGTGGCGTCAAAACTGCAGCAGAAATCATGAACTATATCAGTGGCGAACACGAAGCCAAGCTGATGGAAGGCCTCAAAAGTTACGATGACGGCATGGCGCAACAAATCATGGACCAGATGTTTGTGTTTGACAACATCATGGAGATTGATGACCGCGGGATTCAAGTGCTGTTGCGTGAAGTGCAGTCAGATATGTTGATTGTGGCGCTCAAAGGCACCTCGGATGAAATGAAAGAAAAATTCTTCCGCAATATGTCGTCGCGTGCGGCAGACATGATGCGTGAAGACCTGGAAAGCCGTGGCCCGGTCAAGTTGTCAGAGGTCGAAACGCAACAGAAACAGATTTTGCAAATTGTGCGTCGCTTGTCAGATGAAGGCCAGATCATGCTGGCTGGTAAAGGTGACAGCGAGCAATATGTGTAGTGCATTGAATAAGGAAAGTGTCTCATGGTAGCGTCTGCAATCCCAAAAGAACAAATGAGCGCCTATCAACGCTGGGAAATGGCCAGCTTTGATGATTCCATCTCGAGTGAGCGCGTGAAGCGTGAGCGCGAACAGGCTGAAGAAAATGCACGCACGGTGAGCCAGATTCTCAAGCAGGTCAGGCAAGAGGCCTACGAAGAAGGCTTTAAAACGGGCTATGGTGATGGTCTGACACAGGCGCAATCGCAAATTGATGTCGAGCGTCAGCAATTGTCACAAATGGCTGCCAGCTTTCAGCAAGCGTTGGCGATGCAGGATACTAGTGTGGCCGAGTCAGTATTAAGCCTGGCGCTGGATCTGGCCAAAGCGATGATGAAAACCAAGTTACAGGTAGACCCGCAGGCGGTGATTCCGGTGGTGCTCGATGCCATGCATTATTTACCACAAGTCAAACAGCCAGCCAGATTGATTGTGCATCACGAAGATGCCAAAGTGCTGCGCGCTCATATTGGCGAACAATTAAAAGAGCAGGGGTGGCAACTGATTGAAGACGCGCAGATTGAGCGTGGCGGCTGCTTGGTGGAAACCGCTGAAAACCAGATTGATGCCAGTAACGAAATGCGCTGGAAACGCTTGGTGCAAGGCTTGTCGCGCGTCGATGACTGGCACAAACCTGCCATGAGCAACGAATAAACTGTGCAGGCCATGCACTGATTGTGATGGATTCCAGCATGATAGAACCTAATACCACCTTAGACGCCAGCCCAACGCTGGCCGAAGCGTTAAACAATGATGGGACTGTGACAGCTGTAGCAGATGCTGATGCCGTCTCAGCACCGACCGATGCACAGTCACCTCTGACCACAGACCTCACAAACAACGTGCATCACCAACGTTGGCAAAGCTACCTCAAAGATTGCCGGGAGTTGATTCATTTGGTCGAGCCTTTAGAGGTTGCTGGCCGTATCGTCAAGGTCACTGGCCTGATTATGGTCGCCACTGGCATCAAAATGCCGATTGGTGGTGCCTGTTATATTCCACTGCAAGATGGTGGCCGCGTCGAGGCCGAAGTGGTGGGCTTTGATGGCGAGAATCTTCTGCTGATGCCGCAATCTGCTGTGGATGGTGTGGTGCCTGGTGCCAAGGTGTTCAGTATGGAAATCACCGAAACCTTGCCCAAGCCGCAATTTGGCCGTCCGCCGCGCCGTCGTGCACAAGACCGTGCACGTCATTTCCCGGTAGGCGATGCCTTGCTTGGCCGTGTTGTCGATGCGGCGGGAAATCCGCTGGATAATCTGGGCCCGATTTCAACCGAAGTCACCGCGCCTTTAAGTGGTCGCGTCATTAACCCTTTGATGCGCGCGCCGATTGAAGAGCCGATGGATGTGGGTGTGCGCGCAATTAATGCCATGCTCACCGTTGGCCGTGGCCAGCGTCTGGGTCTGTTTGCCGGATCTGGCGTCGGTAAAAGCGTGTTGCTGGGCATGATGGCACGTTACACCACCGCTGATGTGATCGTGGTTGGCTTGATCGGTGAGCGCGGCCGCGAAGTACAAGAGTTTATTGAACAGATTTTAGGGCCAGAAGGTCTGGCACGCTCTGTCGTCGTTGCAGCGCCTGCCGATGTCTCGGCATTGATGCGTTTGCAAGGCGCCAATTACGCGACTGCCATTGCCGAGCGTTTTCGCTCGCAAGGTAAAAATGTTTTGTTGATCATGGATTCCCTGACTCGTTATGCCATGGCGCAACGCGAAATCGCCCTGGCGATTGGCGAACCGCCAGCTACCAAAGGCTATCCGCCTTCTGTGTTTGCCAAATTGCCAGCGCTGGTTGAGCGGACTGGCAACGGCGCCAGAGGCGAGGGCTCCATTACCGCTTTTTATACAGTGTTGACCGAAGGTGATGATCAGCAGGATCCGATTGCCGACTCGGCACGGGCGATTCTCGATGGCCATATTGTGCTTAATCGTACCCTGGCCGAAAGCGGGCATTATCCTGCGATTGATATTGAGCAATCGATCAGCCGTGCCATGCACAATATCACCAGTAAAGAGCACCAGCAGGCGGCGCGCTTGCTCAAACAGTTATATTCCCGTTATTTGCGTAACCAGGACCTGATTGCCGTCGGCGCTTACCAGCCTGGGTCTGATCCCATGCTAGATATCGCGATTAAGAAGCGCGATCAGATCAATGCATTTTTGCAGCAGGATATCGACGAAAGCGCTTATATGGACGCCTGTTTGCAGCAACTGGCACAAACCATTTCCTAAGCAATCGTTAACGCGTCATGGCCAAACAGTCGACACAAACGCTGACACTGCTGATTCAACTGGCAACAGACGAGGTCGATGCCGCCATGCAAGATTTGGCGCAAGCCATGCAGTTGCTTGAGCAAGCACAGCAACAGCGCACCATGCTTGAGCAATACCAGCAAGAATATGAGCAACAATGGCAGTTGGCCTCACAAAAAGGACTCAAAGCCGATTTATACCGCAATTTTCAGGGCTTTTTCTCGCAATTGGAATTGGCCGTGCGCAGTCAAAATGCTCAAATCGAACAATGTCAGGCGAATGTCGTGCATATGCGACAGCTATTGCAGGAAAAACAGCGCAAACAAAAGTCCTTTGAAGTACTGATGACGCGGGCGGAAACGATGCAAGCAAAAGCAGAGGGCAAGCGTGATCAGAAACTGATGGATGAGTTTGCCAGCCGTGCCAAGCGCACGCGTCTGTAAAACAAGTGTTGACCGGGAGAGTTATATGGCTTTTTTGAATTCCGCAACTTTATTGAACATGGGTGCTGAGGCTGTGAAAACCGCATCTGCCAACCAGGTTTCGCCAGAGCCACAAAACAATGGCTCGGATGAGTTTGCAAAGGCTTTGCGCAAACAAATGCAGCAAAATAACAAGCCCGTCATGCCTGTGGCCAATAAGACCATGGCTGATAAGGCAGATACGCCCAAATCTGACGCAACACCAAACGCTGCGGCCGTAGATAAAACGCCCACTGCAGCAAACAATAGCGTGAAGTCAGAAGACAGTCCACAAAAAACAGCCGCCGACAGTAGCGATGAAGCGACCGCGACGCATGAAGCCCCTGCCAACGCTGAAGAAACAACGACCGTTGCCAGCGATACCAAAGACCCCGCTACCGTGATTGAAACTGCACAAGAGCGTAAAAAGCGCTTATTGGCTGACCTGGCTGCAAATGACCAATTGCCAACCGGCATTTCACCTTGGATGCAAACCATGATTGCCATGCGTCCGGCGGCGACGGCTGTGGATAGCCAGCCTAAAGCCGAAATCAGCACCGATGGTGCAGCGGTCACGGTGGATAGCGCGCAACTGCCTATGGCCGATAGCAATGCCTTGGCCTTGCCTGCCAATAATGAAGCAATGACTAAGACCACCGCCGTGCAAACGCCGACCGAGCCTGCAGTGAATGTTGACCAGGATGATCAGGCTGTCGATTTCAAACAATTGCTGGCTGGCAATCTCAGCGCCGAAACTGGTAAAGAAACTCCTGGTATTTCCGAAACCTTGGTCAATGCCAAGTTGATGGCCGAGGCGACAGGTGGCGGACGACCCGCGCAGACTTTTAATGATATGCGTGGTGCCGATGCGCAAGCCGATCTGTTGAACATAACGCAGCAACCCGCTGCACAAGCCTTGCCGAACAGCCCGTGGTTGAATGCGGCCGGTGTCGCGCAAAGCAGCCCGGTGGTGATGTCGCAAATTGCCGCGCCATTTGGCAATGAGCGCTGGCAAACCGCCATGAACCAGCATGTGATGAATATGGTGGGCAGTGGCGACGATGTCGCCAGTCTGACATTGTCACCACCAGACCTGGGGCCGATTCAAGTGGTGTTGAAAGTGGATAACCAGTCTGTGAACACCAGCTTTATTACCGATAACCCATTGGTGCGTCAGGCACTGGAAGATGGCATGCAGGACTTGCGTAACCGTATGGAGTCACAAGGCTTGCAACTGGGGCAAACCTTTGTCGGTGATGGCCAGCAGGCGCAGCAACATTTTGAGCAGCAGACCTCGCGCCAAGGTGGACAGACTGCAATTACCGCAGGTGAATCCGAGACTTTGCTGGCGCCACAAGCAGTGAATACCAACGTTGCACGCGGCCTGGTCGATACCTTTGTTTAATCAACTATGTCTTTAACCAGCCATGGTTACCCGCAGGCAGGCGATGGCCTGCCAGTGGCGGTAAGTTTCGATTAAACGCCGATTTTACCCTTTTATCCGCCAATCTCCAGACCGCAGTGTTGCGCATAATGACACCATAAACAGTCAAAGTTTGATGTAAGAAAGGTTTGTGTCATGGCTCAACAACCGGCTAAAGCAGAAGGCGCAGCAGAAGCTGCAGCCCCTAAATCCAAGAAAAAACTCATTGTCATATTGGCCGTGGTCCTGGCATTGGCTGCCGGTGGCGGCGCGGCGGCATTCTTTTTGATGAAGAAGCCAGAGGCGCAGCAAGCCAAAGCCAAGCATGGCGAAAAAGCCGAAGGCCATGAAGATGCAGCGGCTGAAGGTGAAGCTGCTGAGGAAGAGGCGCCTGAAGAAGAAGCGGGTGGTCATGCAGACCCTAAAACGGCGTTGACCTATGTGCAATTTGAAACATTCACCGTGAATTTGCTGCCAGACCCGGATGACAAGTTCTTGCAACTGGATTTGACGATGGAGGTGAAAGGCGCTGAACTGGCCGAAAAGATGAAGGCACAGATGCCTGTGTTGCGTAATCGCGTGTTGTTATTGCTCACCAGCAAAAAGGCGTCTGATATCTCTACACCAGAAGGCAAAGCCCAACTCAGTGAAGAGTTGCTGGTTGAATTGAAAAAACCGCTCGCAGCACACGGTAAGCCGCTGAAAGTCACCCAGGTATTATTTACCTCGTTTGTGATTCAGTAATGTTATGGGCCTAGTTGTTTAAAGTGAGTCATCATGTCAGCTGACAAGTTCTTATCACAAGATGAAATTGATGCGCTACTCAAGGGGGTTGAGGGCGATGATGAGACTGATTCGTCCAGTAAAGACGAGGCTGGCGTACGTAATTACAATCTCGCCACGCAAGAGCGTATTGTGCGCGGCCGTATGGCCACGCTGGAAATGATCAATGAACGCTATGCGCGTTTATTACGTGTTGAGTTGTTCAACTTTCTGCGCCGCACAGTAGAGGTTTCTGTGGGCCCGGTCAGAATCATCAAATATACTGACTTTATCCGTAACTTGGTGGTGCCCACCAACCTCAACCTGATTCATATGAACCCAATGCGCGGCACAGGCGTGCTGGTGCTGGACCCGACACTGGTATTTCTGGTGGTGGATAATATGTTCGGCGGCGATGGCCGTTTTCATACCCGGGTGGAGGGCCGTGATTTTACCGCGACCGAGCAACGCATTATCCAGCGCATCCTCGGTATTATGTTCGAGTCTTATGAAAAGGCCTGGGCACCTGTGTACCCAGTCAAGTTTGAATACCTGCGCTCGGAAATGAATACGCAGTTTGCCAATATCGCCACACCCAATGAAGTCGTGGTGGCCATTACCTTCAATATTGAGCTAGGCCCAAATAGCGGCGAAATGCATTTCTGCGTGCCGTATTCCATGGTCGAACCAATTAAAGACCTGCTGACCTCACCGTTGCAAGGCGAAAATCTAGGCGGTGATAAGCGTTGGGTCAAGTTGATGACGCAGCAGATTCAAGCCGCAGAAGTTGAGATTGTGGCCAATCTGGCCACACGTAAATTAACGGTAGCAGATTTGCTGGAGCTGAAAGAAGGGGATGTAATCCCGATTAATATCAGTGACAGCATCGAAGGACAAATTGACAACATTCCAGTCATGGATTGTCGTTATGGTGTATTTAACGGGCAGTACGCCCTCAAGGTTGAAAAGTTAATTCGCGCTGACGGTAGTCACGAGCAATTGCAAGGAGAGTCATAATGGCTATGGATCCCGCCACTAATAGTGCAGATGATGATATGAATGCAGCGATGGCTGCCATGGGAGTGTCTGATCCCGGTGATGTGCAGACGATCGCCGAGGATGACTGGGGCGCGGCTTTGGCTGAGCAAACCCAGGCGGAATCTTCGGCCCTGCAAGAGCCAACCAGCAAGACGGCAGTGTTTAACGAGTTTAGCGCCAACAACAAGCTAGAAGGTACTCAGAATGACATTGATTTCATTCTGGATATTCCAGTACAACTGACGGTTGAGTTAGGTCGCACCAAAATTTCGATCAAAAACCTGCTGCAACTGGCACAGGGTTCGGTGGTTGAACTAGATGGCATGGCCGGTGAACCGATGGATGTGCTGGTCAATGGCTGCCTGATTGCGCAAGGTGAAGTAGTGGTGGTGAATGACAAGTTTGGTATTCGTTTAACCGACATCATTACCCCGGCCGAGCGTATTCGCAAACTGAATCGTTAATTGCTTTTTTTGAATTAGATCGTCATGAAAACTTTCAGCCAGTGGTTAATTGCCCTGTTTAGCAGCTTAATGACTGGCGTCGCCTGGGCGGTGGTACCTGCGGCGACTGTCGCTGCTGCACCGAGCACAAGCGACAGCCTGGGGCGCATGGTCTATGGCACCGTGATCGTTTTACTGGTGATTGCTGCAATTGCATGGGTGTTACGCCGAGTGCTGCCTGGACAAACCATGGCGCAACGCGGAGTGATCAAACAGGTCGGTGGGTTGCAGTTAAGTCCCAGAGAGCGCGTGGTTGTGCTAGAAGTCGCGGGTCGCTGGCTGGTGGTTGGCATCAATGCAGGCCAAATGACCGCCCTGGGCGAGGTAGACCCGCCTGCCGTAGAGTCCGCAACAGAAGAGGGCAGCAGTGCGCCTTTGTCCCCGAGTTCTGGTTTCGATCGTTCTGGTATCGACCCACAAGCTTCTTTTGCAGTACGTTTACAGCAGGCCATGCAGGCCACTTTGCAGCAAACCGTCAAATCCCTCAAAAACAAGCCTTGAGTCGTTCATTTCCGGCCTTTGATTTCACCAGGCCGGGCGTACTATACCCCTAACTTATTGATTGCCTTGTGTCTGCCGCTGGTGGCCACAAGCACGTTTCGGGTGCCACATACATGCGCGTCTTTTCAGTATTAAAGTCTATCTGCTCTTGGCTACTGCCTGCCAGTGTGCTCTGGAGCGTGCCACTCTTGTCGCTGGCGGCTGGTGGATTGCCCATCGGTACTGTCAGCCCCGGGGCCAGCGGTGGGCAAGACTATACGCTCAGCTTGCAAACGCTGATTTTACTCACTTCGTTAACGTTTATCCCTGCCGCCATGCTGATGATGACCGGCTTTACACGTATCGTCATCGTGCTGTCTTTGCTGCGTCAGGCACTGGGAACCCAGTCTGCGCCTTCTAACCAGGTATTGATTGGCCTGGCCTTGTTTATTACCTTTTTTGTCATGGGGCCGGTATTCGACAAAATCTATACCGACGCCTACCAGCCCTTATCCGAAAGCAAAATTACCATGCAGGAGGCGTTAGAGCGCGGCGTGTTGCCACTCAAAGGCTTTATGCTCAAGCAAACGCGTGAGAATGACCTGGCCATGTTTGCCAATATGGCCCATGTCGATACCATTCAAACGCCAGAGGACGTGCCGCTCAGAATACTGGTGCCCGCTTTTATGACCAGTGAGTTGAAAACAGCCTTCCAGATCGGCTTTGCCATCTATATTCCATTTTTGATTATTGATATGGTGGTGGCCAGTATCTTGATGGCCATGGGCATGATGATGGTATCACCGGCCATTGTGTCGCTGCCGTTTAAACTCATGCTGTTTGTGCTGGTCGATGGCTGGCAACTGGTGCTGGGTTCGCTGGCGCAAAGTTTTGTGATTTAAACCGCATTGTTTTATTTTTAGGAGTAAGCCATGAGCCCGGAACAAGTATTGACGATAGGGAGCGAAGCCATGCAAACCACGTTGATGGTGGCGGCGCCAGTGTTGGGCACCGCGTTGATGATTGGTTTGATCGTCAGTATTTTTCAGGCGGCGACCCAAATCAATGAACAAACCTTGTCATTTATCCCCAAGCTAGTTGGCGTGATGGCGGTACTGCTGCTGGCAGGCCACTGGATGCTGATGACCATGGTCGATTATATGCATCATATTTTCACCATGATTCCGCAATTGGTGAACTAAGCAGCCATTGTTTAACTAGGTATGTGACCGCATGCTGACCATCCATGCTTCAGATCTGCAATTGTGGATTGTCCAGTTGTTGTGGCCGCTCACGCGCGTGCTCGGCTGCCTCACCGTTGTGCCACTCTTTAGCCATCCGTCTATCCCCAAACGTATCAAACTCGCCATTGGCTTTGTGATTACACTGGCTATTGTGCCCGCGATCCAGGTGCCACCAATTGAAGTGCTCTCCTGGCAAGGTCTGTTGTCATTGCTGGCGCAGTTTCTCATTGGTATCAGCATGGGCTTTGTCATGCGGCTGCTGTTTACCGCCGTTGAAATGGCCGGCTTTATGATGGGGATGAGCATGGGGCTGGGCTTTGCCAGCTTTTATGATCCGCAGGCGCATGGCCAAAGCATCGCCGTTGGTCAGTTTTTAACCATGCTGGCGCTCTTGGTGTTTTTGAGCCTGGATGGTCATTTGATTGTGGTGGCCGTGATGCTGCAAAGCTTTGAAACCATGCCGATAGGCATGGCGCACTGGCAGTTGAATAGCCAGGCGATCGCCAGCTTGGGCGGCCATATTTTTTCGCAAGGGTTGTTGCTGTCACTGCCGGTGGTGGCCAGCCTGTTGATTACCAACATGGCCTTGGGGGTGTTAACCAAAGCCGCGCCGCAATTCAATATTTTTGGGATTGGTTTTCCGATTACGATCTCAGTCGGCTTTTTAATGACGCTACTCAGCTTGCCATCACTCATCAGCCCGGTCAGCCGCTGGCTGGTTGACGCGCAACAACTGATGTTACAAGTGCTGCGCTAACCTGGAGGAATGTTTAAATCAGGCTAAATAACGAGATATTAGAGGTGGCCACAAAGGCTTTCTGCGCGGCCTGCAAAATGGTGGTTTTCTTCGAGATATCTGATAGGGCTTGCGCATAGTCCAGGTCTTGCAGGGTCGAAATAGAGGCATCGTATTGCAGGTCTAGACTGTCACCGGTTGAGTTCAGTGTGTCCAGCAAGTTGAGGTTGCTCCCAATTTCTGAGCGCGCATCCAATACCGAGTTCAATGACCCTTTCATTTTATCAATGCTGGTCGCCAGGCCGGTATTAAAGGTTGCTTGGGTCGTACTGTCTGTGATCGGTGTTTTCAGCAGCGAAATAATGTCTTGCAGATTGGTAAACACGTTGTCACCATTGGCACCAAACACTTGGTCGCCAGTATAAGTGACTGGCAGCTGGCTTTGCACATCAATCTGCAATTTGGTGCGGTTGGTGTTTGCGACAAAGTCATAGTTAGCGTCAAAAGGCACGGTGGTTGACGCGTAGCCCGAATACATATAGTTGCCTTGCGAGTCTTTGGTATTGGCCAAGCCTTTGAGTGTGTCCAGGCTACCTTGCAGTTCATTGGCCAGCTTGACGCGTTCAGCATCGGTATAAGCGCCATTACCGGCCGCAATCAGTGTGGACTGGATCGATTGTATGGTATCGGTGACGCTGCTCAGGTTCGCTTCGTAGGTTTGTAGCAGGGTCTCTGCCGTTTTACGCGTATTGGTGTAATTCGCGTTCTGATCTTTGGCTGTGTTGAGCTCAAGTATGCGTGCCGCGGCCACCGGATCATCTGCTGGCGAGTTTACGCGCTTACCGGTTGCCGTTTGAATGCTCAGCTTATTGAGGTCAGACTGCAGATTATTTAACTGGTTGGTCCCAGATTGGTAGATGGTATTGGTGCTGATTCTCATGATGGCCTATCCTTCAAATACTTATTGACCCATTTGCAGTAAAACTTCAAACAGCTGGCTGGCAATTTGCATCATTTTGCCCGCCGCTTGGTAGGCTTGCTGGTAACGCAGTAAATCGGTGGCTTCTTCGTCCAGATTGACGCCTGACTCTGATTGCATGGCGCTGGTTGCGTTTTCCAACGCAGTTGCGTCTGCCTTGCTGGTGATGCTCAGTTCGTTGGTTTTCGTCCCCACCGCGCTCACCATTTGTGCAAACGCCTGTGCGTAGGTTCTGTTGGTGCTACTGCCAGCCACGCGCACATTGGCGCCGGTTTGCAGTGCAGCCAGTTTAAGGCCATTCTCGTTGTCGTTTGGGCCACTGGTGGCTGAGCCAGCCATGGCCAATTTATCAACATTGGTGAATGCCAGTGTCAGTTGGCCTGCTGCGTATTGCGTGGGCTTAATCAGATAAGAATCCCCTTCGGTCGGGGAGCTGGTATTGACATCAATCTGCATACCATCGACTGTGGCAGGCAGCGAGGTACCTTGCCACATGATGGACTTATCGTTTAAGCGCGTGATTGTGTATTGGCCGCTGTTATATTTAACCGTGTAGTCGCTGCTGGTTAGCAGGCTGGCATCGACAGTCGTCGCCGTGGCGGCTTTGGTCGGGTCGGTGTTGTAGGCACTGCTGATGGCAGTCGGGTTGCCGATATTAAACAGATTGGTGCCTAGCACGCCATTCAAGTCATAGCCTTGCGTTTGTTGTGCATTAAACTGGTTAGCCAAGGTCAAGGCTAGTTGGCCCACCTGATTTTGTACCGGGTCCAGCGTCTCGCTTCTAAACTGCAAAACGCCGCCCAAGGTGCCTCCAGACAGCGTATCTGAGCTGAGGATTTTGGGGCTGGCCGGGTTGCCGTAAGCGACCTCGACGCGCGTCGGGTCAGTGTCGCTGGCGCGCGTATAGAGTGAATATTGTTGTGTACCGACCACCAGTGGCATGCCACTACCAGCAAACACATTATAAGAACCGTCATCTTGCTTGATGACGCTGGTTTTAACTTGTTCACTCAGTTTTGCCACCAACTGATCGCGTTGATCCATCAAGTCATTCGGTGGGTTGCCGGTCGAGTTAATCGCCTTGCTGATCGTGTCATTCAAGGTGGCAATCTGAGCTGAGTAACTGTTAATTGTATCCACGCTGGCCGTGATCTGGGTGTTGATGCTCTCGCGCATCTGATCCAGCTGGGTATTCACCGCATTAAAACGGTTAACCATCGATTGTGCAGAAGAAATCAGTGTCTGGCGCGTGGCTGTATCACTCGGGTTAGCGGCGGCGGCACTCACTGCGCTGAAAAAACTGGTGATGACCGGGTTTAAACCGGCAGTACTATCGGAGAGTAACCCATTGATCTGGCTGATATTGCTGTAGTAAGCACCACTGGCATTCGCCGTAGAGGTGGCATTAATCAGCTGTTTAGCCAGTGTGTCGTTGTATACTCGCTGTATGCCGACCACATTAGTGCCTTGGCCGACATAGCCGTAACCAAAGTTTTGCGCTTGCGCGGCGGCTTGCACCACCACCTGGCGGTTATAGCCTTCTGTGGCGGCGTTGGCAATGTTATGGCCAACGGTGGCGATGCCTATTTGCGCGGCATTGAGAGCGCTTTTACCAATGCTGAGTACATTTGACATGTGATTTCCTCATGTGCCAGCCCCCTGCAGAGAGTCAGACACGACTTTAAAGTGTGGTTATATAGCCTAACGGCTGTTTTTTTTGTTTCTTTAGGGTGTCGCTGCTTAACCTTGTAAATTCTTAATCACTTGCGTCAGTTTCTTGCCATATTGCGGATCTGTCGCATAGCCTGCACGCTGCAACGCGTGGGCGTAGGCGCTGGCGTCATGCGTATTGCTCATGGCTTGCTGGTAGCGCGGATTTTGTGAAATCAGTTTGGCGTAATCCTTGAACGCATCAC
Organism: uncultured Methylotenera sp.; assembly: GCA_964415305.1. Lineage (GTDB taxonomy): Bacteria > Pseudomonadota > Gammaproteobacteria > Burkholderiales > Methylophilaceae > Methylophilus. The sequence goes on from CAYPZE010000007.1 coordinate 13,194, forward strand.
TATAGCTATCGTAAGCACGGAATTTTTCTACCCGGGTCTGTTTGACGCCATTGATATATTCGGTGGTCGTGCTGGTGGCGACTTTACCTTTCCAGTTGGCATCGGCCTTGATGCCAAACAGGTTGTGGCTATTCACGCCATTGTCGGTTTTAATCTCATGCTTGCCCCAGCCGCTCTCAAGCGCAGCCTGGCCGATCATAAACTTGGCTGGGATGCCAGAACTACTGCTGGCGGCCTGCGCGTGCGGTAACATGCTCTGGATAAACTGTTGTGTTTTACCGGCGACTTCGCGCATGGCGGTCGCTAACGGTGCTTGTGGCAGCGTGAAACTTTGGATATTGGCTTGTGTTTCCTCCACCAGTGGCGGCAATTCTGGAATGCCCCGTGCCCAGGCGGTGTCGGTATTACTATCGGTCGGGCTGTCTGTGGCTTCCCACTGCTGGTAAGCCTCACGGATTTTTTGCGCGGCTTGTGCCAGCACGGCTTTACCGTTGCTAGTGTTTGTTGTTTGGCTGGTGTGGGGAAGGGCGGTGCTACTGTCTAGCTTACCCGTTGATTTGCTATCTTTGCTGCCATCGGTGGCATCGCCCGGCTTTTGGGTAAACTTGCTTAATTGTCTGACCAGCACCTCGGTGAGCCCTAGGCCTTTCTGGCTCAGGTTGGTGCTCAGTTGCTGGTCGAGCATGCCCATAAACATCTTGCCTTGTTCGCTATCGGTAATGCCATCTTGCGGCACGGTCTCACGCATGCTTTTCAGCATCATGTTCATCAGCACGCCTTCAAACTGACGTGCCACCGCCCGAATCGATTCGGGCGAGTCAGTATTGCCACGCTTGAGGCTATTGAGCGAGTTACCGTCAATCGCCAGGCTCTGAGTAGTCGGGTCGACACGTGGTTGCATGGCCGTCTCCTGCTAAATCACCTCAAGCTCGGCGTTTAATGCGCCAGCAGCTTTCATGGCTTGCAAAATGGCCAGCAGGTCTTGGGGTGTGGTGCCAATCGCATTGAGCGCTTTCACCACATCAGACAAGTTGGCGCCGTTATTCAGCTTGAGCACTTTGCCCGGCTCTTTGTTGATGTTGATTTCTGAGACCGCAGTCGAAATCGTTTGACCATTAGAGAATGGGCCAGGCTGGCTAATCACCGGTGAGGTATTAATCACCACCGACAGGTTACCGTGTGACACTGCGCAACTATCCAGTGTCACTGCTTTGTTCATGACCACAGAACCGGTACGTGCGTTGAGAATGATTTTGGCCGGGGTGGCCGCCAATGCGACATTGATGGTCTCCAGATTGGCCAGAAACGAGACGCGGCTCATGCTTTCTGGCGGACGCACCTGAATTACACGGCCACTTTCGGCTTGTGCGGTCATCGGGCCAAACTTCTTGTTAATGGCTTCCACCACATTATTGGCGGTGGAGAAATCACTTTCTTTCAATTCGAGTTTAACCACATCCTGGTGAAGCAGGGTGTTTGGCAAGGCGCGCTCAACCGTGGCGCCTTCTGAAATGCGTCCGACACTTAAATGGTTGATCTGTGTTTGGCTACCATTGGCTGCCGCACCGACGCCGCCTACTACCAGGTTGCCCTGGCCCATGGCATAAATCTGTCCGTCAGCACCTTTTAATGGCGTCATCAGCAATGTGCCGCCACGCAGGCTCTTTGCATTGCCCATGGAGGATACCGTCACATCCAGCGTTTGGCCAGGTTGCGCAAAAGCGGGCAGGGAGCTGGTGACCATCACCGCAGCCACGTTTTTCAATTGCAGGTTGGTGCCAGGTGGCAAGGTAATGCCCATCTGGTTCATCATGCTGATAATACTTTGCACGGTAAACGGCGTTTGTGTGGTCATATCGCCCGTGCCATCCAGGCCAACGACCAAGCCATAACCAATCAACTGGTTGGCGCGCACGCCCTGAATATTGCTGATATCTTTGATCCGTTCAGCCTGGGCAAACGGGGTGGTGAGCAGCAGGGAGCAAGCCAGCAGTCCATAGGCAACAGCGCGTGTACCGCGCTGTGCGTTGTGAAAAAGAGTATGTGTCAATGTGGGCATGATTAACGCTCCTACAATGGAATCATGCTAAGGAAAAAGCGCGAGAACATGGACAGCACTTCCGCGGCATCCATTTTGCTGTTACTGCGATATTCAATCCGGGCATCAGCCACTTTGGTCGACACCACTTCGTTGCCGATGGTAATCATGTCCGGATTGACAATGCCTGAGAACCTGACGTACTCGGTGCCTTTGTCAAAGCCGATCTGTTTCTCGCCGCTGATGACCAGGTAGCCATTTGGCAAGACGTCGACCACGGTCGCCGTGACTGAGCCGCTAAAGGTATTACTGGCATCTGCCGCCGCTTTGTCTTTGAAGGACAGCGCAGAGCTGGCGTTAAAGGCGGCTTTAGGCACATTGTGACCGAACAAGCCGGTTACAGACGCGGCGGTTGAGCCGTCTTTGGTTTGCTCGTTATCAGAAGCCTTGTTAGCGGTGGTGTTTTCTGCAATACGAACAGTGACGATATCGCCTACATAACGCGGTCTGCGATCTTCAAATAGCGGGCGAAAACCTGCGCTATTGAAAATGGCACCTTCGGTACGCGCGTCTGGGCGTGCCATCGCTACTTTTGGTGTTTCCGGTTTTTGCACAATGGTTGACGGCGTGATGGAGCAGCCGTTTAGTAATTGGGAAAACGCCAAACAAAGTAGTAAGCTCATGATCGTTCTATTCATCATTTGAGTGATCCTCAAGCAGGGATTACATCTGCGACAGCTTTTGCAGCATCTGGTCCGAGGTTGTAATCGCCTTGCTGTTAATTTCATAGGCGCGCTGGGTTTGAATCATGCTCACCAGCTCTTCCACCACGTTAACGTTGGAGGTTTCAACATAGCCTTGTGAAAGCAGACCTGCGCCATTGGTGCCTGGTGTATTGGTATTCGGGTTGCCAGAAGCGGTGGTCTCTACATAGAGATTTTCGCCTTTGGCTTGCAAGCCGGCCGGATTGATAAACGTGGCTAATTGAATTTGGCCAATCTGCGTGGTGGCCGTTGAGTTAGGCGTGGTAATTGACACCACACCATCACGTCCGACCGAGAAGCTCTGTGCATTGGCTGGAATCGTAATTGACGGTTGCACCGGGAAGCCGCTGGCGGTCACCAGTTGGCCTTGGCTGTCGACCTGAAACGAGCCGTCACGGGTGTAAGCCGTGGTGCCATCTGGCAGCAATATCTGGAAAAAGCCCTGGCCTTGAATAGCCACGTCTTTATCGTTGCTGGTTTGTTGTAAATTACCCTGGGTGAAGATACGCTCGGTAGCCACTGGTTTCACACCGGTACCTAATTGCAAGCCGCTGGGCAGCTGGCTTTGTTGCGAGCTTTGGGAGCCTACCTGGCGAATGTTTTGGTAGAGCAGGTCCTCAAACACGGCGCGCGACTTTTTAAAGCCGCTGGTGCTGACGTTGGCCAGGTTGTTTGAAATCACGTCCATCTGCATTTGTTGTGCATCCAGACCGGTTTTGGAAATCCATAATGAGCGTATCATCGTTCACTCCTTGGGCTTAAAGCCGTTTTCATACTGCAATATTATTCCAACCATTAACCATTCATACTGAAGAGCTGATCTGCTTTTCCAGCGTTGTTTTGCGCGTTTTCCAGCATTTTCATTTGCATTTCAAATTGGCGCGCCAGGCTGATCATGTTCACCATGGTTTCTACCACGTTGACATTACTGGTTTCGAGGGCGCCGCCGGTGACTTTGACCGTAGGGTCCAAAGGCACGGCCTGGCCGTTGCTGGTTACAAACAAGCCATCATCGGCACGCTTGAGTGAGGCTTCTGGTGGGTTAGCCAGTTTGATCCGGCCCAGAATCGTGGTCGCACCAGGCGCAGTGAAATCATTGACGCTGGAAATCGTGCCGTCGCCACCGATACTGATCACCACGTTGGGTGGGATGCTGATTGGGCCGCCGTCGCCCATCACATTGAGGCCGGACTCGGTTTGCAATTGGCCGTTCTCATTAATCTTGAGTGAGCCATTGCGGGTATAACCCTCTGAGCCATCTGCACGTTGTACGGCAATCCAGCCTTCACCCTGGACTGCAACATCGAGGTCGCGGCCAGTATGCTGGATACTGCCTGCCTTGTAATCGGTGCCGACGGTGGCATCGACGACAAAGGCACGTGTGGGCAGGCCATCACCCAAAATCGGCACTGCCCTGAAGCTGTCTACCTGGGCCTTAAAACCGGTAGTAGTAGCGTTTGCCAGGTTATGGGCAGTGGTCGCCTGTTGCTCCAAAATATGCTTGGCGCCAGTCATTGCGGTATATATCAGACGATCCATAAAACTGCCCCTATCAAAAAGTGAATCAAACCCTTATTAACGCAGGTTGACCAACGTCTGCATGACCTGATCTTGTGTTTTGATGGTTTGCGCGTTGGCCTGATAGATACGCTGTGCGGTAATCATGTTGACCAGTTCTGCCGTCAGGTCGACGTTGGAATCTTCGACGGCCGAGGACTGCAACACGCCCAGGGTGCTGCTGCCTGGTGAGCCGATCAGTTCATCACCGGATTCATAGGTTGCCATCCACTGGTTACCACCCAGCGATTGCAAACCGTTCGGATTGACGAAGTTTGCCAGAATCACACGGCCCAGATCTTTGGACTGGCCATTGGTATAGCGACCTTGAATAATGCCATCATCGCCAATAGTAAAGCTGGCAATACGACCTGAAGAATAACCATCCTGGCTAAGCTTGTTCACACTGAAAGACGAGCCATACTGCGTGCTGGTGGAATAGTCGAAACTGATATTCATCGCGGCACCGCCAGTAGTCGGTGTGAAGGTAACCGGGGTCACGCTCGAGTTGGTGGAGTCATAGCCACCGGCATTAAACACCATGGATGGCGTAGGGGTAGGCGTCACATCGCTACCATCGACGGTGGTGTACACGCTCCAGGTGTTCGCTGCGGTTTTCACATAATAGTTTTGTACATTATGTGAGTTGCCCAAGTTATCATAGACCGTGATCGCAGTCGAGTTGGTGTAGCTGGTTGGGTCAGTCGAGCTAAATGGGGTCACTGTCTGGTCAATATTGGCACTGGCCGAGTTCAGGTTCAAGGTGCCGGTAATCTTCTGTGAGGCTACCGGTTGCAGGTCACTGGTATCAATCTGGATTTCAACAGGGCTGGAGCCATTCAGGTTGTCTGCACTGTTGCCCATCAGGCGTTTACCATCACTCGTTACAATATAACCATTCTTGTCCATCTGGAACTGGCCATTCCGAGTGTAAGTCACCGCACCGTTATTGCTTAAACGGAAGAAACCAGCACCGTTAATCGCCACGTCCAGAGTGTTGTTGGTGGCCGTAATATTGCCCTGGGTAAATTGCTGGGCAACATCAGAAATTTTGGTACCAATACCGATTTGGGTGGCACCAGCGCCGCTCAATGAGGCGGCAAACACATCAGCAAATTCTGCACGAGACTGTTTAAAGCCAACGGTATTAGCGTTAGAAACGTTGTTGCCAATCACTTCCAGGGCTTTGGACGCTGCGTTTAAACCACTTAAGCCTTGTGAAAAAGCCATGTTATCTCTCCTTGGTAAGGACTAAAAATGTCAATATTAAAAATTAGAAAATCTCTGAAATATCAGATGCAGACACCGTTGTGTTATTGCTCAAATTAAGTTTGGCGCCACTGGTGCTGGTGGTAACACTTTGGACCTGTGCCAGACTGAGGGCCGTGCTGCTGACCGTTTTGTCAGCAGTTTTTGCTGTTATTTCATAGGAGTACTCTCCACTAGGCGCGACCGTACCGTCATCCATTTTTCCATCCCAGCTCAACGCATTCACACCTACATCCTGTTTGCCGAATGTCAGTGTGCGGATGGTGGCGCCAGAACCGTTTTTAATCGCGACTGACAGGCTGTCTGCGCCATTAGGCACATTGACGCCGAAGTAACCGCCAGTCTCTGTATGGGTCAGCGTTTTGCCTTCGACTAATACGTTACGGCCTATCATGCTGGTGGCCTGGTAAGCCTGGCCCAACTGCACGCTACCAATCAGGCTGCTCATGGTTTCATTCAGCTTGTTAATACCTGTCACGGTGTTTAACTGCGCCATCTGGCTAGTCACTTGGGCGTTATCCATCGGGTTTAATGGATCCTGGTTTTTCATCTGCGTCACCAGCAGGGTCATGAAACGGTCTTGTGTCTCATCGGTGGTGCTGGCGCTGCTACGTGTGTTCACTGAATTCAGTAAATCCTGTGACACCTGGTTGTTGGTATTAACGGTGGTCATGCTGAAGTCCTTTCTGCAGGTTATTGACCGATATTCAATGTTTTAAGCAACATGGTTTTGGCCGCATTCATGGTTTCCACGTTGTTTTGATAGGCGCGTGAGGCTGAAATCATATTCACCATTTCTTCAGTCACGTTGACATTTGGCATGGTGATATAACCATCGCTATTGGCCATCGGATGTTTGGGGTCGTAGACCATTTTGCCGGGCTTGGTATCTTCAATTACACGTTCGACTTCAACTGTGCTGCTCTTGTTGGCTGCATCTTGTACTGCCTTAAAGACGACTTGCTTGGATTGATAAGGCTTGCCATCTGAGCTCACCACACTGTCGGCGTTGGCTAAGTTACTGGCGACGGTGTTCAGGCGCAGCGATTGCGCACTCATGGCCGAGCCGGAAATTTTGAATACGTTAAACAGAGACATCACAGACCTCCTTTAATTATTGCTGACCGTTAATCGCAGACAGCATCTTTTTAATCTGGCCGCCTATCATCGTCAGGCTGGCTTCATAACGGATACCATTATCGACATAAGCATTACGCTCGACATCCATATCGACCGTGTTGCCATCAGCCGAACCTTGTACCACAGAGCGGAATAATGGGTCGCTGGCGCCACTCACATAGCCACTGTTCCCCATGCCGTTTAAATGGCCACTATTGGTTTGTTGCAAGGCGCCACCGCTTGTCGGTGTGCCAGCCGAGGCATTGGGTTGCAAAGCTGCCTTCATGGCAGACTGAAAGTCGATGTCGCGTGCCTTATATTGAGGTGTATCCGCATTGGCAATATTCGATGCCAACAGCTCTTGACGTTCATTGCGCACACGCAATGCCGTCTGATGGAAATTCAGTGCGGCGTCCAGTTTGTTTATCATCGTTTTATCCTTTCCTGGCTTTTTTCAAGCCCTGCTCGAAACTTGTTGCTTTCGAACCTCTAAAGTTTTGTCAGCGGTGGCCGTTAATCCGATTAAGCAGGTCTGCTTTGACACACGTGACTTTTACTAGCTATGCCTAGTGTACGCCGCGGCCTATGCAATGATTCTTCAATTAAGCGGGGGAAATCCCCTTTAATTCCGGCATTAAATCTGCCCGTCATGCGTAGAATGGGGCACATGAAACAACACCAGCCCCAGATTGTGATGACGCTCATTGTTGGCCTGTTATGGCTGATGAGTGGTGCTGCGCAGGCGGCAGACCGCACTGTGATTGCGAATCAGCACGCAGCGGGTGCTGCCACTGTGGGCAACGATATGCACAGTCGCTTGTATCAGACGGCGATGCAATATGTGCAAAGTCAGACACAAGGGTATCCGGGCAAAGTTAACATCGAGATTCAGCCGCTAGACAGCCGCATCCGCATCGCTGAGTGTGCCTTGATGGAAGGCTTTACCGTACAAGGTGCGCGTTTGTGGGGTAAAACCCATATTGGTGTGCGTTGTCTGCAGTCTGATACTAAACCTTGGACACTTTACGTGCAGGCCGATGTGCAGGTGTGGGGAGAATATGCCGTCACTGGCTTGCCGGTTGCCCAAGGCTCACCAGTACAAACCACAGACGTGGTCATGCAGTCTGGTGATTTAAGCAAGCTGCCTGCGGGCATTATTACTGATCTGTCTATGTTGGACGGTAAACAGGCTGCCTTGAACTTGCCATTAGGCACCGTGTTAAGACCTGAGCTGTTGAAGTCTGTGCCAGTGATTAAGCAGGGGCAAACTGTACAGTTAAATAGTCGTGGTGACGGCTTTGTGATCACCGCCGATGGCACTGCCATGCAAACCGCCAATGTGGGCCAGGTGGTGGATGTAAAAGTCAGCAGTGGCCAGATTGTAAAAGGCGTGGCGCAGTCTTCCGGTAAGGTAGACGTCCGCTTTTAGTCAGACGGACAACGATTTGTACTTGAAAAATGTCTGAAAATTATAAACATGCGATAAAAAGTATATTAAGCACTAAAGTTCGCTTAAACTATGCCGATAGTACTGTTAACGAATGAGGGTTTTGGCTTTGATAAACCCTGACACAATTCAAAATCAGAAGAGGTACGGCATGAATATTTCAGATTCTATTAAAAAAATGGGTGTTGGCGTAGACAAGCCGACATTGGACAAGGGCACTGCTAATAAAAGCAGTGAAAAAGCAACGAGCACATCAACGGCTTCTTCAGACAATGTGACTTTATCTTCTGCCTCTGTGCAGTTGCAGTCATTAGAAGCAGGATTGGCCTCTGGTGAGGTGTTTGACACCAACAAAGTCGAAGAAATCAAAGCCGCAATTGCGCGTGGCGATTTCTCGGTAGATACCGCCAAAGTGGCCGATGGCTTGCTGCAAACCGTGAAAGATTTGATACAACCGAATAAAGGCTGACCATGATGACCACTGCAAATCATTTATCTTCTTCATCCGTGACGTTTGAAAAAGACGCCGCACTGGTGTCTGAGCTGTTGAGTGATTTGCAATCTGAGCAATCTGCCTTGGTGACAGCTGATCTGGATGCAATTGAACGCATGGTCGATAAACGTGTAGAACTGCTGCAAGCCCTGGGCGCCGCAGCCAATGCACGTTACGACGCGCTAGCTGCCGCAGGTTTTGAGCCTAACGAGCAGGGCATGTCGGTGTGGTTGCAAAAACAGTCCAGCCAATTGTTGGACAGTGCCTGGGTCACTTTTCAGCAACAATTGACACAAGCCAAAGAGCTTAATCGCGTCAATGGCATTTTGATCAATAAACACTTTCTGCGTAACCAGGAAAAATTGGATGCCTTAAACGGCAAGACTTCTGCGCCACAGTTTTATGGCAAAAACGGTCAAGCCCATAGAGCCAACGCCAGCCGGAGTGGTTTTTCAGTATAACGACTGATACATACGACTAAAAACAACAAAGCCGAAGCGTTCACCTTCGGCTGTTTTGTTTTAAAGCGATATACTTATTTAAACTAGGCTTTCCAGTGTTTCCCAGCGCGCCAGCTTTTGCGTGATCAGCAACTCAATCTCGGCTAACCGGTCTTGTAACTGTTTCACAAGCTCAGGCGACTGTTTGTAAATATCGCCTTGCGCAAACTGGTTCTGGATGTCAGCTTGTTCTTGCTCCAACTGCTCAATTTCTGCAGGCAGTCCTTCCAACTCACGTTGTTCTTTAAAGCTCAACGATTTTTTGGCGCTCACCGTCGGGGCAGGGTTGTTGGAGGATGGCGGGGCCGCCGCTTGTTTTTGTGGCGCAGCAGGTTTGCTCATGCGATCCTGAGTAAATCTCAACCAGTCATCGTAACCACCACCAAATTCGGTTAATTTGCCTTGGCCTTCAAACGCAATCACTTGCGTCACGGTGTTTTCTAAAAAGGCTCTGTCATGGCTGACCAGAAAAAGAGTGCCAGTGTAATCCTGTAATAGTGTCTCCAATAACTCCAGTGTATCAATATCCAGGTCATTGGTCGGCTCATCCAACACCAGTACGTTAGCAGGGCGCGCAAACAGGCGCGCTAACAGTAAACGGTTGCGCTCCCCGCCAGAGAGTGATTTGACAGGTGAGCGTGAGCGCTGTGGTGGAAACAGAAAGTCCTCCAGGTAGCTGATGACATGTTTACGCTCATTCCCGATTTCAACAAAGTCCGAGCCAGGGCTAATGGTGTCAGCCAAGGTGGCTTCTTCATCTAACTGCTCACGCATCTGGTCAAAATAAGCGACATTGATTTTGGTGCCGCGCTGAATATCGCCGCTATCTGCCTCAATGTCGCCTAAAATCAGCTTTAAGAGCGTCGATTTACCAATGCCGTTGGGCCCTAATAAACCGATTTTATCGCCACGTAAAATACGCGTGCTAAAGCCTTTGATTAATGTTTTGTCGCCATATGACTTATACACCTGATCTAGCTCAGCCACCAGTTTGCCACTGCGTTCTCCAGCATCCAGATTGAGTTTGACATCGCCTTGGCGCTCACGTCTGGCTGCACGGTCTAAACGTAGCGCTTCTAACCTTCTCACGCGCCCTTCATTACGGGTACGGCGCGCTTTAATGCCTTGGCGGATCCAGACTTCTTCCTGCGCTAAAAACTTATCAAATTTAGCCGCATGGGTTTCTTCAATGGCGAGTAACTCTTCTTTTTTAATTTGATATTGCGAAAAGTTACCTACAAAGTCAGTCAAATTGCCACGGTCCAGTTCGGTAATACGTGTGGCCAGCTTGTCGAGGAAGCGTCGGTCATGGGTAATAAACAGCACGCTGCCATTAAAGCCCAATAACAAATCTTCCAGCCATTCGATGGCTTCCAGATCCAGGTGGTTGGTTGGTTCATCGAGCAATAGTACTTCAGGCTCTGCCACCAGCGCGCGCCCAAGCGCGACCCGTTTACGCCAGCCACCAGACAGTGTGGAGACCAGTACATCTGCATCCAGTTTCAATCGGCTGAGCACGGTTTCTACCCGTGATTGCGCAACCCAGCCATTTTGCGCGTCCATTTCATGCTGCAAAGCCTGCATCCGTTCCATCAGCGCCTCAATATTGGCATCCGGCAGACCCATGTCATGGGTGACCTGATGGTAGTCAATGATGGTTTGTTGCAAACTGCCTAAACCTTCTGCAACGGCTTCAAATACGGTGTGTGTATTATCCAGTTCAGGCTCTTGTGGCACATAGACCACGCGCACGTTGGGCGCACGCCACACGGTGCCATCATCCAGTTTGATGGTACCGGCAATGGCTTTGAGTAAACTGGATTTACCGGCCCCATTGCGGCCAATCAAGCCAACGCGTTCACCTGGATCTAACTGAAATGAGGCTTGGGCAAGCAAGGCATGATGACCAAACGCGAGGCTGGCATTATCAAGCGTAATATGAGGCATAAACGGTACTCAAAGTAGTGCGAATGGAAGGGGCACTATTGTAAACGACATCAAACCGCAGAATATGCTGAATAGGTAAATATCAACAATATATCAGTGTATATGCTGCGAAGGTGAGAGCAGGTTATCCAGTGACAATATGCCACCGCGCAAAGAAACATCAGGCGCCGGACGCGTATCTGGTTGGTATTCTTCTACCCAGCGCTGTAAGTCCTGCTTGATCTGCACTTCTTGCAAATGTGGTACGCTTGCCAGCCACTCCAGCAAGTTACTTAACCAAAGCGTATCTGCGCTACGCGCTTGTGCAATGCGTAATTTTTCGTGGCTGGTCGGCAAGGTGTTTTCATCATCTGCCAGCAGCTCTTCATAGAGTTTTTCGCCTGGGCGTAATCCGGTAAATTCAATGCGAATTTCTTGCTCTTGCAAGCCAGACAATTTAATCATGTCGCGCGCCAGGTCAATAATCTTCACCGGCGTGCCCATATCTAGCACAAACACTTCGCCGCCATTGCCCATGGTCGCGGCTTGCAATACCAATTGCGCTGCCTCAGGGATAGACATAAAGTAACGCGTGATTTCTGGGTGAGTAATCGTCAGCGGCCCGCCGTGCGCAATCTGCTCTCGAAATTTGGGGATCACGCTGCCACTGCTGCCCAACACATTGCCAAAGCGCACGGTGATAAAGCGCGTATTGCTATTGTCCGCATGTTGTAAGCCCTGACAAATCAGCTCTGCCAATCGTTTGCTGGCCCCCATCACATTGGTGGGGTTCACGGCTTTATCGGTTGAAACCAGCACAAAGGTCGGTACGCCCGCTGCTTGGCAAGCTGACGCAATCTGGTAGGTACCATGGGCGTTATTTTGCAAGGCCTCCACCACATTGAAGTGCTCCATCATCGGCACATGCTTGTAAGCGCCAGCATGCAACACCACGTCAGGCTGATGGCTTTGCAAAATACGCTGAATACGCGTCTGGTTTTTCACATCAGCCACAAGGTAAACCAGCTCGGTATCTGTCACCCACTGGTTAAACTCCTGCTGCAGCGTATACAGTGCATATTCAGAAATATCCAGGCAAATTAACTGCGTCGGGTGAAAGCTCAATATCTGGCGGCATAACTCAGAACCTATCGAGCCTGCAGCACCAGACACCAGCACCACTTTGTTTGCAAGCATACTGCTCAGACCATGCGTGTCCAACTGCACCACATCGCGCCCCAGCAAATCCTCCACATCAATCTTGCGAATCTGCGACAAACTGATACGACCACTGATCAGGTCCGACATCGCAGGCAATGTCAACACCTCCATGCCCTCGACTTTACGCGCAGCATCCACCGCCTGCCGACGCTTTTCATGTCTACTCCCCGGCATCGCAATCATACAATGCTGGCAACCATGCCGCGCCGCAATCTGCGCCATATCCTCCAGTCCGCCCTCGACCTTGGTATGCATAATCTCGCGGCCAACCAGCTTGCCGCTCGGGTCAACTATGGCAACCACACGCCACTCAGGATTTTTACTTAACTCTTTAATCAGGTTAAACGAAGCGTCTTCAACGCCAATCACAATCACTGGCTTGCCTTGCAAAGCAATGCCATTAAACAATCGGCGTTCTTTCCAGGCGCGATAAAGAAAGCGGCTGCCGCCCATGGTTAGCAGTAGTAACATGGGGTTTAGAATCAGCACAGAGCGCGGAATGACGATAGACGGGTGTACCAATAAGGCAAAGGTGGCACTCAGTAGCGCGGCAAATGCCACTGCGCGCATAATGCGCTTTAAATCCGGCAGGCTGGCAAAGCGCCAAACGCCTTTGTACAAACCAAAACTGTAGAAGCAAATGCTATGAAAAATAAAAATGACTGGCAGGCTTTCCAGTATATAGCCAATGAATTTTTCTGGGATATGAAAATTAAAACGTAGCGCAAATGCCATCAGCCATGCAGCAATCACCACGATGGCATCATGCAAAAAAGCGAGCAAAGATAATAATTGAGCAGGGAGTTTTAGCATGGTTGCAATTCTGTCATCAATGCGTGATGTTATCACGTCTTAACACTTTGATTGCAGTTAATAAAATAATCATCAAATCCAGCCAAATCGATTGATTAGATAGATAATATGCATCCAAAGCCACTTTTTGCGGAATCGGAATCTCATCCCTTCCATTGATTTGCGCCCAACCAGTGATGCCGGGTTTCAATGTGTGCACGCCTTGCTCCGTGCGCAAACTCACCAAATCATCCTGGTTAAACAGAGCAGGACGCGGCCCGACAAGCGACATATCGCCTTTAAGCACACTCCATAACTGCGGCAATTCATCCAGGCTGGTTTTGCGGATAAAACTACCAATAGGTGTTAGAAAACTGTTCGGATTGCTCTGCTGATTCATTAAATGCGTAGCTATTTGTGGGGTGCCTACGCGCATTGAGCGGAATTTCGGCATGCTAAACAGCTGGTTGTTTTGACCAACACGTTGACTCCAGTACAAAGCAGGGCCGGTTGAAGTGAGCTTTACTAATAGGTAAGTCGTCAGCACTAGCGGACTGAGCAATAACAACGCAATCAGGGTCAATAGAATATCCAACAATCTTTTAATCAACATATGAGATCACCGCGTTTTTAATACCTTCATCCAGACGCAGGATGGGCTTCCAGCCTAATAATTGTTTTGCTTTGCTCACATCCACCTGCAAGTCAGCCAGGAGCTGATCACTCAGATTATCTTTACCTAAAAAGTTAAAAAAAGAACGCAGCCAAGGGTTAGGAACAGGCAGTAACCATGCAGGTCGATTGAGCGCTTTTCTAATGGTCGTAATCAGTTCGGTTAAAGACACATCCTGATCGTCTGAAATGAGAAACGTCTGATCTGCCGCTGCAGGGTGTTGGCAACACAGACTAATAAAATGACACAGATTATCAATACCAACCAGGCTCCGTCTATTATGAATTGCTCCAAACGGCAACGGGATCGGATATTTGCACAATGTAAGCAATGTTTTAAAGTTTGCTTTAGGGTTAGGGCCATAAACGAGCGGTGGACGGATAATTGTCAGCTCAGTCTCAGTTCCCTCAAAAAACTCTTTTAATGCTAGCTCAGCCTCCCATTTACTGCGTGCGTAATCATTATGAGGTTTAGGGATGTCACTTTCGGTAAAAGGTTGTTTCGATAGATGGCCATTAACACCGATGGAGCTTAGGAATACAAACCTTGGAATCTCCAGCTGCTGCGCTAATTGTGCGATTTTCATAGAGTAATCAACATTAACTTCTTTGAATGCTTGATATGGGCGCCGGACGGTTTCGCGTAAAACATGGGCACGAGCTGCCAAATGAATCAGGCAATCGTAACTTGTATTCAATTGATTGTATTGTGTGCCGCGTTTAATGGGGGTGACTGTATGGCCACCTCTTTCTAGATGCGCAGTTAATGCCTGCCCTATAAATCCAGTTGCTCCTGTCACTAGTATATTCATGATTTTTTGCGAACTAAAAGCAGTATTTAATGTGAGTACAGTAGGTGTATATCATCTGTATTAATATGACAAGATAGCAATTGAAACTCCCTATTAAATGCCGAGAGCAAGTTAATTATTCATCTGCTGTAAAAGTTTTGGAGCTATATTTTTTAGAAATAAGCCTTTTGGTTGTCGACTGTATGGCGTAGGCTAGAAAATAAACAGCTGAGGTTAATCGTGATAATTTAAGATTTTTTCTATATAAAGACCATGTCCATAATGCAGCTTTAAGTTTGTTTTTAGACACAGAGTTTGGGCGAAGTCTGTATTTAACAAGCGGCTCTTGAATGGTCAAACATTCTATCTTTTTTGACTCAAAAAAAGTTAACCAATATAAGTAGTCTTCATGACCTATATTTTCAAAATAGTGTTTTCCGAGCTGTTTACAATTGTATATTGCAGTAGATGTACCAATAGGATTGCCAAGAAGAAGCCTCTTGTAGTTCAGCAATTCAGGAACCTTGCGGATGTATGCGCTATCTTTGTTAAATGCGATAAATTGACTGCAGTTAAATAAATAGCCTTGAGACTCCATAAACGCGATTTGCTTTTCTAGTTTTAGTGGATGCCATATGTCATCACTATCTATGAATGCAATGTACTCACCTCCCGCAATTTCAATACCGGTGTTTCGTGCAATCGCTGGACCAGAGTTACTATCTAATGAAACATACTTTATTCTTTGATCTATGTTACGAGCGCTTTCAATAATAACCCTGGATGCATCAGTGGAGCAGTCATCTATTAATATCAGTTCCCAGTCTATGAATGATTGATTGATGACAGAGTCGATAGTTTCCTTTAAAAATAACTCGGAGTTGTAAACGGGGCATACGATAGAAACTTTTGGCATAGACGTCTAGATTAACCTATAGTGTGATGGTTATTTAAAGTATCTGCTGGCGTACCATGCGTATAGAGGAGCCATGATTTTTTCGACAATATGCACACCAATAAGGGCGTGCAGAACTTTGTAGTACAAAGGCCACTTTTCTCGATAGTCAGGATAAATTGTTTTGGCTTTGTCAAAAGAGAGGTTGGCCAATTCTTTCAAACCATGTCTAAGAGCAAGCCTGCCAATCCACCAATACCTCATTGAGATAAACCCAGTTAAATCTACACGGCCCATCTCTGCTAACGCTTCATGAGTGAAAGTGACTTTATCAATCTCGTGCATCATTGAATGTTCAGTCTGTTTTTTTCTTGTATTTGAAATCCTTCCAACCGCGTCATGCACACGATAATAATAAACATTCGTATCCATGTGTACAAATTGATAACCTTTACCGGCCAACCTCACATGCAGATTCCACTCCTGCCCATTTTTAAATCTGGTGTCAAAACCGCCAATAGCTTCTAACATGTATCGGCGATGCAAAGGGGTAGTGGTTAATAAATCAGAAAACAGTAACGTCGCTGTTTGATTTTGAGGTGCAATACGTGTGTTAACTGGTTTGAGCGTGTTTTGGCTCACTATCGTAAAGTTGCCATAAATAATTGTGTTGTTGTCGTGTTTAAGCGCTTCCTCAACTTGTAATGCAATACAGTCTTTTTCCAGGTAGTCATCGGCATCTAAAAACTTAACAAACTCCCCACTAGCAATCTCCAACCCTCGGTTTCTTGCCACACAAGCACCAGCGTTTTTCTGGTGGATGATGGTTAGCTGCGGCATATGAGTGAGTTTTTCCAAGCCATTATCTGCAGAGCCATCGTCTACAATAATGATTTCAATGTTTGAATGGCTTTGATTCAAAACACTATTTACGCACTCTTCAATAAATTGCGCTGCGTTAAAGTAAGGGATGATGATGCTAACAAGTGGGCTGTGCATATTAGAGAGCAATTATTCTAGTGAGCAAGGTAATTGATTCATTTGTTTATATTTTGTTAGATGCATAAATCTTTTAGCGCGCTTTTAAAGCCGCTGAATGTTGAGTAACCACCTCTAAAATAATGTCTGATGACAGGAATAAATCTCTTTTTACGATTTAGCTTCCTCAGTTCGAGGCGGTCCTCTATATTCTGAATGTCTTTTTTTAGAGACGTCAGGCTTTTTTCTATCAAGGTAGGATCAAACTGAAAGTTATTTATCCGTTCAAACTTGCCATTTACTAGCCAGTTGATGAGATGGTTACATCTGGCTCGGGAGTTAATTAACTCAATCTCGTCTGCTGCTTTGAAACTGTTTAGGTGAAGTGTAAGCCATGTAGATTTGTTGGCGCTATTTAAAGAATTAACGTTAGTCACGTTATTCCCATGCCTTCTGTAAAGTGATAATACTGTTGGGATAATTGACTTTACATCGAATAAAATTGCGCAGCTATGCAACCACAGGTCGTGAGTCACTCCATTATTGGGAATAGGTAGGCATGCTTTTAGAAAGGGGCCTCTTACTGCTGTGGCCATCCCTGTCACGAATCCCATCAATGGGGAAGATGTAGCAGATACACGCGAGAGCTTTGTTTGCCCGGTCAAATTAAGATCAGCATCACAAAAAGCCAGGTCGTGGATAGCCAATTGAGTTTTAGGGTTTTGTGTAAGGAAATTGATAATGGTTTCAATTTTATTCTCATGCCAGACATCATCTTGATCACATAAAAGTACGATATCGCCAGTACAGTTCGATAACGCGTTTGAGAAATTTTTTGTATAACCCAGCGTTTCGTTGTTTGATGAAATGATGACCTGAAAAGGCGCTTTACTTGCAAACTCACGTGCAATTTCTAGCGTCCTATCATTTGAAGCGTCATCCATAATCACAACCTCAAATGGCAAGTAGCTCTGATTGAGAATACTCTCTAGTTGCTCTTTTAAATATTGCTCTCCATTGTATGTTGCCAACGCAATAGATACTTTTACATCCTGAGTGTTCCTCATTTATAAGCAACCAACGTGATGCACTCGGTGCGTTTGTGGCCCAACACTTGAATGCAACATAAAGCATAATTCAGCAAATGATCAGTCAGTGTAGAGGGTTCCTGATAAGGGTCTCTATGATTTTTTATGGCTCTACTTTTGGCTGAAAAGTTCGAAAAGTTTAGTTTGTGTGGACGAGCGGTTACTTT